>CAYLQK010000054.1:0-10825 GCA_964385865.1 uncultured Clostridia bacterium | reverse complement strand
TTCACGCAAATCTTTGCTGCGCAAACATTTGCCGTGAGATATATTCGTCGTAAAACGGCTTCACGGTTGAAGTAAATTCAACCTTGCCGTTTTTCGGCGTAAATTTTTTAAATTTGCTTTTGTTTAATTATGCCTTGAAAATTCTTTACGCGCGAGCCGTCGCGCTGAATTTTCTGCGGCAAAGACATTCACGAATTTCCCGCCTTAGCGAGGCTGCGAAATTCCGTGATTTGCTGTGAAATTTGAAGAAATTCTTCACTTCATTCTAAACGGCTGAACGGCAATATGGGGAAAATTATTTTATCAAACCACCGTCAGTCCGCTTTGCGGACAGCTTCCCCCCCCTAAAAGGGGTAAGCCGTATATATTATAATGCGGCGCACATAGGATAGCTACGCTTGCGCGAAACGACAATGGCGTCCTTCGGCGTGATTTATTCTTCCGTCTTGTCCCCGGGCTTTTCTTCGGAATTGCCGAGCGCGTTGCTGTTACCGAGGAATGCGCCGAAATAGATTTCCTTCTTCCCGCGTTTTGCGCCGCCGGACGGACGCCTGTCGTCGCGCCTGTTGTCCTGGCGCCTGTTGTCGCGTCTGTCCCTTCTGTCGCCGCGACCGCCTTCCCTTCTGTCGCCGAAGGTCTTTTCGCCGTCGCGCCTGTCCTTTCTGTCGCCGTAACGCAGCCCCTTGTCGTAGGGCTTTGCGTTGTTGGGGATAACCGCTATATATCTGTTCGGCTCCTTGCCCTCGGATATGGTCTTAACCTCGCTGTTGTCGGCAAGTGCGGAGTGAATGATGCGCCTTTCATAGGGATTCATAGGCTCCAGCGTCATCTTTCTGCCCTTTTCAACGGCCTTTTTAGCAAGCTTTTCCGCGAGGGCTTTCAGAGTTTCCTCGCGCTGTGCGCGGTAATTCTCGCAGTCCACTACAACTTTCTTGTATTGGTCCTTGCCGATATTCGCAACCGCGCCTGCAATGCACTGGATAGCGTCAAGCACTTCGCCGCGCTTACCTATTACCCTCGATGAATCGGCCGTTTTGATATCTATCTTTATGCTTTCGTCTTCGCCGACGACCTCGCAGGCGGCGTTGATGCCGAGAATTTTAAGTAATCCGTCTACAAATTGTGCCGCGCGTCCTGCGTCCGATACCTTTTTAGTTATCTGAACTTTTGCCTTTACGGAGCCGAAAAGCTTTTTTCTGCCCTCTTCCAATACCACTATTTCCGCTTCGTCAAGCGTAATTTTAAGCGTTTTGAGTCCCTCTTCGACCGCCTCGTCCACCGTCTTTGCGGTGAAAATATTTTGCATTTCTTCCATTATTATTTTAACCTCTTTCTGTTTTTGGTCTGCTTTTCCTTTTTGCTCATAAGAAAATCGTCGCCGCGTTTTGCAAAGCTTACGTCCATTGCTTTATTAATAATCAATGTTGTTACAAGGCTGTATATCGTGTTCGTTATCATATATATCGAGAACGCCGCGCTGTAAAAGAAAGAAAACAGACCGTAAATGATGGGCATCATTACCATCATCCATTTATTCGTTCTCGCACCCGATCCGTCCACGGTGCTCAATTCGTTCGTCGCCTTCTGCGAACGCATCATTATGAACTGCTGCAAGAACATAAGTCCTATAGCAAGCACGATCAGAATGAAATAGCCGTTATAGTTGCTCTTTTCTTTGCTTAAATTGTAAGTTACTTCATTGTAAGAAGTTTCGTAGTCCTCGTCCACTCCCGAACCTATGGCACGGGTGATAGCCGAACTGAATTTGGAGAACGAGGGAACTTCCTTGTTCAATAGCGAGTCGGGATACCAGATATTATTTACCCAAAGGAAATTATTTCTGTTCGCCCTGTAATACTCCGCCGAGGCCTCCCTCGCGCCTATTCTGAGGTAATTTTGAACTATTTCCATCTTCGAAGCTTCCGTCATTGCCGAAAACTCTTCCGCCGTGAGCGTTTCGCCGCCGTCTGCGGAGTAGACGGTATAGAACGCGCCGAAATCCACGAGGTATGCGGTTGCGGCCGTAGAGGAGTCTTCGCTTTCGATAAGAAAGCCGTCCTCGTTTACGGTGTTTCCGTCCTTGTCGGTCAATACGTACGCCTGGACGCTGTCGTTATACGCCTTTACCATATTGTTGTAAGTGGAAAGGTTGGCGTTCTGGGAATAGGTTGAGAAAGCGCTGAACACGACCATAAAGATGACGAGCGAAACTATCATCGGGAGACAGGCGCCGAACATAGAATAGCCGTTCTGCTTCTGTAACTCCATTACTTTCTGGCTGTACATCTGCTTGTCGTTGGCGTATTGTTTTTGCAGTTTTTCCATCTGCGGCCGCATCTTTTCCATAAGAAGAGACTGCTTTTTGGTCTTTATCCTCGAATATATGTCCAAAGGAAGGACGATAGTCTTTAACAGCAGGGTAAAGACTATGACTCCCACGCCGACGATTCCTATACCCTCGATGAGCCATTGAACTATTTTTCCAAGCCAGTTTAGATCTTTGGGAATGATTTCTTCCACGCCTACCGGAATGAAGTTTGTGGATATACTAAGTAAATTAAAAATTTCCATAAAAATTAAATTGCGTTGCCGCCAAGTCCGACTTTAAACGGTAATTGCCGAAATTTCCGGACTGCAACTCTCCCAACGTAATCAAAGCGGCGAAATTTCATATCACCCATTTCAATTTGAAATAATTTTCGGGTACGGGGTCGTAGCCGCCTTTGGACAACGGATTGCACCGCAAAAGCCGCCAGCTGCCCATAAGAATCCCCAAAATCACACCGTGGTTGTTTATCGCGCGGAGCATATATTCCGAACAGGTGGGACTATACAGACAGGTATGCCTTGAAAGGTGTTTCTGATAAAATATTATAAGACGCATTAAAAACATCTTAATAAAAGGTTTTAGAACCGTGCGCCGCAGAATTTTCCACAACTTTTTTAGTTTTTTGCGCATTCGTTTACCTTTTTAAAGCAGATGAGTAAACTTTTTTCAAAAGCTTTTAAAGAATATTCTTCCCTGACTTTCGGCACTATTATAATGCTGTAATTATTTTTAAGCGTTGACTGCGTTGAATCGAACGCCGCGCGCAGCAGACGCTTGATTCTGTTCCTCTTGGCCGCCTTACCGTGTTTTTTCGACACCGCTATTCCCATCGACATTTCGGAAGAATTAAGATATAATAACGTAATACAGGGGGAAAACACTCTGTTTCCCCTGTTGAAAAGCTTTTGAAAGTCAGTGTTCTTTTTTATCCGTAAATATTTCACTCAATTTAAGCGGAAAGCTTCTTTCTGCCCTTATTTCTTCTTCTCTTCAACACTTTTCTTCCGGCAGTGGTAGACATTCTCTTTCTGAAACCGTGCACCTTACTTCTCTGTCTCTTTTTGGGTTGATAAGTTCTTTTCATTTTTTAACTCCTCTTTTTATTAAATTTTATTTAAATAATAGCAACTTTTAATCAAATTTTTTTACGCTGCCGTACCTAACGTATCTCTATTCAATTGCGGTACGGTTATTAAGATACAATACAAAGTCACTTTGTGTCAAGCGTTATTGGCCGTTCTTACGGGTAAAATAAGGTACAGCCTGTCCTTATTTTCGGCATTTTCACAGATAAACGGCTGAATATTGTTGTTGAACGACAGCGTTATTTCCTCTTCAGACAGCGCGTTGACCGCGTCAATAATGAATTTTGAATTCATTGCAATACGCACGTCCTTTCCGCTGACGGCAGCTTTTACCGGTTCCTGGACGTTGCCTATCTCGGAATTAGAGGATATCTCTATCCTGTCGGAATTGACGTCGAAAATAATGAGACTGTTCTTATCGCTTCTCACGAGTATTGCGGCACGCTCGATACTCGCCTTGAGCGCGGTTTTATTTACTTTGACGACGGTGGAAAATTCCTTGGGAATGATGTTTTCCTTCTTTATAAAGTCGCCGCTGTAAAGGCGCGAAGTTAGCACGGTGTTGTCCGCGGAGACCATAATCATTCCGCGCTGGACGAAAACTTCAGTGTTTCCGTCTCCGTCGGGAATCATTTTTTCTATCTCGTTGAGCGTCCTCGCGGGGCACACAATTTCTAAATTGCCGGATGAAGAGATAACGTTACCCTTCACGGTCGCAAGTCTGAACCCGTCAAGCGAAGTTACGGAGATTTCGTCCCCCTTTATCAGAAACTGGCAGCCCTTGAGTATGGGACGCGAATCGTCCGTTGCGCAGCAGAACGACGTCGACGTAATAAATTTTTTGAGATCCGCCGTCTTTACGGAAAAGACGTTCTCCTTGATATCCACGTCTATGCGCGGAAAATCTTCGGCGGGAAGCACCTGCATATCCGTCTGACTGTCGGCATAGATGATATCCATTTTTCTTTCGTTTGCGGAAAGAGTTATCTGCACGCCTTCCAGCTTTTTAATGAAATCGGAAAAGTACCTGCCGGGAACGCATACGTCCCCTTCCTCATATATCTCCGCTTTGATGGTTTTCTGTATAGAAATTTCCCCGTCGGTTGCCGAAAGGGTGAGCGAATCGTTTTTAGCTGAAATTTTGATACATTCGAGCACGGGAACGGTCGTCTTCGTGGCACACGCCTTTACTACTTTCAATACCGCATCGGATAAATCAATGCCTTCGCAAACTGCTTTCATAGCTCATTTTCCTCTTTTTAAAAATTTTTCTGCCCGCCTCGGCAGAACTCAGTTTATATGATAGAATTTATTTATATTAATAGATTATTTTTAGTATTTATATTATTAGCGGCGGTGGAATTGTGAACAATAATTGATTTTTGTTTTAAAACAATAATATATTAACAAAAACGGCGGAAAAAAGCAACAAAATTGAAAGGGTTTAAGCGGTGGAAAAAGGTGAAATTTTATGTTAAAAAAATTGTTTATGAAATGTTGACGGGTGGAAGATTTTTAAGGAGCAAGTTTTTGGCGAAACAGATAAAAATCGACCTAAAAAACGGTAAAATGAGTTTATCCACTTAAATTTGTTGACAGTTGATAAAATTGAAAGTTGATAATTTGTATTGTATTTTTTTATAATGTGTGTTATAATTTGCCGGTATGGAACTTGAAAAGTATCTGGACGCAATAAGGGGCGAATACGGCGCAAAATTCAAAGAATTTGCCGAAATTCTGTTAAGTTACAATAAAATGTACAATCTTACGTCCGTTTGCGACGAAAAAGGCGTGCTTTATAAGCATTTTCTTGACAGTTTGGCGGGCGAATCCGCTTTTCCGAAAGACGCCTCGGTCGTCGAAATAGGGTCGGGCGGAGGATTCCCCTCTATTCCCGTCAAGATTTACAGAAGCGATCTCAAGTTTACGCTTGTCGAAAGTATAGGGAAAAAGTGTCTGTATCTGAACGACGTTGTGGAAAAACTCGGGTTAGATTGTGTAAAAGTGGCAAATATCCGCGCCGAAGACGGGGCAAGAGATAAAAATTTGCGCGAAAAATTCGACGTCGCGTGCGCAAGGGCGGTCGCAAGGCTGAATACGCTATGCGAGTATTGTCTGCCTTTCGTAAGGGTCGGAGGCAGGTTCGTTTCTTACAAGGGAGACGCCGACGAGGAGATTGCCCGGGCGAAAAACGCAATAAAAATACTGGGCGGCGAGTTAGAGGACGTAAAGAGATACGAATTGCCCGAAGATTGCGGCAAACGGTCGCTTGTCATAATCAGAAAGGTCGCCCATACCCCGCCGCTCTATCCCCGCGGCAGGGGTAAAGAGCGCAAATCCCCGCTTTGAAATCGGGTGCGGATAAGAATGCGGACTTTACGCGTGAAAAGGTAGTTTTTCCATTCCATATAATATAATAGGGTTGATTTATGTACGAGAGATGCGCGTTCAGCGGACACAGAAAATTAAATTTGTACGATTTCAATAATTTGCTGCTTGACAGGATAATTCTGAATCTCATCAAAAACGGAACGAAAGAATTTTACTGCGGAATGGCAGTCGGTTTCGACGTAGCTGCCGCGGAGAGCGTACTCTTCTTTAAAAAAAAGTATGACGTCAAACTGATAGCTTGTCTGCCCTGCGACGATCAGGCGTATAGATTTTCTGCCGCGAGCAGACAGAGATATGAGCGCGTTTTAACCCAATGCGACGAGGTAATTTCGCTTGCGCCCCTCTATTTTTCGGGCTGTATGCACGCGCGGGACAGATATTTAGTAGACAATTGCGACGTGCTCGTCTGCTTTTTGAGAAAGAACAGCGGCGGAACTTTTTATACCGTGAACTATGCAAGACAGAGCAACAAAAAGCTGATCGAATTATAGAAAACTATTTATAATTTTAAGAATGCCTTTTTGAAAAATACGGTTGTGATTATAAAAAGCGCTCCCGGACGGTTTGTCCGGGAGCGCTTTTCTATCTTGAAAGCCGGTTATAGAATAATTGTTTCGGATTTTCCGAAAAGAGCGTTCTTTTATGAAAGAGCTTTTTTAAAACGGACGGTAAATTTTGGCAGGAAAAGTTGTGCGCCACCGATTTTTTTAAAATTAATTCTTTGCGCCCGTTAAGTTAAAAAACAGTTTGCGCCTAAAATTTTAACCGAAAATTATTAATTTTGAATATAGTTCAGACAAAGTTCTTTAATGCGTCTAAATTATCCTTCAGATTGGCATTCTGAATGTAGTCGAGTATGAAGGAAGCCACTCCTTCCGCTATAATTTCCGACATCTTATAGATAACGTTCAGGCGGGTTGCGGAAAAGAGAGAATAATTAAAAACGGAGCGTTCGGCTATAATTCCCATAATCGAGACGTCGCCGACCTTTGAAAGCTTTTTGTTTGCGCCGCTGCCGGGTTTTATTCCCCTATGAGTAACCTTTATCAATCCGATATCCCCCGCAAGCCCGACTGCGGCGTCAACGGCTATAACCGGACTGTCGGGATGCGTGGATTTAAGAAATTCATTCATATATTTAACTTCGTGCGCCGTTATCGGCTTTGACAGCGTTCCGTAGACGTAGCAGTTCAGTCCCGCAAGCTTATCCTTTAACTTGGTACCCGTAACCGGACCCAGGCTGTCGCCCACCGACAGATCGCTGCCGATGCAAAGTATTACGGGAGCGCAGGTTTTTACCGGTATAAATTTTTTAAGCGCAAGGCATACGCCGCCGGGCGCAAGTGAATTATATAAATTGAATGAATAGTCCATAACGGTAACCTCGCTTAATTTATTGACCGTTTTGCGGCAAAATATAATTCGGCTTTAAATTTGCCGCGAATTTTTAAATTAAGTGAAATAATATATAATATTCCCCATAAAACTTTATTGTTTAGAATACCGTAAAGACTATTTACACAAAATAATAGCGGCGGAAATCAACCGCAGGGGCAAAACGCCCGCTTTCGGGTAAAAGATATCCACAACTGTAAAAACAAGGAAATTCAGGCGTAGTCGGTTTCACGTGGAACATTTTAAAGTTCAAAAAATTAGGTTGAAAGTTTCACGTTAAACATTTTTTGGGTAATTTTTTGCTATGCGCGTAGCAAAAAAAGAGGTCGATTTCCGGTTAAAAATCAAAAAACGACTTAAATTTAAGTAAAGTGAAAACAGAGTAAAAACTGAGTGAGAATATTAATTTTCTTGTCGCAAATGCTTGAAAACACTTAAATTATATGTTAAAATAATTCTCGGCGGCACTTCTTATCGCCATTATTAAGTCAATATTTTAAAGGAGTAAGATTTTGGGTAAAAAAGGAAAGGTCATAATGACGGTTATTATCCTTGCGCTTGTTATTGCGGCAATCGTTCTTATGGTTACCAATTTAATTAATACCGCAAAGGAAGAATCCTTCTCGGATTTTATAACCTACGTCGAAAATGCGCAATATTACGTAGACAAAGATACGCCCAACGAAGAGGACGGCATAATTTACAGCGTTATTGACGGTAGCGTGCTTGAGGGATATAGAGTAAGCAACGGCGCTATCGTTAAAATCAACGAAGACGGTACCGACGGCGAAGCGCTTGTAGTTATTTGGAAGGTGGCGGCCAAAGGATATAAATTCAGCGGCTATACCTGGAACGGCAAATCCTACGTAAACGAGTATTACAGCATCGGTTTCTCGGCGTTTTCGTCGGGCGCATACGATAAAGACGCGGTCATCAGAGACTGGATGAGTATGGGGGTTGAGGTATCGCTCACAGACCCCAACGCGGGCAGCTGGTGGTCAACGGCGCTCTACGTCGTAATGATAGTTGTCGTCTGCGTCGTATTCTTTATGATAATCCGTTCCTCTATGGGCGGCGCGGGAAAGGTGATGAACTTTGCAAAGACAAAGGCGCGCGTTTCCACTAATATAAAGGTGCGCTTTACCGACGTCGCGGGGGCAGAGGAAGAAAAGGTCGAGCTTGCGGAAGTAGTTGAATTCTTGCGCCAACCGAAAAAGTTTGCGGATTTGGGGGCGCGCATACCGAAAGGCGTACTTTTGGTGGGGCCTCCGGGAACGGGTAAGACGCTCTTTGCCAAGGCTGTAGCCGGTGAAGCCGGCGTTCCGTTCTTCTCGGTGTCGGGTTCCGACTTCGTAGAAATGTACGTGGGCGTGGGCGCGTCGCGTGTGCGCGACTTATTCGATATGGCGAAAAAGAACCAGCCCTGTATTATATTCGTAGACGAGATCGACGCGGTAGGCCGTCATAGAGGCGCGGGCCTGGGCGGCGGAAACGACGAGCGCGAACAGACGCTCAACCAAATCCTCGTCCAGATGGACGGCTTCGAATCGAACGAGGGCGTAATCGTCATTGCGGCGACCAACCGCGCGGACATTCTCGACCCTGCGCTCACCCGCCCGGGGCGTTTCGACAGGCAGGTTTACGTAAATCTTCCCGATGTAAAGGGCAGGGAGCAGATACTCAAAGTGCACGCGCGCAATAAACCGCTTTCGCCCGATATCAATTTCAAGAACATTGCAAGGCTTTCGGCAGGGTTCTCGGGCGCGGATCTTGCAAACCTCCTGAACGAGGCTGCAATACTTGCGGCGCGCGCCAATAAGAAATTTATAACCAACGCAGAGCTTTTCGAAGCTTTCGATAAAGTAGCTATGGGACCTGCTAAGAAGAGCAAAGTCGTAACCGAATCGGAAAAACGCCTTACCGCATTCCACGAATCGGGGCACTGCATACTCGCAAAACTTTGTCCCAACTGCGATCCCGTTCACGAAGTGACTATAATCCCCCGCGGCAGCGCAGGCGGATTCACAATGACCCGTCCCGATTCCGACAGGGCGTACTACTCCAGAAACTTCCTCATCGACGATATCTGTATGACGCTGGGCGGCCGCGTAGCGGAAGAGCTTGTCATAAAGGATATATCTTCCGGAGCTATGGGCGATATTAAACAGGCGACCAAAATGGCGCGCGCGATGGTTACTGAATTCGGTATGAGTGAAAAACTCGGACTCATCTGTTACAGCGACGACTCGCAGCCCGTATTTCTCGGCAAGGATATGGCGACGCACAACGCATATTCCGAGGAAACGGCAAAGCTTATCGACGAAGAGGTCCGCGGCATAGTATCCGTTCAACACGAGCGTGCAAGAAAACTTCTTTCGGAAAACCGTTCGGTTCTCGACAATATGGCGCGAGTTCTCATTGAAAAAGAGACTATATATACGGAAGAAGTGGATATGTTGCTCGAGGGCAAGACCTATTCCGAAGTAATCGAATTTATGGAGAAAAACGAAGCAATGCACGACGAAAATCCTTTTAAAAAATTTGAAGGTTAAAGGCATTGTTTAACGTGAAACCGAGGGTCTTGTTATGGGAAAAATTATAGCATTTACAAACAAAAAAGGCGGTGTTGGGAAGACCACCACCGCCGTGAATATGGCGGCATACTGCGCCGATTTCGGCAAGAAAGTCCTGCTCGTCGACGTCGACTCGCAGGGCAATGCGACGACGGCGCTCGGATTTTCGAAGAGCGCATTGAAAAAATCTGTGTATAACGTGCTTGTCGACGACGATAGCGCCGCGGCAAATATCCTGCCGACGCAGGTCAAGCTTTTAGACCTGCTTCCGGCGAACGTCGACCTCACGGGTGCGGAAGTCGACCTCGTCTACAAGAAGAACCGCGAGCGGATACTCAAAGACGCGCTCGACAAGGTCCGCGGAGATTACGACTACATATTTATCGATTGCCCGCCGTCGCTGGGACTGTTAACGATAAACGCCTGGGTGGCGTCCGATTCGGTTATAATTCCGCTTCAGAGCGAATATTTCGCTTTGGAGGGAGTGAGCCAGCTTATGAATACGATAGCTCTTGTCAAACAGCATTTAAACCCGAACTTGCAGATAGAAGGCGTCGTGATAACGATGTACGACGGAAGGGCGTTGATATCCAAGCAGATAACGGCCGAAATTAAGAAATTTTTCAAAACCAAACTCTATGAAATAATAATACCGCGAAACGTTCGTCTTGCCGAAGCTCCGAGCCACGGCGTTCCCATTATGCTCCACGACCCCAAATGCGTCGGCGCAAGGGCGTACAAGGCGTTGACTGAGGAATTCCTGTCCAAACAGTGATAAATCCGTAAACGTAGGATTGAGGACATAACGGACAACTTCGGTGCGGCGAAGTAAGCGCGTTTGAAGTAGAAATTTAACGCATTTGTGCTTTAACGGCGGCGTTTTCGTCATTTTGAGACTTAAAAAAGCGGGCAGGGAAAACGCCTGTCATTTGAAAATTAACTATGCGAACGGAAAGAATCCGCTGACGTTCCGGTGCTTGCCGAAGGGCTAAAATGTTCTATGTCATCCTGCGCGAGCTTTGCGACGCTTTGCGCACCTTATTGTCATCCTG
>CAYLQK010000053.1:8269-10855 GCA_964385865.1 uncultured Clostridia bacterium | reverse complement strand
CGCTCCTTCTCGTCGGCAAGCGTTCTCGTATTGATAGACGCAGGAACGGAACAGCCGAAGCCCATAATCATAGGCATAAACGCCCTGCCCGAGACGCCGAATTTACGGAAAATTCTATCGAGTACGAACGCTATACGCGCCATATAACCGGTGTCTTCAAGAAGCGAGAAGAACAGGAACAGCGTAAGGATCTGGGGAAGGAATCCGAGAACGGCAAATATACCGCCGAGAATACCGTCGCCTACAAGTCCCGTTGCCCATTCGGCGGCGCCGCCGTTCTCCATAAGAGTAACGATACCGCCGGAAATGTGGTCAAGGAAAAGGTTGAGGAAGTTAGTCAGGATAACGCCGGGCGAATATACTGTGCCGTCGTAGAAAATAGCGAGTATTTCGACGCCGAAATTGTTATAGACCAGCTCGCCGTCCTCTTCCGTGGCAAGTCCGAGCTCGACAAGCGAGGGCATCCAACCCTGATTTTCCGTAAAACCGTTGAGATAGAACAGGTTTTCGGAGAACGTAAGGTGGAATATAAAGAACAGAATAACGATGAAGATGGGAATAGCCCAAACCCTGTGGGTCAGTACGCGGTCGATTTTATCGGACTTTGTAAGCGCGCCCTTCTCCTGCTTTTTGACTTTTGCGGTGGAGAGATTGGCGGATATGTATTTATATCTTTCGTCAGCGATAACCGCTTCCATATCCTCATTCGCGGTAACCTTTGCGCGCGCGCTCTTTGCACCCTTGCGCTTGAGTTCCACCTCGTCGTTTTCAAGCAGTTTTACCGCGTGGAACAGGGGTGAAGCGACCTCTTCCGCCTCGTAGTAGGCGCAGGCCGTTTCAAGCTCTTTTTCGAAAAGACCCTTTATAACGGTCGAGCCCTTGCGCTCCGCAGACATTGCCGCCGCCCTGTCCATAAGCTGCTTTACGCCCTTGCCGTTGATTGCCGAAACTTCGACGACGGGTACGCCGAGCTGTTTTTCAAGCGATTTGGTATCGATTTTGTCGCCCGCCTTTTCAACTTCGTCCATCATATTGAGGGCGACTATCACGGGCACGTCCATTTCGAGCAACTGTGTGGTAAGGTAAAGGTTACGCTCGAGATTGGTCGCGTCGACGATATTGATTATGCCGTCGGGATGTTCGTCCAAGATGAAATTACGCGCGATAACTTCTTCGGGCGTGTAGGGCGAAAGCGAATAGATACCGGGAAGGTCCACGATGTTGACGTTTTCCTTGCCGCCCTTGTAGGTACCTTCGCGCTTGTCTACGGTGACGCCGGGCCAGTTGCCGACGTGTGCGGTCGCGCCCGTCAGAGCGTTGAACAGCGTCGTTTTACCGCAGTTGGGGTTGCCCGCCAATGCAAATGTTTTCATAGAACTTCCACCTCCACGCAAGCCGCTTCGACCTTTCTCAAGGTCAGTTCGTAACCCCTCAAAGTAATCTCTATGGGGTCGCCGAGCGGAGCTTTCTTACGCATCGTAAGCTCTGCACCGGGCGTTACGCCCATATCGAAGAGCCTGCGGCGAATACGTCCCTCGCCCGATACTGCTTTGACTTTGCCGTGTTCGCCCACGGTAAAATCGCTGAGTAATTTTGTCATATTATCTCCTTGTCTATTATATTGTCCGCGCCGTGAATGATGTGCGCGAATTTAAACCGTGATTAATATTTTACCCGAAAATAATTGCGGCGCAACGCCGCATATCCGCGCTCCGTCCGGTTCAGACAGAACTTTTTGGACCCGTCCTCTTTTTACGCTACGAAAATCTTGCTTGCAAGCGTTTTATCGAGGCACAGCCTGCCCTCTTTCACTATCACGATGACGTTGCCGCCGTTTGACGAAATGAGGGTGATTTTACTGCCTTCGGATATACCGAGTTCACGCAGATGCTTTTTTACTTTTTCGTCGGCTCCCACTCTCTTCACTTCGAGTTCCGTGCCGGCAGGCGCGATTGCTATGGGCATTCTTTCTCCTTCGTCCGCGATACGGGCTTTTTTATTACGCCATTCAGTATAATATCATTAAAATCTTTTGTCAATAAAAATAACCCAGGTTAACTTTTTGTTAAAAATTATCACCGTACGGCGTACGGCGAAAAAAATTCACTTATTTTTATTGACAAAGCCCTTCATCATATCGAAAGTCGCGTCGGAAACGACGTGTTCGAGTTCGCAAGCGTCGGAATCGGCGTCAAGCGGGTTTACGCCGTGCAGGCGCAGAAATTCCTTTATCGTGCAGTGCCTGTCGTAGACGCGCGATGCGTACTCCTCACCCTCCTTGGTGAGGTAAATGTGCATTCCGTCGCACTCCACGTAGCCGCTTGCCTGCAAAATTTTTATCGCCTTTTGGACGGCGGGCTGGGAAACGCCTATCTTGCGCGCCACGTCCACCCTGTGCACAAACTCCGACTCGCGCGATAACAGCAAGATACTTTCAAGATAATCTTCAGATGATTGATTGTGTTTCATAGTATAATATTACCACGGTTTACAAAATTTGTCAACGCCTATATTTTTACAAGGAGCGTCCGGATAAACTGATTATAAAAAATCGGGTAAAGAGAAAAGAACGTCGCGGTATGCGGT
>CAYLQK010000053.1:0-8169 GCA_964385865.1 uncultured Clostridia bacterium | reverse complement strand
GTCCGGGCGGCTACCGCGCTTTAACTGCGTTGAAACGCGCGTTTATTTAGTTGAATAATAAAGCCGTGCCCTTAATCTTCGCCCGCAAGCTGCGCTTCGCGCTCGGCGACGGCGAGCGCCTCTATCATAGGCTCGATATCGCCCATAATGAACGAATCGAGCGAGTACAGCGAAAGTCCTATCCTGTGGTCGGTTACCCTGCCCTGGGGAAAATTGTAGGTGCGGATGCGTTCGCTTCTGTCGCCGCGCCCGACAAGGCTTTTGCGGTGTTCGTCGTACGCGGTCTGATTCTGCGAATTGTAATAGTCGTAGAGGCGCGAACGCAGCACTTTAAACGCCTTGTCCTTGTTTTTAAGCTGGCTTCTCTCGTCCTGGCAGGTTACCACTATTCCCGTGGGGAAATGGGTTATTCTTATGGCGGTTTCGGTCTTATTGACCTTTTGTCCGCCCGCGCCCGACGAGCGGTAGACGTCCACGCGGATATCCTCGTCTTTTATCTCCACCTCCACGTCCTCGGCTTCGGGCAGAACCGCCACCGTTGCGGTGGAAGTGTGTACCCTGCCCTGCGATTCGGTTTCGGGTACGCGCTGAACGCGGTGCACGCCGCTTTCGAACTTCAACTGCTTGTATGCGTCTCTGCCGTTTATGTTGAGCACGACTTCTTTTATGCCGCCGAGCTCGGTCTCGTTTACGTCCACAAGCTCTACCTTCAGGCGGTGATGCTCGCAGTAGTTGAGATACATTCTGTACAGTTCGTAGGCGAAAAGCGCCGCCTCCTCGCCGCCCGCGCCGCTGCGGATCTCCATTATACAGTTCCTGTCGTCGTTCTTGTCCTTGGGCAAGAGCAGAATTTTAAGCTCTTCTATCAGATTTGCGGCGGTTTTGCCGCATTCGAGGATCTCCGCTTCCAAAAGTCCGCGCATATCCCTGTCGGTTTCGGTTTTTAAGGCCTCTTCCGCGTCCTGCTTGCGCTTGACTATTCCCGAATACTCCTCGTATTTGAGCGCCGGCTCGCTTATTTCGGACTGATCCTTGGCGAGTCGGGTCCATTCCGCGGTATCGGAAATCACCGCCGGATCGCTCATTTTATCCGACAGCTCGCAGTAACGCCTGTAAATATCTTCGAGTTTTTTTATCATCTTGTCCTGCATAACCGCACCGTCCGTATGCGCCGCTGCCGAGCGGCTTTATTCTTGGCTTAGAACGCTATCTTCAAAAATCTGTCCGTACCGCTCAGGTCCTTTAAAACTATCGCGTAATCGCGTTTTTCGAAGAGTTTTAATATCTCCGACGTCTGACCTTCGCCGCACTCCAAAAGCAGCATTCCGTCTTTGGCTATATATTTTCTGACTTCCTTTGCAAGCCGTCTGTAAAATTCAAGTCCGTCCGCGCCTCCGTCAAGCGCTATCCTCGGTTCGAACTCCCTGACTTCCCTTTGTAGGAAGGGAATTTCGCCGCTCTTGACGTACGGGGGATTGCAGACTATCAGGTTGAATTTGCCGCGCACGTTTTCAAACAGATCGCCGCGGATGAAATTGACGGAAACGCCGTTGAGTTCGGCGTTCTCGCGCGCAAGCATAACCGCCGCGTCCGAGACGTCGACGCCCGTTACCGTAACGTTTTTGCCCGCGCACGCCTTGGCTACCGCGATTGCGATACAGCCCGATCCCGTACACATATCCAGCACCTTGTCGCCGCTTTCCACCGTTTTTACCGCCGCTTCCGCAAGCAGTTCCGTTTCGGGTCTCGGTATGAGCGCCCGCTCGTCAACCTTTATTTTACAGCCGTAAAATTCGGTGTCGCCGAAGATATACCACAGCGGTCTGCCGCCGAGCCGTTTTTCGGTTATCTCGCTTATGCGCTTGCTTTCGGAGGGCTTAACCATCTTTTCGCTGTTCAGCTCGCTCCGCTTTATGCCGAGAACGAGCGAGTATATCCATTCCGCGTCGCTCTCGTCGATGCCCTGTTCGGCAAATTTCTTTTTAGTCGCCCCGAGCATTTTGGAGAGAATGCCGCCCGTTACGAATTCCGTTTCGGGAACGGTCTCGTCCGCATCCATTTCAAGCACCTTTTTAAAAGCCGCTATCGCCACCTCGAGCATCGCCTCGTCGGGTTCGCGCGTGGTCAACGTCTTTTGCAGCAGTTTGCCGGGAGCCTTGAATATATCAACGAATTTATTGTCAAATTTGGCGAAAAATTTCAGCAGTTCGTAGGAAATTCCCGCGATTACGGGCAAAAGCACGATTTCCAGCCCTAATCGCGCCAAAACGTACAGCACGCCGTTGGGTATAGCGGCCTTATCCACGTGGCACGCCCAGCTGACCACCGAAAATATTATCACGTTGATAATCAGCACGATAAACAGGAAGGAAGTTCCGCATCTGTCGTGTATGCGCGTGCACTTTTTTACGTTTTCGGGCGTAAGCTCTACGCCGTGTTCGTACGCGTTTATCGTCTTATGCTCCGCGCCGTGATACATATACAGCCTGCGGATATCCTTCATAATGAGGATAATAGATAAATACGCAAGCAGAATGACGAGTTTTATTCCGCCGAGAATCAGCCCCGTCCACAGCCCCGCAAGGCTGTCTTCGACCAACGCCCCGGGGAAGAGACGGCATAGCCAGTTTAAAAGCAGCGTGGGGACGACAATGAAAATACCGATGGCGAGCGCGACGCCGACAAGCGCGGATATGAACGATATTACGTCCATAAGGTTTATCTTGAACTTTTCGGCGAGCCATTTCTGGAATCTGCCGGCTTCCTCCTCGTCCTCGCCGTAGACGGCGGCGGAACGCATAAGCGTTTTCGTACCGCGCACGAGCGACAGCACGAGATTGACGATGCCGCGCACGAAGGGGATTTTGGAGACCCTTGCAAGGTGCTTGCTCCGGGGGAGGCGCTTCGCCTCTACCTGGATTTCGCCCTCGGGATCACGCACCGCCGTCGCCATACACGTTTTGCCCATCATCATTACGCCTTCAAGCACCGCCTGACCGCCGATGTATGTACAGGTCTTTTTACTTTTCTTTTCTTTTTTAGACATAATTTTACCGCTGCGCTTAAATTTGCGCACTGCGCCCGACGCGCATAAATAAAATATGGCTCCAATAAAGTTGAAGCCACATTCTCAGATATTGTATCTTTTCTTAAACTTGTCTACACGGCCGCCTGTATCAACAAGCTTCTGCTTACCGGTAAAGAAAGGATGGCACTTGTTGCAGATATCGACCTTCAAAGTATCCACTTTCTTGGTAGTTCCGGTCTCGAACGTAGCTCCGCAAGCGCATACAACCGTTACTTCGTGATAATCGGGATGTATTTCGGGCTTCATAACTTTTTACCTCGCTTAATTTCTTCAATCATTATGTTTTGATGCTCATACATTATATATAAAAAAAACGGCTAAGTCAATTAATTTTATTGTCTCAAAACCAAAAAAATGCGTCGCCCTGTAATATTTTGCTAATTTAGTTTTTTTTAGTTGCCAAATGCGAGCTTAAAGCGTATAATAGGGATAAGTAGGGATAAGTATGGATAATTGGGTTTTAAAAGGCGTACACAACCTTATCAACGAGGAGACCGCGGCGACCGCCATCTCCCCCACGCAGGTCAAGGTAAAAGTTTCGCATCTCCTCATCTCCAATTACGACGCGCTGCTCTTCAACGGCGACGTTGCGGCGGACTATCCGAAGACGATCGGCAGGTTCGCGGTAGGCATCGTTACCGAAGTCGGCGAAAACTGTTACGGCATCGAAAAGGGCGCGAGGGTTTACCTCGAACCCTCGAGAAGCTGCGGCAAGTGCTTCTACTGCAAGAGCGGTAAGCCAAGCAAATGCGTTGACGTTCAGCTTGCCGGCAGAAATTTCGACGGGTTTCTCCGCGATTTCGTCGTATGCGAATACACCGACGTGGCGACGCTGCCCGACTCGGTGGATTATCTGCACGCGCTGTGCATAGAAACCGTGGGTATTGCCGAAAATATCTACGACAGACTTAATCTCTCCGCAGGTCAGAGGGTCGCGGTCGTCGGGTCGGACTTTACGGGCAACGTCATTGCGCAGGTTCTGCAGTATCACAAGATCATTCCCATCGTCATCGACAACAATCCCGGCAACCTCGAAAAGGCGAGAAAATGCGGGATCTATTACACTTTCCCCGCCGATGAAGAGCTTGTGAATAACGTTATGGACGCGACCAGCGGCGATATGTGCGACGCGGCGGTATATTCCGCAAGCTCGCGCCTGCCCCTCACCCTTCCTTCCCTCCTTATCGGAAAGAACAAGTCGATAGTGCTGACAGGGTTCACGTCCCTGCACAGCCCGTTGGACGTCCGCGATATACTCGAAAAGGACGCCACCGTTTTCAGCGTAACGAGCGCGTTCAACTACACCGACGCGGTGATTAATATGCTGTTGCACGGCGCAGTCAACCTCGATTTCTTCGACAAGGAAATTATTAGCGAATACGACCCCGTCGCACTGCTCAAAGAGAGGTGCGAGAATATCGCCACGGCGAACAGGGGCAAGATGACCGTCCTGAAAATGATAATGTGATTTTTCGGTTGCGGACGGCGCGGTACATATGCGCAAATTCCTTAAATTCGTCTTTTCATTGAATTTTCTGTACATTGTAATAATTGCGGCGGAATGCGCCGCAATTATTTTTTTGTGCCTGTATCTGCCCGCGTTTATGACGCTGACCGCGGCGTTTGCCGTGATATGGCTGCTGACGGTATTGTGCCTTATAAGAATACTCGGCCGCGCGGCTTCGTCCGAGATAAGCTGCGCGCTGGCGCTGTTCGTCGTCGTACTGCCGATTGCCGGCGCGATTATTTACCTAATCGCCTCGCTCCGTAGAAAGGCGCGCGGAACGCTCACGCTCACGGACGCCGCGCCGACAGGCGCGCTCGAAACGGCTGCCCTTTCGTATTGCGGAACGTGCGCGGCGGGTTACGAGAGAGCCGTATATTTCAAGAGCGGCGGGGAGTATCTGACCGCGCTTATAAAGGAGATAGAAAGGGCGCGGCGGAGCGTGTTCCTCGAATACTTTATCCTGAGTCGTGGCAAAACGTTTTCCGCGCTGGTCTCCGCGCTGAAACGCGCAAAGGACAACGGCGCGGAGATAAAGATAATAATAGACGGGCTGGGTTCCGCTTTCAGGTCGGGCAGAAAGGAGATGAAAAGGCTGAAAGACGCCGGCGCGGAGGTCAGGATTTTCCACAGACTGACGCCATTCGCCTGTCCGCAGCTGAATTACCGCGACCACAGAAAGATAGCGGCGATAGACGACAGGGTAGCTTTCACGGGCGGAGTAAACCTCGCCGACGAGTACGCCAACATAGAAAGCCCCTACGGGTATTGGAAAGACACGGGCGTCGCAGTCTACGGTGCGGCGGCGGAAATTTTCGGGGGAATGTTTCTTGCCGTATGGAACGGCAGCCACGAAAAACGCGCTCCGTCGAGGGGAAAGGAAAACTGCCTGCCGTTCTTCGACAGACCGTCAAAGACGAGGTTCTGCGAGGACGCTTACGCCGCGGCGATTTCGGCGGCAAGGGAAAAAGTTCACGTATTCACCCCCTATTTCTGCGTCGGCGAAAAGCTGAATTCCGCGCTCGCGTTTGCGGCTATGCGCGGCGTGGACGTGCGGGTCGTCCTGCCGCATATCCCCGATAAAAGATATGCGTTTGAAGTTTCAAAGACCTTTGCGGCACCGCTCGCCGAAAGAGGGGTCAAATTCTACGAATACACGCCCGGCTTTATGCACGCCAAAAGTATGGTCTGCGACGACAGTCTGTTTATAGGGAGCTATAATTTCGACTTCCGCTCTATGCGGCTCAACTACGAAAACGGAGTTGCGTTCGAGGGCGAAATCGCCCTTCAGGCAGAACGGGATTTCAGGGAGTGCGTGCGCCTCTCCGCCCCTCTCCGCGAGGAAAAACTCAGCCCGCCCCGACGTATCTTGCGGTTCTTCCTCAAACTGTTCGCGCCGCTTATGTGATACGCGGACGGGAACGGCGCTGCGGTTCACTTATCGCGCTTGACATACCGCGGAGCCGGTGATATTATAATGCTATGATAAAGTTCATCGCTTGCGATTTGGACGGAACGCTGCTTCCGCCGAGCAAGATAATGCCCGAAGAAACGTTCGGAATAATTGAAAAACTGTATTCGCGCGGAGTAATTTTTGCGCCTGCGAGCGGCAGACAGCTGCCGAATCTGCAAAAAATGTTTGCGCCCGTCTTAGATAAAATAGCCATAATAGCCGAAAACGGCGGGCTCGGTTGGTTCAACGGAGTTACAATCTATCGCAACCCCACGCCTGCGGAGAGCGTGAAATACGCGCTGGATATTATCCGCGGGGAAAGCGGGCTTTACCCGTTACTGTCCTGCGCGGACTGCGCGTACTACGAATCTGACTACGCCCCCTTTATCGGGATAGCGGAGAAATCCTATTCCAGCTTAAAGCGCGCCGACCTCGACGAGATAGCGGAGCGCGAAAAGGTCATAAAAATATCGGTATGGGACGGGCTGCCGCCCTGCGCCGAGCACGGCGGAAAGATTCTGCCGCCCAAGATAAAGGGGCTGCGCACTATGGTTTCGGGTTACGACTGGCTGGACGTATCCGTCGCGGACGCGAACAAGGGAAGCGCTTTGGAGGCGATACTCTTGCGGCTCGGGGTAGAAAAGAGCGAATGTATGGCGTTCGGCGACCATATGAACGATTTGGAAATGCTGCAAGTCGCAGCTCACGCGTACGTTACGGCGAACGCGTTTGCGGGGCTGAAAGAACATATAAAAAACACCGTGCCGTCAAATGCGGATTTCGGGGTAATACAAAAATTAAAGGAGCTGTTATGAAGATACTTATCGCTTCCGATATACACGGTTCTGCGAAATATTGCAAAAGTCTGCTTGAAGCGTTTGGGCGCGAGGGCGCGGAAAAGCTATTGCTGTTGGGGGATATATTGTATCACGGACCCAGAAATCCTCTGCCGGATAATTATTCGCCAAAGGAGGTTGTGGAAATGCTCTCCGCCGTAAAGGAAAAGATTATCTGCGTGCGCGGCAACTGCGATTCGGAAGTGGACCAAATGGTTCTGCCGTTCCCGATAATGAACGACTACGCCGCGGTGTATGCCGACGGGGTGAATTTGTATCTTTCGCACGGGCACAGGCAGGTACCGCCTCTCTCAAAGGGCGACGTATATCTGACGGGGCACACGCACGTGCCGTTGAACGTAATAGAGGACGGCGGATACTATCACCTGAACCCGGGGTCGGTCTCCCTGCCAAAGGAGAACAGCGCACGGGGATATATATTGTTCGACGGCGGAACGTTTTACTTCAAGACGCTTAACGGCGAGGTCTACGACAGTCTGAAATTGTGAAAATGATTAAAAAATCCTCCGCGGCGGTTGCCGCGGAGGATTTTATGATAGACCCCCGCCGCTTTAAGCGGCGGGGGTTATCTGTTTTTACTTTATTATATAGGTAAAATGCGGAAGATGTGTTTGCTGATAAGCATAAAGATGATGTCCAGAATCCAGATAATATTCCAGCCGAGGAATATACGCAGAATACCCGCAACAATCTTACCGTCTGAAAATCTTGTCAGAAATCCGCAAACCCACGAAGTTACGGGGATAATAGCGAGAATTACACTGACAAGATAACTAAGACCAAAATAATCGCTTTTCTTACTTGCCATTTCGAAAAAATCTCCTTTTTATTAGTTTATTAATATTATAGCATAAATTAATTTTCTGTCAACGATATAAAGGTATATTTATTGTAAAAAACAATACCGTGGCGAAACGGTTGCGGCTTACGCAAACATCTCATCGCCCAAAAGAAAGGCGTGATTGTGCAACAAAACCCATACCAAATCGAGAATCCACATAAAGAATGCGCCGGGAATTACCGTAAGTACGCCGAGGACTATCCATAAAACGTTGTTCTTTACCACGCCGTTTATTATACGGCATACGCCGTAAAAAATTTCCAGACAGGGTATGCAAAAAATGAGTTTTATGATGAGGGGCAACCCATTGACCTGATCGATAAATTCTTTCATATACTTATCTCCTTTAATTTTTCACGGGAAAACCCGTAATACTATAAATATTATAAACCGCGTGCAAAATATGTCAAACAATAAAATTTATTT
>CAYLQK010000052.1:0-10906 GCA_964385865.1 uncultured Clostridia bacterium | reverse complement strand
AAGCATTATGAAAGCGTTGCCGACGCCGTAAGTCACGTAACTTTGTATCCCGCCGCCGTTGAGCGCGCAGTACAAAATTCCGTCTCCTACGGCAAAAAATACGCTTGGCCAGCCCCATCTCATCATTACGAGCAATACTATCGGCACAAGAGGTGAAAACGTGAAATCGCCTTCAAAGGCTATCAGTGCGTAATGAAGAATCAGCTCAAAAGCGACGAGGATAACGGCGAACAGGAAAAGGTCGGTCAACTTATACTGCCGCAATGAAATTAATCTTGAACCATTTTTACGCATCTGTTATATATTCGAACAATTTTTCGACAAAAAATCGTGATAAATTCCCATCTAGCTTATCCATTATAACATAGGGGTTTTTAAAAATCAATACTTTTTTGATTGTTTCACGAAAAAAAATATGATATAATTATTGCAGAAATTTCAAGGAGCTTTTATGAATATCGTAAGACTTTCCCCAAAGGACAATTTACAGCATTTTTTGGATAAAATAAGCGGACCTACCGTAATTTATCTTCAAAAAGGCTTGTACAAACAGAAAATAGAAATCAAATCCGACGACGTAACCCTAATCGGCGAAGACCGTGAAACAACCGTTATATCATACGACGATTACGCGAGAAAAATTCATACGGACGGGAAAGAATATAATACTTTCCGCACTTATACCGTCTGCGTTACGGGCGAAAGGGTGAGATTTGAAAATCTTACCGTTGAAAATTCGAACACAAACCCCAAAGAAGTCGGGCAGTGCGTCGCGCTTTCGGTCAACGCGAAAGCTTTCAGCGCGCAAAACGTTACGCTGAGATCGACCCAGGACACCCTGTTCCTCTACCCGTTCCCCGACGATTTGGTAGTGCGCTATCGCGGATTTATTCCGCAAAGACAGCTGTATACCGAAGGGCGCGCCCTTCACCTCTTCGAGAACTGCGACATATACGGCTCGGTGGACTTTATCTTCGGCGGCGCGGAAGCATATTTCAGAAATTGCAGAATCGTCTCCGTTGACGACGGCAGAGATACGGGACACGTCGCCGCACCCTGCCACAGCCTTGCGCAGGACTACGGATTCTGCTTTCTGGACTGCGATATCGTAAGCGAAGGCGCGAAGCCCTCGACCGTATCGCTCGCCCGGCCGTGGCGGGACTTCGGCAAGTGCGTATATATCAATTGCAGAGTGGAAAACCACGTCATTCCGGAACTGTTTGACAAGTGGAACGACACCGAACGGGACAAGACCGCGAGGTTTGCATACTATAACCTCGACTGCGGATTCGAGCCCTCGCCCGTCGAATGGTGCAGCAGCCTCACAAGGCAACAGGCTGAGACAATTATAAACAGGTGCAACGACAGTTTTAAGGTGATTAAACGGTAAATTACGGGAATATTGCCGAAAACGTTTTAAAAGGACGGCAAGGCGGCACGAAAACAGCGCGGCGGACTTTAAGTCCGCCGCGCGTCTTTTTATACCCTTTTCTTAACGATATCCGCTGCCGAAAACGATTCCGGCCGCGCATACCGCGCAAAGATTATGCGTTAGTTTTTAATTAGTCGTTGAATCCGAAATACTCCGCCGCGTTATTATAGCAAACGTCTTCGACTATCTTGCCGAGCGTTTCGATTTCCGATGCGGGATACTGACCGCTTTCAACCAACCTGCCGAGCATCTGGCAAAGTATTCTTCTGTAATATTCGTGCCTGGGATATGCGAGGAACGAACGGCTGTCCGTAAGCATACCGACGGACTGCGCTACGAGCCCTACCTGCATAAGCGTTTCGAGGTTCTGGCGCATACCGTCCTGCTGATCGAGGAACCACCACGCAGTTCCGACCTGAACCCTGCCCTTGGCCCCTTCCTTCTGGAAACAGCCGGCAAGAACGGTGAGCGCGTAGTTATCGCGGGGATTGAGACAGTACAAAATCGTCTTGGGAAGATTGCCGTCCTTATCGAGCTCGCCCAAAAGCGCGGAGAGCTTGGACATATAGATACTGTCCTCTATCGCGTCGAAGCCCGTATCGGGGCCGATCTTTTCGAGCATACTCTTGGAATTGTTGCGGAGCGCGCCGATGTGATACTGCTGCGCCCAACCGTACTTGGCGTATTCTTTGCCGAGGAAGATAAGGACGTAGCCCTTATACTTGTCCTGCTCCTCGTCGGAAACGGGTTCGCCCTTCATACCTTTGAGGAATATGGCGTTAGCCTCGTCATAAGTTGCAGGCGCGTAATGAACGACGTCGAGCGCGTGGTCCGAGAGCTTGCTGCCCATCTCGTCGAAAAATTTAATTCTGTCCGCAAGCGCGCCGCACAGATCCTCTAAGGTGTCGATGGGCTTGCCTACGACGTCTGCGAGCTGGTTTACCCAGCTCGCGAACCAGGAAAGTTCGACGTTGATGGCTTTGTCGGGACGGAACGCGGGGCGCACCCTCACTTTCAGCGTCTTGTCCTCGTTCATTTTTTTGTGCCATTCAAGAGAATCCACGGGGTCGTCGGTCGTGCAGACCGTCTTAACGTTAAACTTGTACATCATCTCGCGCGCGGTCAGCGTTTCGAGAACCTTGTTCGCCTTTTCCCATATGACTTTGGCGTTTGAAGGTTTGATGACTTCCTCTATACCGAAGTACCTTCTCATTTCGAGATGAGACCAGTGATAGAGAGGGTTGCCTACGAAATAGGGCATCGATTCGACAAACTGCAGATACTTTTTGTAGTCGTCGTCGGGTCCGGAAATGGAGTCTTCCTCGTAGCCCCTCGCACGGAGGGCGCGCCACTTGTAGTGGTCGCCGTATCTGTCGCCGGCGCCCAGCCAGACTTCGGCAAGATTCCTGAATTTCTTGTCCTCGTAAATCTCCTTGGGCTGAAGGTGGCAGTGATAGTCTATGATGGGCATCTTTTCGGCGTGTTCGTGATAGAGCTTTTTCGCCGTCTCGGTGTCCAACAGGAAATCTTTATCCATAAATTCTTTCATTATAACGTTACCCCTGTTTTGAAAATTGCTATTTCTTTTGTATGGTTGATTTCGTTCTTCGTCTGCTTGCCGTTTGCAACCTCTACGATGAGGTCGATAAGCTTTTCAAGCTGAGTGTCGAAATCGCTTTCCAGCACTGCGCCGGCGTTGAAGTCAATCCAGTTGGATTTCTTTGCGGCAAGTTCGGAATTGGTCGCGATTTTGAGCGTCGGAACGAAACCGCCGAAAGGCGTGCCTCTGCCCGTCGTGAAGAGCACGAGATGGCAACCCGCCGCCGCGATATTGGTAACCGCGCACATATCGTTGCCGGGGCCGTTGAGAAGGTTCAACCCCTTATGGGTTACGTAGCCGTCGTCGAACACGACGTCCTCTACGGGGCCTGCGCCCGATTTCTGCGTGCAACCCAAAGATTTATCTTCAAGCGTGGTTATACCGCCCGCCTTGTTGCCGGGAGAAGGATTTTCGTAGACCGTCTGTCCGTTTCTGCGGAAATAATCCTTGAAATCGTTGATGAGCTTGACTACCTTTTCGAACGTGTCCGCGTCCTTTGCGCGGTTCATCAAGAGCTGTTCCGCGCCGAACATTTCGGGTACTTCGGAAAGAACGGTCGTACCGCCCGCCGCGACGATATAATCGGAAAATCTGCCCACGAGCGGATTGGCGGTTATGCCCGAAAGTCCGTCCGAGCCGCCGCATTTGAGTCCGACTTTGAGGCAGGAAATATCCGTCTCCTCGCGCCTGTCGTTCTTTATAACTTCGGCGATCTGTCTAAGAAGCTCTACGCCGCTCTCTATTTCGTCGTCCTCTTCCTGGCAGATCATAAATTTGACCCTGCTTTCGTCCACGGGGCCAAGCGTGCTGCGGAATGCGGACATCTGATTATTTTCGCAGCCCAAACCGAGCACGAGCACGCCGCCCGCGTTGGGGTGGCGGACCATCTTCTGCAAGATGAGTTTCGTCCTCTCGTGGTCGTCGCCGAGCTGGGAACAGCCGTAAGGGTGGGTATAGGTGAAAACGCCGTCGTAGCCCTCGGTGCCGTAACGCTCTTTAAACGTTTCGAGAATGAGTTTCGCCTGTCCGTTTACACAGCCGACGGTGGGGATTATCCAAAGCTCGTTTCTGATGCCCACGTCGCCGTTAGCGCGGTGATATACGTTGACCGTGCGCTTTTTTACTTCTTTAAGCGGGGTGGGAACCTTCTCGTAAGTGTATTCGAGGTTTTCGGAGAGGTTTGTCTTTAC
Organism: uncultured Clostridia bacterium; assembly: GCA_964385865.1. GTDB lineage: Bacteria > Bacillota > Clostridia > Christensenellales > Borkfalkiaceae > Coproplasma. Next base: position 6,684 of record CAYLQK010000052.1, on the reverse strand, counting down.
GTTGTGCGTATGGACGTGTGCGCCTGCGGGTATATCCGCCGTAGCGCGCGCAATGGGGTTGCCGTATTTAATGATCTGCTCGCCGGTCTTTATATCTTTCAGGGCGAATTTGTGCCCTTTGGTTATGTCTTCGGCGAGGGTAACCCCCTCGTGTACCTCTCCCTTTTTGAGGTCGGTCAGGGCAACGGCGACGTTGTCCAGACCGTTAATAATTATTGTCTTTTTAGCCATTTACAAAGTCCTCGACAGCTTTTCTCATACCCTTCGTTGCAATTTCTTCGAGATACTTTGCAACGGTTGCGGTGATTTCGGGATGAATGGTATTCATATCGATATCCCAGGCCTCAGTCCAGCCGAGCGCCTTTTCCGCAAGGCATTTATAGCATCCGTTGAAACCGTCCCAAAGCTCTTTCCACTTCTCAAGATATGCGGGATCGTCCTTGAGGGCGATGTCCTCTTCCCCTCTCTTGCCCTTGTGGAAGGTTACGAGCGCCGCGAACGAGAACAGGAGATGCTTGGGCAGTTCGCCCTTGATCTTTACGTAGTCCGTAAGCGTGGGAAGAAGCCTCGTCTTGAACTTCGTGGTGGAGTTGAGCGCGATCGACATAAGTTCGTGGCGGATGAAGGGGTTCTGATACCTCTCGATAACGCTGTTTGCGAACGCGGTCATTTGGTCCTGGGGCAGGTTTATCGTGGGATTGACCTCGTCGAATACGAAGTCGCGCACGTACTTGCCGATGACGGGGTCGTTGACCGCTTCGCCGACGGTGTCTATACCGCACAGATACGCGACGGGAACCATCGCCGTATGCGAGCCGTTGAGGATCTTTACCTTTCTCTGTTTATAGGGTTTGATATCGTCCGCGAAGATTACGTTGAGCCCCGTGCTGTCCGCGGGGAGAACTTTTTGGATGTAAGCCTCTTTCTTGAGTACCCAAAGGTGGAAAATTTCGCCCTTTACGACGTTATTATCGATATAGCCGGTCTCTTCCCGGATCTGTTCGATTTCGTTTCTGGGATAGCCGGGCACGATTCTGTCTACGAGCGTGGACGTGTAGTGGTTTGCGTTGCGCACCCACTCGATGAACGCCTTATCCATCTTGTTGATTTCGGCAAGCTCGGTGAGGCATCTCTTGAGCTCGTCGCCGTTATTGTCTATAAGCTCGCAGGGAACGATTGCAAGTCCCTTTGAAGCGTCGCCGTTAAAGTGGTCGTATCTCCTCTTCAAAAGCGCGAGAAGTTTACCGGGATAGCTCTTGGGGCAGACGGAAAAATCCGTGTCCGTAGGGTCTACCGCGATACCCGCTTCGGTGGTGTTGGAAATTATTATCTGCAAATCCTCGCTTTCGCCGTAGCTCAGGTATTTCCCGTAGTCGACAAAAGGGTTCACGCAGTCGCCTATGACGTCGATGACCTGGCTCTTTTTAACTTTTTCGCCGTTGTCGATGCCTTCGAGGCGGAGGGTGTAAAGTCCGTCCTGCGCCGCGAGATCGGCGACTCTGCCGGCGGGCATAGGCTGAACCACTACTACGTCGGCGTCGATAGCGCCCTTGTCGTTGAGATCCTGCAGGATCCATTCCACGAACGCGCGCAGGAAGTTGCCTTCGCCGAACTGCATTATCTTTATCTTTCTTTCAGGCTTGCTGAATAATTTTTTACTGATAAGTTCCATAATATAAACTCCGATTTTTTATTGCGCCGCCGCGGTCTTTTATCAGATGATGCCTTCTTTGATGAAGAGCTTCGTTGCTTCGGTCCAAAGCTGAGCCGCCGTAACGCCGCTTTCGTATTTTTCCCAAAGAACGGACAGCTTGTGGTCGATTTCCGCAAGCATCTTGTCTTCGTCTGCAAGGTTGTTCCTCTTTATGTTGCTGCGGAAGCAGAGCTCCGAGTCGGCGTCGATGAGATATGCCGCCGAATAGGGGATATAAGTCCTGAACTCTTCCTCGACTTCGGGCGTATAGTGGGGATTGACCTTGAGGATAACGTTGGTCTTATCCTCGCCTTCGCCTATCGTGGCGTAGACGTTGGTAGTATCGCCGAGCAGCTCGGTCAGTTCGACGTTGCAGTCGATAACGTACTCGTCCTTGCCGGTCTTCTCGTGTTCGAGCTTGATAGCTTCGGGACGGTATGCGAAAATGACCTTTCTGCCCTCCGCCGCGCTCACGTCGGAGATGATCGGAGAGATATCAAGCGAAACTTCGCCGCCCGCGGTTACGAACTTGCCGTCCTTGACTTCGCCCTTCAACGTATTCATAGGAGGATCGCCGATGAAGCAAGCTACGAAGAGGTTGCAGGGGTGGAAATACAGCTCGCAGGGAGAACCTATCTGCTGTATCCAGCCGCCGGATTTCATAACGACTATTCTGTCGGACATAGTCATAGCTTCGGTCTGGTCGTGGGTAACGTAGATAGTCGTCGCGCCGACCGAACGGTGTATCTGCTTGATCTCGGAACGCATAGTAACACGCTGCTTCGCGTCGAGGTTGGAGAGAGGTTCGTCCATAAGGAAGATATTAACCTTTCTTATGAGCGCACGGCCTACGGCGACACGCTGACACTGTCCGCCGGAGAGCGCACGGGGGAACCTTTCGAGGTAGTCCGTAAGTCCGAGGATTTTTGCGGTCGCCTGAACTTTTTCGTCGATGACGTCCGCGTCGATGCCTTCGAGCGTCAGACCGAACGCAAGATTTTCATACACGGTGAGGTGAGGATAGAGCGCGTACGACTGGAAAACCATCGCGATACCCCTCTCCCTTGACGACTTTTGGTTGGAAAGCTGACCGTCGATATAGAAATCGCCTGCGGTGATATCTTCGAGTCCGGCAATCATACGGAGCGTTGTAGATTTGCCGCAGCCGGAATCGCCGACGAGGCAAATGAATTCGCCGTCTTTGATTTCCATATTGAAATCGTGTACGGCGTGGTAACCGTTAGGATATACTTTGTTTACATCCTTGAATAAAAGTTGTGCCATTTTATTTTCCCCTAATTAAAATATTTTAATTTTTAACCGCAACGCGCGCATCTCCTTAGACTTTACGGCGCGGCTGCGCCGCGCCCCCACGCGAGCTTTGCGTGTAAAACCTATTTAAGGTCCTTTGTGGCGATATTGTCCATATCGTCATAGGTCTGGTTTTCGCCGCACATACCCCATATGAACGTGTAGTTGTGCGTGCCGACGCCGCTGTGGATTGACCAGCTCGGCGAGATCACCGCCTGCTCGTTATGCATTATGATGTGGCGGGTTTCCTGCGGCTGTCCCATAAGGTGAATGACCGCTTCCGTTTCGGGAAGCTCGAAGTACATATACACTTCCATTCTCCGCTCGTGCGTGTGGCTGGGAAGCGTATTCCAGGCGCTGCCTTCGGCAAGCTCCGTCATACCCATCGCAAGCTGACAGCTTTCGCATACGTCGCCGATGATGAACTGGTTGATCGTTCTCTTGTTTATGCCTTCCTGCGATCCGAGATGGCGCTGTACGCAGTACCTTACGCCTTCGGGCGCGGGAACGCCCTCCACGGGCTTCGTTATCTTGACCGTGGGATAGCTCTTATGGGCGGGACTTGAATTGATATAGAATTTCGCGGGGTTTGCCGCGTCGTCCGAAGCGAATACCACCCGCTTTGTGCCTAGCCCGATATATATTCCCTCTTTAAAGCCGATATTGTATACCTTGCCGTCGAGGGTGATCGTGCCTGCGCCGCCTATGTTAATTACGCCCATTTCGCGCCTTTCAAGGAAATAAGCGGTGGCAAGTTCCTTCAAGGTGCTAAGCTCCAGCGTCTTTTTTACCGGCATTGCGCCGCCGGCGATTATTCTGTCCTGATGCGAATAGGTGAGAAGTATCTCGTCAGCTTCGAAAAGCTTTTCTATCAGATACTTTTCCCGAAGTTCTTCGGTCCCGTACTTTTTGGAGTCGTCGGGATGATTGGCATATCTTGTATCTAATTTCATTATATATTTTTTACTCCTGAGATATTAGTCGGATGATTGCGCCCGAACGGGCGTCTTGTATCTTTATGATTCCGTTTAAACTTTGCGCCGCGCGCAAAACGTTATGTTTTTTGAAAGCCGCGCGCAAAGCGTTAGGGCGCGAAGATTTTACGCCTCTGCCCACTTGCGTTTTATAAATTCGGTGCAAGGCACGATATCGTCGCCCGTAGTGCCTTCGAGGACGAGCACGGCGTTTTCGTCGTACGCCTTGATTTTGCCGAGTATCTTGCCGAAATCGAACATACCTTTGCCCGGAGCAACCTGTCTGAGTTTGCCGTCTTCGAACACGCAGTCCTTTATATGGAAAACGAGAATGTTGCCCGCGAAGGTCTTTAACCCCTCGTCCAGAATTTCGAGGTAATTTTGGTAATTGGACGCGTCAAGGTAGTTATATATATCGAAGATGACTTTTATATTGTCCGCCCCGACGCCGTCTATGGCGCGCTTTAAAGTTGCGACGTTCCAGCAAACGTGTCCTGCGGCGCCCTCCATTCCGACGTACGCGCCCACGGTCTTGGCGTAAGCGGCAAGCTCTTTAAACGTGGTTATTACCGTTTCAAGCGCCTCTTCCGTGCGGTTGAGGGGGTTATAAGTCCACTTGTCGTCGTTGAAACTGCCCGTTTCCGAACCTACCACCGCGCAGCCGAGATTGGAGGAATATTTTAAATAGTCCTTGAAAATCTCTTTACAGCGCGCGACTTTTTCCTTGTCGGAATGTACGGGGTTGAAATACGCGCCGATGAGCCCGACGTCGATACCCGCCGATTTGAGCGCTTTGCCTATTTCGGCGGAGTTTTCTTCGTTGAGCTGGCCGGGGGCGTACTTTATTTCGTCGAGAAATTTATACGCAACAAGCTGAACGGCCGTTATGCCGCACGCTCTGCATTTTTCTATCGCGTTTTCCAAACCTTTTACGCCCAGATCGTGCGTACGAAAAGCTACTTGCATCATAATCCTATACCACACGCAAACGCTGTTTGCCTGTCGCGCAACATACAGCCGCGCGTCTATGCCGCGGCACGTTCCGCGCCTTCTTGTATTTACAAAGCGGCGCGGAAACCCCGGCGCACAATAATATTTAAAATAGATTTATCTCTGGACTCTGCCCGAGCCGTCCCCGCCCGCAAGAGCTTCAACTTCCTTACGGGAAACGAGGTTGAAGTCGCCGGGGATGGTGTGTTTGAGCGCGGAAGCGGCAACGCCGAATTCAAGCGCGGACTTGAAGTCCTTACCGTCAAGGAAGCCCGTGATTACGCCGCCCGCGAACGAGTCTCCGCCGCCTACACGGTCAACGATGGGGCTGATTCTGTAAGTTCTGGAATGATAGAACTCACCCGTTGCGCCGTTATAGATGCAAGCCGACCAGCCGTTATCCGAAGCGGAGTGGCTCACGCGCAGCGAGCTGATTGCATACTTGAAGCCGAGGTCCTTGCACATTCTCTGGAAGATTTCCTGATATCCCGCAAGCTCGAGGTCGCCCTTGGTAACGTCCGTTGCGCCGGGCTTGTAGCCGAGGACGAGCGCAGCGTCCTCTTCGTTGCCGATACATACGTCAACGTATTTCATAAGGGGTTTCATAATTTTCTGCGCCTTTTCGCTGGACCACAGTTTCTTACGGAAGTTGAGGTCGACGGAAACGGTAACGCCGTGCTTTTTAGCCGCCTTTAACGCCTCTTCGGTCAGGACTGCGGCGCTGTCGGATACAGCCGGAGTGATGCCCGTGAAGTGGAACCAGTCCGCGCCCTCGAAAATCGCGTCGAAATCGAAATCCTTAGCGGTTGCGGTGGTTATGGAAGAGTGAGCCCTGTCATAAACGACTTTGGAAGGTCTCATAGACGCGCCCGTTTCAAGGTAGTAGATACCCAGTCTTTCGCCGCATCTTGCGATATGGCAGGTCTTTACTCCGTACTTTCTGAGCGCTGCAACCGCGCATTCGCCGAGTTCGTTGTCGGGAACTGCGGTTACGAATTCAGCTTTATGTCCGTAGTTTGCGCAGGAAACGGCTACGTTAGCCTCGCCGCCGCCGTAGTTGACGTCAAACTCGTCTGCCTGGATGAACTTTTCGTTGTTGGGGGTGGAAAGGCGGAGCATTATCTCGCCCATTGTTACGATCTTTTTCATAATTTTACTCCTTGAAAAATCTTTTAATTTTTATTTAATTCCCGCATATGTGCGGGGCAATTACTATTTCTTTCAATTTGCCGAACTATTTTTTAAGTACGAGATGAACTGCGAAACCGCCGAACTCGTGGTTTAAATAAGCTACGTTCATAACGCCCTCGGCGTTGTATTTGAACGAGCTTTCGTCCGCTTCGAAACCGCGGAGTTTGAGCTGGTACACGGCGCGCTTTACAGAGTTTGTCGCGATAGCGATATGTCCGTACTTGCCGCGGAAAGGCTTCTTCATCATCTCCACGTACGTAGCGGCGAAAACCGAGCTGTTGCCGACTTTCTTGGCGAAACCGAACGCGCTTTCGAATTCGTCCGCGACAGCCTCAGCCTCTTCGGGATTGGCGCAGTTGAGCCCTACGTGCACTAAAGTAAAGCCGAGCATTTTGTCTATAGCTTCGCGGCAGAGCTTGGTTATGCCCGCCCAGTCCTCGGCGTCCAAAAGCGCGGGCGGCACTATCCAGCTGCCGCCGCAGCAAACTATCTTTTTGTATGCAAGATAGGCGTTGAGGTTGTCTG
>CAYLQK010000051.1:0-10920 GCA_964385865.1 uncultured Clostridia bacterium | reverse complement strand
AACGTCTGGATTGCCACGGCAACAAGTTGCCTCGCAATGACGAAAGGGGTATGACAGCACACTTGCGCGCCGACGGTAATAATAAGGGCTGATTGTCCGAAAATGAAATTCCCCGCGTTATGCACGGGGATTATTATTTTTTCACCGTTCAAAGCTAAAAAGTAAATTTTTTTCATTTGCGGCCAGTTAAAAAAAATGCTTTCAATTAGTTTTCTTTTAACAATATATTGTGTTATAATTTTTTTGTTAGTTATAAATATTGTGTATCAGACGACGAGGAAGGTAAACCCCGAACGGAAGGCGACTATACAGAAATAGACGTTTATAACGGCAATGACGGGCATAAGTATCATAAGCAGCAGGTTTTTGATGCGGTAGCGCATTATGAACATACTGATATAGATGCCGAGCGCCCCGCCGAGTATCGCCGTGAGAATAAGTTTACCGTCGCCGCCCCTCATTTTCGATTCGTCCTCTCCGGACTCGTCTCTCTGCGTTTTCAGCAGTATGACGGCGTAGAAATTGACGGCAAGTATATACACGATAAATATAATGTACAGAAGCAGCATACGAAAAGTATGCGCCAAAATCATTCTTTAATACGGAGTATTGGTTATGGGCAAAGTAGCCGTAATTATGGGCAGTAAATCCGATTTCAGCGTAGTTAAACCTGCTATAAGCATAATTAAAAGTTTCGGCGTCGAAGTCGAAGTCCGCGTAATTTCCGCACACAGAACGCCCGACGAGGCGCACGAGTTCTCAGTCGGAGCAAAGTCGCGCGGGGTCGAGGTTATTATCTGCGCCGCAGGCAAGGCGGCTCACCTCGGCGGCGTGATAGCCGCGTATACCGCGTTGCCCGTAATAGGTCTACCCGTAAAGACGGATATGATGGGCGGGCTTGACAGCCTTTTGTCCATAGTCCAGATGCCTTCGGGCATACCCGTAGCAACGGTCGGCGTCAACGGCGGAGAAAACGCAGGGCTACTCGCACTGCAGATTCTCGGCATAAAATACCCCGAAATAGCGGACAAACTCGCAGACTACAAGTTAAAGATGAGAAACAAGATAAACGCAGACGATATTGCTCTTCAACAGGAATTGGAGCAACTTTAAAACATACCCGCAGTGCACTCTGCGGGTTTTTAAGTTAATTTCTACCGGATAACGGTAAAATAAATATTCTAAGGAGTTTGTAAAAATGCAAAAAAAGGAACAGCTTTACGAGGGAAAGGCAAAAAAAGTTTATGCCACCGAAAACCCCGATTACGTAATCGTGTCATATAAGGACGATGCAACCGCGTTCAACGGCCTTAAAAAGGGCACGATAACGGGCAAGGGCGTTATCAACAACAAGATGAGCAACGTAATGATGCAGATGCTCGAAAAGAAAGGCATTCCCACCCATTTCGTAGAACAGATAGACGACAGAAATACCGTCGTTAAAAAAGTTCAGATCGTGCCTCTTGAAGTAATAATAAGAAACGTGGCCGCAGGCAGTTTTTCGAAGAGATACGGCGTTCCCGAAGGCACGCTTTTTTCTGCTCCCACTATAGAGTTCTCCTACAAGAACGACGACTTGGGCGACCCGCTCATCAACGACTATCACGCGCTGGCGTTAAAGCTCGCTACGGCGGAAGAGATAGAGACGATCAAAAAGATGGCGTTCGCCGTAAACGACGCGATGAAGGAATTCTTCAAAACTCTCAATATAGATCTTGTCGATTTTAAGCTCGAATTCGGAAGGTTCAAGGGTCAGATAATCCTTGCCGACGAAATTTCGCCCGACACCTGCCGTTTCTGGGAAGCGGGCACCTGGGACACCACAAAGCACACCAGCCTCGACAAGGACAGGTTCCGCAGAGACCTCGGCGGAGTTGAAGACGCGTACAAAGAAATTTTCAAGCGTCTTATGGGAGAATAATCATAGATGGGCGGTTTTTTCGGCTCGGTAAAGAGGAGCAGCGCCGTATTTGACGTGTTTCTCGGCACCGATTACCACTCGCACCTCGGCACAAAGCGCGGCGGAATGGCGGCATATGATAAGGCCGTCGGTCTGCAACGCGAAATTCACAATATCGAAAACGCTCCGTTCAGGACAAAGTTCGAGCACATAATGACGCAGATGTGCGGCAACGCTTCCATCGGCTGTATCAGCGATACCGACCCTCAGCCTCTGCTTATGGTCTCCAAACTCGGCAAATACGCGATTTGTACGATTGGCATAATCAACAACGCCGAAGAACTAATGCGGAAAATACTGTCAAGCGGCGGCTATTTCGACGCAATGACGGGCAGTAAAGTAAATTCGAACGAACTGACGGCGGCGCTCATAAACAGCAAAGATACGTTCGTCGAAGGGATACGCTATGCTCAGGACAGTATCGACGGCACGGCCTCAATACTCATTTTAACCGACCGCGGCACCATCATTGCTGCAAGGGATAAATTGGGCAGACTTCCCGTACTCATAGGCAAGAGCGGCGAAGGCTACTGCGTATCCTTTGAAAGTTTCGCCTACAAGAAGTTGGGCTATGCCGACGAGCGCGAGCTGGGTCCCGGCGAAATCGTGGAGATATCGGAGGACGGCATAAGACAGCTTTCTCCTCCGGGCGACAAAATGCGCGTCTGCGCGTTCCTTTGGACATATTACGGCTATCCTACGTCCTGCTACGAGGGCAGAAACGTGGAGATAATGCGCTATAAGAACGGCGAGATATTCGCAAGGCACGACGAAAACACGCACGGCAAGCTCGATATAGACTACGTCGGCGGCGTACCCGATTCGGGAACGCCCCACGCAATCGGTTACGCTAACGCAAGCAAAATACCGTTCGCGCGCCCCTATATAAAATATACGCCCACCTGGTCGCGCAGCTTTATGCCCGTCAACCAGTCCGAGCGCAACAAGATAGCAAAAATGAAATTGATACCCGTTCACGAACTCATCAACGGCAAAAAACTGTTGCTTGTGGACGATTCGATCGTGCGCGGTACGCAATTGAAGGAGACGGTCGAGTTTCTCTATTCGCACGGCGCCGAAGCCGTCCATATGCGCTCGGCTTGTCCTCCGATAATGTACGGCTGTAAGTACCTCAATTTTTCAAGATCTTCGGGCGATATGGATCTGATAACCCGCCGCACGATGAACGAGCTCGAGGGCGAGGACGGCGTGAACCATATGGAAGAATACGCCGACGCGGCAACCGGGCGCGGCAAGGCAATGCGCAAAGCTATTTGCGATAAGTTCCAATTCGAATCTCTGGAATTCCAGTCGTTGGAGGGGCTTATCGAAGCTATCGGTATAGAACCCTGCAAACTATGCACTTACTGCTGGACAGGCAAGGAATAATTTACGGAATCGCAGGAAAATTATATGGACGAAATTCACGAGGAATGCGGCGTATTCGGCATTTATTCACACGAAACGGGTAAAGTGGCGTACACGGTATACTACGGACTCTACGCCCTGCAACACCGGGGGCAGGAGAGCGCGGGCATTGCCGTATCCTATGCCGATAAAATAGTATATAAAAAGGGTATGGGGCTCGTCCCCGAAGTCTTTTCGGGCGGAGCTTTGGAGTCCCTGCCCGAGGGCGATATCGCAATAGGGCACGTCAGGTATTCCACAACGGGCGCAAGCCAGTTGCTCAACGCCCAGCCCGTCGTGTTTACGGGCAAGTGCGGAAAGATGGCGTTTGCGCACAACGGCAATCTTATCAACACAAGACAGCTTCGCGAAGAGATGATCGGGCGCAACGCCGTATTTCAGACTTCGATAGATTCTGAGGTAATGGCGGTCTTTATCAACAGCCTTTCCGACGGCGACGTCGTAACGGGCGTAAAACGCGCCTGCCCGCTGTTTAAAGGCTCATATTCTCTCGTCATTATGACCTCCGATAAGCTGATTGCGGTGCGCGACCCGTTCGGCATACGCCCCCTCTGTATGGGAACGATAGACGGCGACGTGGTAGTCGCAAGCGAGACCTGCGCCCTCGACGCGGTCGGCGCCAACTTCCTCCGCGATATCGAGCCGGGCGAGATAGTGGTAATAGACAGCGAGGGCATACATTCGGCCTTTATGGACAACGTTCCCGAACGCAGCAGAATGTGCATCTTCGAGTACGTCTATTTTGCGCGCCACGACTCCGTCCTCGACGGAATGAGCGTCTATACGGCGCGTAAGGAAGCGGGCAGACTTCTCGCCAAATATTATCCCGTGGAGGCGGATCTTGTGTCGGGCGTCCCCGACTCGGCAAACGTTGCGGCGAGGGGGTATTCGGAAGAGAGCGGAATACCTTTCGTCGAGGCGCTTGCAAAAAACAGGTACGTTGGCAGAACGTTCATTCAGCCCGACCAGCGCCAGCGCGAAAACAGTTTGAACGTCAAAATGAACGCGCTCCGCGCAAACATACGCGACAAACGCGTGATAATAATAGACGATTCCATAGTCCGCGGAACGACTATGCGCAAGATAATAAAGATGCTGAGAAACGCGGGCGCGGCGGAGGTGCATATCCGCATCTGTTCGCCGGTGATAAAACACCCCTGCCACCTCGGCATAGACATACAGACCTATTCGCAGCTCATAGGCGCCTATAAAAACGAGGATGAAATCTGTGAAAGCCTCGGCGCCGACAGCGTGAGATATCTCACCGTGGAACAGCTCACATCCACTTGCAAGGACGCAAAAGTGGGCTTCTGTCTGGGTTGTTTCAACGGCGAATATCCCTATCCGCTCGAGGGTTACGAGGCGGACAAATTAAAACTCGAATAAATTATGGAGTAAAAATATATGGCTATTTCTTATAAAGACAGCGGCGTAGACGTAGAGAGAGGTTACGAAGCGGTTAGGCTTATGAAGGAACACGTCAAGTCGACGTATACAAAGGGCGTGCTCGGCGATATCGGCTCCTTCGGCGGATTCTTTCAGATGCCCGAGGGTATGAAGCAACCCGTACTCGTTGCCGGCACCGACGGCGTGGGCACGAAATTAAAGTACGCCATCATTTCCGGCAGACACGATACCATCGGTATCGACGCGGTCGCAATGTGCGTAAACGACATCGTCTGTCAGGGTGCAAAACCGCTGATTTTTCTCGATTATTTCGCCACGGGCAGTTTAAGTCCGGAAAAAGTCGCGACGGTCGTCTCGGGTATAGCCGAGGGTTGCAGGCAGTCGGGTGCGGCGCTCATAGGCGGTGAAACTGCGGAAATGCCCGGTTTCTATCCCGAGGGCGAATACGACATCGCGGGCTTCGCCGTAGGCGTCGTGGATAAGGATAAAATAATAAACGGCTCGTCTATCAAGGCGGGCGACGTGCTCATAGGACTGAGATCCAGCGGTATTCATTCCAACGGATATTCACTGGTCAGAAAGCTTTTCGGCGAGGATATCGCCGTGCTTGACAAATACGACGAAGAACTCGGCGCAAAGCCTATAGACGTCCTGCTCACGCCCACGAAAATTTATGTAAAAAGCATACTTTCGCTCATCGAAAAGGTGAACGTCAAGGGAATAGCCCATATCACGGGCGGCGGCTTTATAGAAAATATCCCGCGCATTTTCCCCGTCGGGATAGGCTGCGAGATAGACAAAAATTCTTACGAAGTCCCCGCAATCTTCAAGGCGTTGAAGAAGAGGGCGCAAATCACGGACGCGCAGCTGTACAATACCTTCAATATGGGTATAGGTATGGTAGTGTGCGTGGATGAAAATGACGTCGAAGAAACTTGCGCCCGGCTTGAAAGCTATGGCGAACAGTGCGTAGTTATCGGCAGAACCGTAGAGGGAAGCGGAGTTAAACTCATATGAAAAAGCGCATAGCGGTATTTGCCTCCGGCGGCGGCACGGATTTTCAGTCGGTTATCGACGCCAACAACGTCAGACGTTTCTGCGATTTATGCCTGCTTATCGCCTCCAAGGACGGAATCGGAGCGATAGACAGGGCGAAGAGATACGGCATTCAGACGGAGGTCTTTGCAAAAAAGGACTATCCCGACGTCGAAGCGCTGTATTCGCAGCTCACGTATCTACTGAATATCAACCGTATAGACTATATCGTTCTTGCAGGCTGGCTCAAGATAATACCGCAAAGCTTTATCGGCGCGTTCCGCGACAGGATAATAAATATACACCCCTCGCTGATACCGTCGTTCTGCGGCGCGGGGTATTACGGATTGAAGGTGCATCAGGCAGTTATAGACTACGGTGCGAAAGTTTCGGGCTGTACCGTTCATTTCGTCGACGAAGTGCCCGACGGCGGCGCGATTATCGCCCAACGCGCGGTGGAGGTCAGAGAGGACGACACCGCTGAAAGTTTGCAAAGTCGCATTCTCGAAATCGAGCACGAGCTTTTGCCCTACTGTGTGGAAAAGCTCTGCCTCGGCAAGATAGAAAAACAAGGCAGAAAAGTAATTATCTGCGATTGATATAAAAGCAAAAAATAAACGGGAGGAAAGGTTATGGAAATGAAAAAGAGGGCGCTCGTCAGCGTATCGGACAAGGCGGGCGTAGTGGAATTTTGTAGGGGACTTGTCGAAAACGGCTTCGAGATAATCTCGACCGGCGGCACGGCAAGGGCATTGAAAGACGCAGGTATAGAGGTCATCGGCATATCGGATATAACGGGATTCCCCGAATGCCTTGACGGCAGGGTAAAGACCCTTCACCCCAACGTGCACGCGGGAATTCTCGCAATGCGTTCGAATCCCGAGCATATGGCTCAGCTTGAAAAGCTGAATATCAACACGATAGATATAGTCTGCGTAAATCTCTATCCGTTCAAGGCTACGTTACAGCGCGGCGCAGATTTTGCGACCTGCATCGAAAATATAGACATCGGCGGGCCTACAATGATAAGGGCGGCGGCAAAGAACTATCAGGACGTTGCCGTCATAGTCGATCCCAAGGATTACGGCAAAGTCCTCGAAGAGCTCGGCAACGGCGGAGTTACGCTTGAAACCAAGAAATATCTCCAATACAAGGTGTTCGCCCACACCGCGGTATACGACAGTCTCATTTCCAACTACCTCGCCTCCGAACTCGGAATAACTTTCCCCGACGAGGTCACGTTTGCGTATGAAAAGGCTCAGGATATGCGCTACGGCGAAAATCCTCAGCAGAAAGCCGTTTTTTATAACGAACAGACGATACGCAAGGGCTCGCTGTCGTCGGCGAAGCAGCTCTGGGGCAAGGAACTTTCCTACAACAACATAAACGATGCAAACGGCGCGCTCGAGCTTTTGAAGGAATTCGGTTCGACCCCTGCGGTCGTCGCCTGCAAACACGCAAACCCCTGCGGCGTAGGCACGGGCGAAAGCGTGTATGAAGCGTATATGCGCGCATACCGTTCCGATCCCGTCTCCGTCTTTGGCGGAATACTCGCCGTAAACGGCACGGTGGACGAGGATACGGCAACCGAAATAAATAAAATTTTCATTGAAATAGTTATGGCGCCGTCATACACGAAGGGCGCGCTTGAAATACTCGAAAGCAAGAAAAATATCCGTCTTTTGCAGATAGACGAAATCTCCGCAAGGCGCGAAAAATCCGCCTACGATATGAAAAAGGTCTACGGCGGACTTCTCGTCCAGCAGTACGACGAAAGCCTTATTAGCGGCGAAGATTTGACGCTGTTCGATAGAAAGGCGACCGTCGAGACGACCGTTCTTCCTACGGGCAAGGAAAAGACCGTCTACGGGCTCGGCGTCGTAACCGACCGCGCTCCCACGGCGGAAGAAGTCGAGGCAATGCTCTTTGCCTGGAAAGTCGTCAAACATACCAAGTCCAACGCGATAGTTATAGGCAAAAAAGGCAGGACTACTGGCATCGGAATGGGACAGACGAACAGGATATGGGCGGCGCAGCAGGCGATCGCGCACGCGGGCGAAGAGGCTAAGGGCTCGGTAATGGCTTCCGACGCGTTTTTCCCGTTCGCGGACTGCGTCGAGGAATGCGTCAAGGCAGGAATAACCGCTATTATCCAGCCAGGCGGCTCCATCCGCGACAGGGATTCGGTGGAAGCCTGCAACGCGGCGGGGATAGCAATGGTGTTTGTCGGTGACAGACACTTCAAACATTGATATATCAAGGTGAATGATGAACGTACTCGTAATAGGTAACGGCGGAAGGGAACACGCAATACTTCTCGCATTGAAAAAGAGTAAACGCGTTGAAAAATTATACTGTATGAAGGGCAACGCAGGCACTGCGGAAATCGCCGAAAACGTCGACGTGGATTATATGAATATCGAGGCGGTAAAAGAGTTTGCCGCGGCTCATCCCGAAATAGATTACTACGTAGTAACTCCCGACGACCCTCTGGCGATAGGGCTTGTAGACGCTCTTGAAGATATGGGCAAGCGCTGTTTCGGACCGCGTAAAAACGCGGCGGTTATCGAAGCGAGCAAAGCGTTCGCTAAGGACCTTATGAAAAAATATAAGATTCCCACCGCCGAATCGGAGACGTTCGACAGCTATGAACGCGCTCTGGAATATATCCGCAAAAAGGGCGCGCCGATAGTTTTAAAGGCGGACGGGCTCGCGCTCGGCAAGGGCGTTCTCATCTGCGAAACGCTCGAGGACGCGGAGCGCGGTTTAAAGGAGATAATGCTTGACAAGGCGTTCGGCTGCGCAGGCAACAAAATAGTCATAGAGGAATATATGCGCGGGCTCAGATACACCCCCGGCGAGGAAGTCTCCGTGCTTGCCTTCACCGACGGCAAGACGATCGTTCCTATGATAACTTCCTGCGACCACAAGCGCGCGGAAGACGGCGATAAGGGCTTGAACACGGGCGGAATGGGCACGTTTTCACCCTGTCCGTTCTGGACGCAAAAACTTGAAAAAGAAGTATTGAAAAAGATAATGATCCCGACTATGAAAGCGATGAACGCCGAGGGCAGAACGTTTAAAGGCTGTCTCTACTTCGGGCTTATGCGCACGGACGGGGGAATGAAGGTCGTGGAATACAATTCGCGCTTCGGCGACCCCGAAACGCAGGTAGTGCTTCCGATGCTCAAAACGGACCTTATGGACGTATTCGAGGCGGTTACCGAGGGAAGGCTTTCAGACGTCAAGATAGAATGGGACGACGGCGCGTGCGTCTGCGTAGTGCTGGCGAGCGGCGGTTATCCCGTAAGTTACAAAAAAGGCAAGGAAATTTCAATAGGCGATATAGGCGAAGCGACAATTATACACGCCGGAACCGCCTTAAAAGACGGAAAACTCGTGACGAACGGCGGCAGAGTTCTCGGCGTAGTCGCCAAGGGCGGAGACGTGGACGAGGCGCGGCAAAAGGCTTATTCGGCAGTGGAAAACATCAGCTTTGAAAATATGTACTACCGCAAGGATATAGGGATAAAATACCGCGAGGGATGATTGGATAGAAGAAAATCAGCGGAGAAGAATTTATGATTTACAGAATATACGTAGAGAAAAAAGATGATTTACAGGCTAAAAAGACGAGGGAAGACATACTCAATCTCTTGAAGATAGAGGTGGAGGACGTCCGCCGTCTCATCCGTTATGACGTCGAGGGTATGACCGAGCAGGAATTTTTGTCCGCCGTACCCTGCGTTTTCTCCGAGCCCCCGGTTGACGACGTTTACCTTGAGGAGGTAAGCTTCGGCAAGGAATATTCCGTCTTTGCCATCGCCTACCTTACGGGACAGTACGACCAGCGTGCGGACAGCGCCGCACAATGCGTCCAGCTGTTGACGCGCGGCGAACGCCCCCTCATCAAGTGCGCCACGGTCTACGCCGTAAAGGGCGCCGACGAAAGACAGCTTAAAGCCATCAAAAAGCACCTTATCAATCCCGTTGAGAGCGAGGAAATAGGTCTTGAAAAACCCGACTCGCTCGCACACGTCGCGGTTGAAGCGGAGGACGTAAAGCAGGTCGAAGGCTTCATTGGTTTCAGCGACGAACGCATTTCGGAATATCACAAACAAACCGGGCTCGCAATGTCGGTTGCGGACCTCGCGTTCGTGCGCGACTATTTCAAAAAAGAGGACAGAGACCCTACTGAAACCGAAATAAAGGTGATCGACACGTATTGGTCTGACCATTGCCGCCACACGACGTTCTCCACGGAACTCAAAAATATCGAAATCAACAGCGACAACGCGCATATCGGCAGAGCGTTGGCGCTTTACAGGGACCTTTTTGCCGAACTCTATAGGGACAGACCCGAAAAATATCCCTGTCTTATGGACATTGCCACTATAGCCGTCAAAAAGCTCAAAAAGGAAGGACTGTTAGACAACCTCGACGAGTCCGACGAAATCAACGCCTGCTCTATCAAAGTGGACGCCGTGCTTGACGGCAAAAAAGAAAAGTACACCGTGATGTTCAAAAACGAAACTCACAACCACCCCACCGAGATCGAACCCTTCGGCGGCGCGGCGACCTGCATCGGCGGCGCCATCCGCGATCCGCTTTCCGGCAGAACATACGTCTTGCAGTCTATGCGGGTAACCGGCTGCGCCGATCCCACCGAACCTATCGAAAACACGCTCGACGGTAAGCTGCCCCAGCGCGTTATAACCAAGACGGCGGCGGCGGGATTTTCGTCCTACGGCAACCAGATAGGGCTTGCCACGGGTCAGGTAGAGGAGGTATATCACCCCGGGTATAAGGCGAAGAGGCTCGAAACGGGCTTCGTGGTCGGCGGCGCCAGGTCGGATATGATTTACCGTTCCAAACCCGTAAAGGGGGACGTGATTCTGCTGTTGGGCGGCGAAACGGGCAGGGACGGCTGCGGCGGAGCAACCGGTTCTTCCAAAGCGCACGATATCAAATCGGTCAAGACCTGCGGCGCGGAGGTGCAGAAGGGCAACGCCCTCACCGAGCGCAAGTTGCAACGCCTGTTCCTCAACAAACAAGCCACGCGTATGATAAAGAAGTGCAACGACTTCGGC
>CAYLQK010000050.1:0-10989 GCA_964385865.1 uncultured Clostridia bacterium | reverse complement strand
GCCCGTCATCCGTCATTGCGAGGAGCGAAGCGACGAAGCAATCCGGAAAACACGGTTATACAAAGACGATAACGTCTGGATTGCCGCGGCAACAAGTTGCCTCGCAATGACGAAAGAGAGCAATGACAGGAATGGTCAGAATGACAGAAAGGGATAAACCGCGCTTGCGCGCCGCCGGTAATAACCGGTAATAACCGGTAATAATAAGAATAATAAGGGCTGATTGCCAGAAAATGAAATATCCCGTGCTATGCACGGGGATTATTATTTTCGGCATATTTTTGTATATAAAGGGAAAATTTGTATAAAATATTAGTACCGCAAAAGCTACTTTTTTGCGCTGAGATATTCTATGTGGTACGTTATTCTTGACGCTTTTTCCGATACTTTAAAGGTATTTCCGTTCCTGCTTATCATTTATATTTTAATAGAATTTATCGAACACAGGACGGCAGTTGCAAAAAGCCATAAGCTGTTGCAGGGCAAATTGGCGCCCGTCATAGGTTCCGCTACGGGGCTTGTTCCGCAGTGCGGATTTTCCGTTATGGCGGCAAAGCTTTACGACGGGAGCATTATCAGAACGGGCACTCTGCTTGCCGTCTTTATTGCCACCTCGGACGAGGCGTTCGTAATCCTGCTGTCCAGCGGCTCCGCGGCGGGCGCGATTATGCCGCTCGTTCTCATTAAACTCGCCGTGGGCATAGGCGCGGGGTATCTGTTTAACTTTTTGCTTTCCGGAGAAAAGACCGCCGAGCCGTGCGCGGAAGAAATGCCCTGCGTCGCCCCGGACGAAGCCAAAAGCGGGGTTGGGACTTATTTCGTGCGACCGCTGCTTCACTCGCTCAAAATCGCGCTGTATCTTCTGATCGTCAATCTCGTTTTCGGTTTCGTATTGCAGGCGGTGGGGGAGGAAGCTATCGCGGCGTCGTTGATAGGCGGCGCATATTTCCAGCCTTTCATTACCGCGGTCATAGGGCTTATCCCGAATTGCGCTTCAAGCGTAATCATAACCGACGCCTTCATTCACGGCGGGATAACGTTCGGCAGCTGTGTGGCGGGTCTGTGCTGCAACGCAGGGCTCGGACTCGTGGTCCTGTTCAAGAACACGAAAAAGTTGAAACGTAATATCCTTTTGGCACTTGCGCTCTATCTCATTTCCGCGTTGACGGGGCTGCTTGTCAACTGTATTGAAATTTTACTGCTCTGACCGTTTATTTTTTAAATATGGGTATTAAAATGAGTTGACTTTTAAAAGCGGCTTTTGGTATAATTTGTAAAGAATTAAGCGCGTAGGCGAGGGTGAGGTGAAAAAGAGATGTCAACCATTAAAGTGGGCGAAAACGAGTCGGTTGAAAGCGCGTTGAGGCGCTTCAAGAGAAAGTGCTCGCGCGACGGTATAATAGGCGATTTGCGTAAGAAAGAATTCTATGAATCTCCCTCGGTTAAGAGGCGCAAAAAGGCTGAAGCCTCAAGAAAAAGAAATAAAAACTAAAATGAGCGGTCTGTCCGATAAAAAGTCGGGCGGACTGTTTTCATTATAAAATAAGTCGATTAATGTTGAAAAAAGGGGATTAAATGGACGATATCAAGTGTATGGCGCGCGCCGCCAAACAAAGGCTTAAAAACGATTTCTGGACCGATTGCAAGAAAAACCTCGACGACGGCGCGATTTTCGCAAGGGAGCGCGGGCTCAACGAGGGTAAAGTTGTTACCTCTCTCCGCGGCAAGGTGGTCAAGGAGATAAGGGGCGAAAAACAGGACGATTTTTACCTGAAAGTAAAGACCCTTCTCGATACGGAGGGCGAAGTTTCCGACGCTATCGGCAGACTCACCGACAGGGATTACTACGAAACGCTTTCGTACGAGGAAAAACAGCGTTACACCCTTCAGCTTTCGGCAAAATATCTGCGCGCGCTCGAGAAGTACAAAAAAGAGAAAGAGCTCGGTTTGTAATTTACTGCGCTTTTTTATTTTGAAATTTCCCGACGGTATGGTATAATTTATACGTATGAACTCATTGTTAGAACAACTCAACGACGAACAGATAAAGCCGGTTTGCGATACCGAAGGCGCGGTGCTCGTGCTCGCGGGCGCGGGCAGCGGCAAGACGCGCGTTCTGACTTCGCGCATAGCTTACATACTCGAACAGGGCAAGGCAGACCTTTCCTCTATCCTCGCGATAACCTTCACCAACAAGGCGGCGGGAGAGATGAAGGACAGGTTGCATAAAATGCTCGGCGAGGGCGACAGTATGTGGATATGCACCATTCACTCTATGTGCGTAAAGATACTGCGCAGGTTCGCCGACAGGGCAAACCTCAAATCCAATTTCTCCATATACAGCGAAACGGAGCGCAACAACGTCATCAAGAAGATATTTAAAGAGCTGGATTTGGACGACGATAAGCTTTTAAAGAGCGCAAAATACCATATCGGCAACGCAAAGATGCTCGGGCTCGACCCCGATCAGTACGGCAGGGAATTCGCGGCGGAAAGGGGTATGGACAGGATAGTCGTTATCTACGAGAAGTACGACAGGCACCTCAGGGAAAACAACGCGCTCGACTTTGACGACCTGCTTTTAGAGACGCTGAGACTCTTGCGCCGCGACAGGGAGACGCTCGACTATCTGTCGGACAAGTTCAAATATATCCTCGTCGACGAATTTCAGGATACCAACTCCGTTCAGTACAATATAATCAAACTGCTCGCCTCCAAACACGGCAACTTCTTTGCCGTAGGCGACGACGACCAGTCGATATACGGCTGGCGCGGGGCAAAGATAGAGAACATTCTGCGTTTCGACAAGGATTTCCCCGGCGCAAAGATATACAAGCTCGAACGCAATTACCGTTCCACCAAAAACATTCTCAATCTTGCTAACGCAATAATAAAAAACAACTCCTCGCGGCACGGCAAGACGCTTTGGACGGAAGCCGCCGAAGGCGAAAAACCCGTGTATTTTCAGGCGGACGAGGAGGCGGCGGAAGCTCTGTACACGGCGCGCGTGATATCCGAAGGCATAGCCCGCGGGGGCAGGTTTTCCGACTACGCCGTGCTTATGCGCGTCAACGCGCTCACCCGCTCATACGAACAGGAGTTTACGAAATACGGCATTCCGTACAAGGTGTTCGGCGGTTTCCGTTTCTTCGAGAGAAAGGAAATAAAGGATATCCTCGCATATCTCAGGCTGATATCCAACCCCTTCGACAGCGAGGCGGCGGAGCGAATCATCAACGTGCCCAAGCGCGGAATAGGCGGCAGAACAGTCGAATTAATGTACGAATACGCGCAGAACAACGGGCTTTCGCTCTACGACGCGGCGATAGACTGCGAGCTTCTTCCCGTATCTCGTTCCGTCAAGGACAAGCTTAGCGGCTTCGCCAATCTCATAAAGGGCTTTATCGTCTCGTCGCAGCAACTGCCCGTGAACGAGCTCGTGCGCGAGGTGATTTCGCTTGCCGATCTTCATTCGGCTTACGACGACGGCACCGACGAGGGCGACGGCAAACTTGCCAACATCGACGAATACATCGCCTCGGTCGACGATTACTCGCGGCTCAATCCCGGGGCTACGCTCGACGAATATCTCAATCAGGTAACGCTCTCCTCCGACCTCGACGATATGGACGACGGCAACTACGTAACGCTTGCGACGATACATTCCGTCAAGGGTCTGGAATTCCCCTGCGTGTTCATATGCGGTCTAGAGGACGGTATAATCCCCTCTTCGCGCTCCGAATCCGACGGACGCGGCGTCGAGGAGGAGAGGCGTCTTATGTACGTCGCAATAACGCGCGCCAAGGAGCGGCTCTTTCTCACCCGTTCCAAATCGCGCTATCTCTACGGCCGCAGGGATATGACCCGCCCTTCGCGCTTTATCGGCGAACTTGCGGCGCAGCTCGGCGTCAAGGAGGGGTACGGGGATACTTACGGCTTCAGAAAATATAAAAGCTACGGCTCTTCTTACGAGCGCAGTTCGGGTAAAGCGCTCTATTCCTCCTCCGACGGGTACGAAAGCGACCTGCCTTCGACGGGCAGTTTCTCGTTCAGACCTGCGTTCGGCGCCGCAAAAAAGCCTGACGGGGCGGTAAAGAACTACAAAGTCGGAATGCGCGTGCGGCATCCCAAATTCGGCGTCGGAATGGTCATCGCCGTAAAAAACGGCGGAACGAGCATAAACGTCGCGTTCGACGGTCAGGGCATAAAGGAACTGTCCGCAAGTCTGGCGCCGCTGGAAATAATTTAGATTTACTCTATAAAAGCAATAATATATACCCGCAATATAATACGGAATGAGGTGGTCTCGTGAACAGGATGCGCGAACTTATAGATATCTTGAATAAATGGGCGTACGAATACTACGTTCTCGACAACCCGTCCGTGCCCGACAGGGAATACGACAGACTGTACGACGAGCTCAAAGCGCTCGAAGAGGAGACGGGCAGGGTGGAATTTGACAGCCCCACGAAGCGGGTTGGGGGCGAGCCCGTAAAGGTGTTTGCCCGCCACGCGCATATTTCCCGCCTTTACAGTCTGGATAAGTCGGTAACGTATCAGCAGCTCGACGCGTTCTTTACGCGCGTCGGGAAGGTTGCCGCGAACCCCGAATACACCGTGGAATACAAGTTCGACGGACTGACGATGTGCCTCACCTACGACGGCGGTAAATTCGTCCGCGCCACGACCCGCGGTAACGGCGTAGAGGGCGAGGACGTAACCGCGCAATGTCTTACCATAAAAAGTTTTCCGCTCTCTATCGAGTATCGCGGACTGCTCGAAGTGCAGGGCGAGGCGGTCATACGCCTCAGCGTTTTGGAAAACTACAACAAAACCGCGACGGAACAGCTCAAAAACGCGCGCAACGCCGTTGCGGGCGCCATTCGCAACCTCGATCCCCGCGTAACCGCGGAGCGCCGCCCCGAAATTCTGTTCTACAACGTAAATTATATGGGAGAGGGCTCGCTCTCCACCCAGGAAGAGCACTTCGCGTTTTTAAGGGAACAGGGGTTTAAGGTCTTCCCGTATCTCCGCTTGTGCAGGAGCGCTGAGGAGGTCAAGTCCGCCGTCGAGGAAATCGAGGTTGAGAGAAAGCGCATCGACGTCCTCACCGACGGCGCGGTCATAAAACTCAACGACTGCGCGGCGAGGGAAAAGCTCGGCTTTACCGATAAATTTCCGCGCTGGGCAATGGCTTACAAGTTCGAGGCGGAGGAAAGCGTTACGACGGTAAAGAAAGTCGTCTGGCAGGTCGGCAGAACGGGCAAGCTTACGCCGCTCGCCTACGTCGAGCCTGTAGAACTGGCGGGCGCAACGGTTAAAAAGGCTACGCTCAACAATTACGGCGACATTTTAAGAAAGGACGTGAAAGTAGGCAGTAAAGTGCTGATCCGTCGCTCCAACGAAGTCATACCCGAAATTTTGGGCGCGGTGGAGCATTCGGAAAACTGCGTTCCCGTGCAAAAGCCGTCGTTGTGTCCCGCCTGCGGAAGCGCGTTGGCGGAGAACGGCGCAAACCTGTTCTGTCCGAACAAGGAATGCAGACCGAGGGTAGTCGGCAAGTTCGTTCACTTTTCCGGCAAGGACGCAATGGATATAGACGGGCTTTCCGAAGCCACTGCGGGGCAGATGTACGACAGGCTGAACATTCGCGAATGCTCTTCGCTGTACGGTCTGACCGAGTCCGACGTCGAAAAGCTGGATGGGTTCAAGGAGAAAAAGATAAATAACCTGCTCTCCGCGATCCAAAACAGCAAGACCGTTACGCAGGAAAGGTTCATCTTCGCGCTGGGCATAGACGGCGTTGGCAAGGTCGCCGCAAAGGACCTGACGAAGAGATACGATAGTATCGACGCGCTCGCGTCGGCGACGAAGGATGAGCTGACTTCGCTGGAAAACGTGGGCGATATCACAGCCGAGGCGATTGTGAACTGGTTTGCGGACGAGGGCAACCGTGCGGAGATCGGGCGGCTTTTGGAAGCGGGTATAACCTTTAAGGCGGGCGCGAAAAGCGCGGGCGGCGTGTTTGACGGACAGTTCGTCGTGCTTACGGGCACGCTTCAGAATTACAAACGGTCGGACGCGCAGAAAATAATAGAGGAAAACGGCGGCGAGTGCCAAAGCGCCGTTACGTCAAAGACCACGCTCGTAATTGCGGGCGAGGCGGCGGGTTCCAAACTCGAAAAGGCAAAGAAACTCGGCATAAAAATCATAGACGAAGACGAATTCGGTAGAATGATAGCCCGCCCTTGACGGGCAACGACCGCGCGGCGCTTTTTAAGCGCCGCGCGGTCGTCTATAAAAATATTAACTTTGTTTAAATTTTTTACTGCAAAACGCTTGACAGACTGCACGGCAGGTATTATCATATAATCAACATATGAATATATATTCATAAATAAATAATTAACGGAGCGTCGATATGGAAGATAACTGCGATTACAAGGAGGAGCACGAGGCGCGCGTGGCCGCCGCAAGATTGAAAATGCCGTCGGAGAGCGAGATAGCCGAGATGGGCGCGCGGTTCAAGGTTATATCCGAGCCGTCGCGGCTTAAAATCCTGCTTGTGCTTGCCGGCGGCGAGCTGTGCGTGGATCACATAACCGAGGCGGTAGGCGGCAACCAAAGCGCCGTTTCGCACCAACTCAAGATTTTAAAGGACAACAAGATAGTAAAAAGCCGCCGCAGCGGCAAAAACGTGCTGTACGCCGTCGCGGACTGGCACGTTCTCACGATGATAGAAGTTGCAAAGGAGCATTTGAACTGCAATGAATAACGTAATCAAGATTGCCGGACTCGACTGCGCCAACTGCGCGCGCGAGCTGGAGGAAGAGATAGAAAAAATCGCGGGCGTGAAGAGCGTTTCCGTCGATTTTATGGCGCAGAAAGTTACCGTAGATTGTCCCGCGGAAGCGTTTGAAAAGGTCAAGGACTGCTGCAACCATTTCGAGAAAGTAAAGGTCGTGGAAGAGATAGTTTCACCACGGGAAGATACCGTAAATGCGCAGAGGGAGCGCGTTTACGGCGAAAAAATCAAGATAACCGGACTGTGCTGCGCGAACTGCGGGCGTGAGCTCGAGGAGGAGCTGAACAAGCTTGAAGGCGTCTCGGCATCCGTGGATTTTATGAATATGTGCGTCGTCTTAAACGCGGATACGCCCGAGGCGAGGGAGAGGGCTGTCTACTCCATAACCCATTTCGAGGACGTCAAAATCGTCAAGGAGGACGGCGGCAGAAAGGGCGTTTTAAAGTCTCATTTAAAGGACCTGATACTCATCGCCGTATCAATAGTATTCTTCATACCCGCGTTCGTTTTGGATATTACGGGTATCGCCGAAAGCTCGCCCGCCGTACAAATCGTAACCTGGGTAATGTTCGGCATTGCCTATATCTCGGTCGGTTATAAAGTGCTTTGGCTCACGTTGAAAAATATTTGCAAAGGCAAGGTTTTCGACGAAAACTTCCTGATGACGGTGGCGTCCGTCGGCGCGATATTGCTCGGTATCTTCGCGGGCGACGGCTTTGCGGAGGGCGTCGCGGTTATGCTTTTATATCAGATAGGCGAACTCCTGCAGACGGTTGCCGTAGGCGCGTCGAGGGGGTCAATCTCGGCGCTTATGGAACTAAAGAGCGAGTCGGCGACAATTCTCGATAACGGCGTTCAGCGCGTGATATCC
Source organism: uncultured Clostridia bacterium (assembly GCA_964385865.1). Lineage (GTDB taxonomy): Bacteria > Bacillota > Clostridia > Christensenellales > Borkfalkiaceae > Coproplasma. The sequence continues at coordinate 3,313 of CAYLQK010000050.1, read as the reverse complement.
CCCGAAGAACTCAGGTGCGGCGACGTGATTTTAATAAAGGTCGGCGAAAAGGTGCCCGTGGATTGCAGGATAATTAAGGGTGAAAGCTCGCTGGATATGAAAAGTTTGAACGGCGAACCCCTTCCCCGCGACGTTGCGGCGGGCGACGAGATACTTTCGGGCGGCATAAATCTCTCGCACGTACTGGAAGCCGAAGTCGTAAGGGAATACAAAAATTCCGCGGTGGCGAAAATTCTCGAAATGGTGGAAAACTCCACAGCGAGAAAGTCTAAGCCCGAAAGGTTCATCACGAAATTCGCCAAGTACTATACCCCCGCGGTCTGTCTTGCGGCGGTAATAGTTGCGGCCGTCGTGCCCACGATCGTCTGCGCGGTAAATTCCGCATTCGTCTGGGCGACGTATGCCGACTGGATATATAAAGCCCTCGGCTTCCTCGTAATCTCCTGCCCGTGCGCGCTCGTCATCTCGGTGCCGCTATCATACTTCGGCGGTATAGGCAGATGCGCAAAATTCGGTATCCTTGTAAAGGGCTCGACCTGTCTTGACGAGCTCGCGCTGTCCACAGTCGCGGCTTTCGACAAGACGGGGACGATAACGGAGGGGACTTTCTCCATTAAAAATTACACCGACGAAAGGACCCTGACCCTTGCCGCGGCGGCTGAAAAGTATTCGTCGCACCCTATAGCTTATGCTTTCAAAGATATTGCGGGTGGCGTTGAAATTTCAGAAGCGGAAGAGATAGCGGGCAGGGGCGTAAAGTGCGTTTCAGGCGGCAAAACTCTGCTATGCGGCAACGCGAACCTGCTGCAAGACAACGGCGTAGCCTTTGACAGGATAAACAGCGTTTCCACAATAATATACGTTGCGCTCGACGGCGGATTCGTGGGTTATATCGAAATCGACGACAGCATTAAAGTCGGCGTAAAGCAAAGCGTTGCGCAGCTGAAAGCGCAGGGCATAACGTACTGCACTATGCTCACCGGCGATTCCGCCGAACGCGCACGTTCGGTTGCGGACGAGGTCGGGCTTGACGGCTGCAAGGCGGGACTTCTGCCCGACCAAAAGCTCGAAGAAGCGCAGAAACTCAAGGAGAAGGGCAAGCTTATTTACGTCGGCGACGGTATCAACGACGCGCCTGTTATGACTGCGGCGGACTGCGCCGTTTCTATGGGCAACGTCGGTTCGGACGCGGCTATCGAGACAAGCGATATCGTGCTTGTATCCGACAATCTTGCGCTCCTGCCCAAGGGCAGAAAGATAGCGAAGGGCACGCGCAGGATAGTTATGCAAAATATTATAGGTTCGCTCGTTATCAAGCTCGCCATAATGGCGCTCGATATCGCTATCCCCGGCTTCCCCCTGATTATATCGGTAGTGGCGGACGTGGGCGTAATGCTCCTTGCCGTGCTCAACGCAATGCGCGTGTCGCTGATAAAATAAATATTCTTTTCGACAAATTTCGGCAAACAGGCTTCAAACGGTTGCCGAAATTTTTTCTATATGTTATAATGTGACAATCAAGTGAAAAATCCCCTCGTTCGGGGATTTTGCCGTTTTTGACTGACGGCACAAACTGAAAGTCACCTCCTGCAGGTGATGAAAAAACAGAACTTGCCTTTGAATTTATTTTAAAGGCGGGCGGACACTTTCTTAAACCTGAAAAATTTTATTAAGGAGGTCACTTTTAATGAGTGAAGAAACAAAAGAAGCAGTTTCCGAACCTGAAAATAGCGAAGAGTTGTCAACTTCGGAAAATACGGCGTCGGAACAGGCAAGTCCCCACAAGGGATTTTTCGGTAAGGTCGATAATTATTTCGGCGTAACTAAGAAGGGTTCTAACTTCAAGACAGAGATCATAGCCGGTCTTACGACCTTTATGGCTATGGCTTACATTCTTATGGTAAACCCGTCGATATTTACGGCTTCCTTTGAGGCTGGCGGTCCCCAGATTATTGGAGATATTACTTTCGGCGGTATGTACATTGCAACCGCTATCGGCGCTATCGTCGGTACGTTGCTTATGGCGTTCCTTGCAAAGATGCCGCTGGCGCAGGCTTCGGGTCTTGGCGTTAATGCGTTTGTAGTTTACACGCTTGTAGGAACAAACGGTCTTACATATGCCAACGCAATGGTGTTTACGCTTCTCGACGGTATTATCTTCATTCTGCTTACCGTAACGGGTCTTAGGAAATATATCTTCGAGGCTATACCCGAAGAGGTGCGCAAAGCTATTAACGTAGGTATAGGACTGTTTATCGCGTTTATAGGCTTGCAGAATGCCGGTATAGTTGTTGATAGTTCTACTCTTGTAAGTTTTGTATCTTTTAACGTGCTGGCAAAGGGTGCTTCGTTCTCTTCAATGTTGCCTGCTCTTGTGGCTTTGATAGGCGTAATAGCTATCGGTATAATGAGCCATAAAGGCATAAAGGGTTCGATTCTTTGGGGCGTTTTAGGCTCGGCTGTTCTTTATTATATTTTAGCGGCTATCGGCTACGGCGCGGGCGACGCGGCGTGCAAGGCAATATTCACGGATATTTCAGATTCCTGGACAAGCCCTATAACCGCATTCTCCGATTGGGGAACGCAGAACGTAGGTCAGGTATTTGCAAAAGGATTTGATTTCTCCGCTTATCTTGACAGTAACGGTGCGGGCGCGCTTGTTATACTCATTATTACTTCTGCGCTTTCGCTCTGTATGGTAGATATGTTCGATACTCTCGGAACGCTGTACGGCGCTTGCTCTAAGGGCAACCTTCTCGACGAAAACGGTAATCCTCTCAATATTAACAAGTGTATGCTTTCCGACGCGATAGCAACTTGTGCGGGCGCAATTGCAGGTACTTCGACGGTTACGACTTTCGTCGAATCTTCTTCGGGCGTTGCCACAGGTGGCAAGACGGGCTTCACGGCTCTCGTTACGGGACTTTGCTTCCTTGTCGCTATGTTCCTCAGCCCTATTGCACAGCTCATTCCCTCGGCGGCTACGGCGACGGCGCTTATCTATGTAGGCGTACTTATGATGACGAGCGTTGCGGATATCGATTGGAAGGATCCTGCGGTAGCTATCGTGGCGTTCCTTACTATTGCCGTAATGGCTTTCGGCTACTCGATCTCCAAGGGTATCGGCGTGGGAATGATTGCTTCCGTAATAATCAGCATATGCACAGGTAAAATCAAGGAAATCAGGATTGCAACTTGGGTTATCGCAGTGCTTTACATCGCGATGTTCATACTTACTACATAACAAAAACAAAAATCTGTTCCGCCGCCGCGCAATTTTGCGCGGCGGCTTTACATTAATTTAAAACCGTGC
>CAYLQK010000049.1:0-11036 GCA_964385865.1 uncultured Clostridia bacterium | reverse complement strand
AAATTCACGCGGGCGCTCTGCTTACTCTTTGTTTTCCCCTCTTGACCCCTTTCAATCTATTAAGGGAAAGCGGGGTGCGGTTGTCGGGGCTCTCCGCTTACCGTTAGCCCCCGGCATTCTCGGAGGTGTAGAACGGCGGGGGAGGTTTCTTTGCCCATTGCGTAAGGAATAACCGCGCGGGGCGGGGTAGGCTTTATACGGCTATTTCATAGCCTACATCATTTAACCATTGTTTAAGGTTATCGGCGTTGTTGCGAAATATTTTGAAAATCACTTCGCGAGTGCGTTTTAATGTGTTAGGGTTTTTGCCTAAATCGCGGGCGATTTCGTTATACGTTTTACCCGTCCAATAGAATTCATTAAATACCCGTTTGCGCTCTTTCGAGAGATACCCGCATAAGTACTTGAAAAGGCTTTCCGAAATATCGGGGCGAGGTTCGATTTCGGCTATTATGTCAAAATCGCTTGCGAGGCTTTCGCCTACTGTCGTTACTTCTTTTTCTTCCCCGTATATGGGCTCGTCAAGAACATAATATTCTTCACCACATCTGCTGTCTTTGAGTTGCGCTCGCTTGCGTTGCCCGCCGTAGCGGTAGTTAGCGAATATCTTATAAATACACCGCCCGAAGTATGCGGGGCTGTCAAAGTCGATTTTGTCAAAAAATAAGTATGTTTCTTGCGCCAAATCCTGCCAATCGTGAAAAGAAGGCACTCGGGCGCAATAACACTTTGCAAGCATTGTTATATATGCGTAGTTGTCACAATAAACTTTATTTATAGTTTCCCTGTTTCCGTGCTTGATTTCCTCAACCCCGGCGGCGTGGGGGCTTTGTATTCGGCTTTCATTGCGGGTTATCCTTTTCGGCGCGGGTTATCCTTTTCGGCTTTTTCTTCCGCTTTGCGGGCTTGCTGTAACAAAACGTTTAATATGCTTTTGTCGCTCTCGGCGCGGGGTTTTACTTTGTAACTGTAAGTTATGCCGTCCTCGTCCGTGTTTTGCACTTCGTAAACGGTGTATTTTGTGCTTTTGCCGTTCTCGGCGGTCGTTTCCTCGTCGCGGACTATCAGTTCAGCCGTGGGGGCTATATCGAAAATAATATCTAATATGTCGTAGCCGTCAAAATCGCGGTTTTTCGGCATTAAGTCGGCTTGCACCTTGCGCCCGTGTATTTCGCCTTTGACAAAATACCCGTAGTATTCTTTTTTGTCCTTGCTCGTGTATGTTTCGCGCTCTACTGTTAAATTTTTCATTCTTCCTCGCTCTCCTCGTATTCTTCTAAATTTGCGTTAAAACCGATTGCGTAAACGCTCCGCTTTTCGGGAACGGCGCGCAGTACAGATATAGCGCCGTGCGCATTTTCAAATGTAATTTGCTCTACGCTCTTATCGCTCAAAATGTCTTGCACGAGCCGTAACATACAACGCCGTTGCCGTTCTTCTAAATCATAGCTATTTCTTTTTGCCATTCTTTTACCCTTTCCCCGTTCAGCCGTTAGGTCAACTGTATTATTTAACAGACATTTTCTGTATAATATATATAAATTTGTGCAAATTGCACAATTAAAAGGGGCTTTTATGGTTACTATCGAAGATATACGAACGAATTTACAAAACGCTATACGGCGTAGCGGAATAAGTCAAACAGAAATAGCCCGCCGTTTAGGTGTAAAGCAACAAACTATTAACTGTTATCTTAATTCTAAGGCTATGCCAGCACTTGATACTCTTGCAAATCTTTGCATTTTGCTTGATTTGGATGCTAACGAAATCGGATGTCATCAGGAGTGGGGCGACACGTTCGTCTTCGTTATATCATTTATCAGAAATTATCATTTTACTTTATTGTAAAAAAATGATATAATATATTAAACATCACAACGGAGGCGATAATGAATATTTGGCACGATATCAGCGAAGACAGAATTACAGAAAACGAGTTTGACGCGCTCATTGAGATTCCCAAGGGCTGCAAGGCAAAATACGAACTTGACAAGCAGACGGGGCTTTTACGGCTGGACAGGGTGCTGTACACGTCCACCGTGTATCCTGCGAACTACGGATTTATACCGCGCACGCTTGCGGACGACGGCGATCCGCTGGACGTTCTCGTTATGTGCAACGAGCCCATCTATCCTATGACGCTGCTGACGTGTTCGCCTATCGGCGTGATTAAAATGGTGGACGGCGGCGAGCTTGACGAAAAGATAATCGCCGTACCCAAGGGCGATCCGAACTACAAACATTATTATGATATTAAGGAATTACCCAAGCATATATTTGATGAAATGATGCATTTCTTCGAAGTTTATAAGATGCTCGAACACAAAGTTACAACCGTAAAAGAGATTTGCCACAAATACGAGGCGATTGAAATTATCCGTAAATGTATGGCATATTATCGTGAAAAATACGGCGGTTGAATTGTTTTTTCCTCCTTATAACAGGTCAAGAGTATAATGTAAACGAAATGAACGAAATTTATGAATTTGCATAACGAAGGAGCATATATGAATTATAGAGTAGAATCGTTAAAAAGACACGGCGAATGGAGAGGTAAAATCGAAGTGGTTGCGCGGGTCCCCGTAGACAGCAGGGAAAATCTTTCCCTTGCCTATACGCCCGGCGTTGCCGAGCCCTGTCTGGCAATCCACGAGGACGTGGAGAAGAGCTTCACCCTCACGCGCCGCTGGAATACCGTGCCCGTCATAACCGACGGTACCGCCGTGCTCGGACTCGGCGATATAGGGCCCGAAGCGGGAATGCCCGTAATGGAGGGCAAATGCGCTCTTTTCAAGGCGTTCGGCGGGGTAGACGCTTTTCCTCTGTGCCTGAGGACGAAGGACACCGAGGAGATCATCAAGACAATTAAAATTCTCGCGGGCTCGTTCGGCGGAATCAACCTCGAAGATATATCCGCTCCGAGATGTTTCGAGATAGAGACGAGGCTGAAAGAGGAGCTGGATATCCCCGTCTTCCACGACGACCAGCACGGCACGGCAATAGTTATGGCGGCGGCGCTTTCGAACGCCCTCCGCATTACCGGCAAAAGGAAAGAGGATATCAGGGTAGTTATAAACGGCGCGGGCGCGGCAGGTATTGCAATCGGCAAATTCCTTCTTACTTTCGGCGTCAAGGACCTCATAATGTGCGATATAAACGGCATAATCTGCGAGGGCGATAAAACGTTGAACTCCGCCCAACAGGCGGTCGCCAAGCTCACCAACCGCGGTTTTATGAAGGGCAAGCTCGCCGACGCAATGAAGGGCGCGGACGTGCTCGTGGGCGTTTCCGCCGCAAACTGCGTAACCAAGGAAATGGTCGCGTCTATGGCGGATAAACCCGTGCTTTTCGTTTGCGCGAACCCCGTTCCCGAAATCAACCCCGACGACGCCAAGGCGGCGGGCGCGTATATCGTCGGAACGGGTTCTTCCGAGTATCCCAACCAAATCAACAACGTTTTAGTCTTCCCCGGTCTGTTCCGCGGCGCGCTGGACGTGAGGGCGACGACGGTCAATATCGAAATGATGATGGCGGCGTCGCGCGGCATCGCGTCCTGCGTTTCCGACGACGAGCTGAATACGGGCTATATCCTGCCCTATGCCTACGATAAACGCGCGCACGAGGCGGTGGCGAAAGCCGTTGCAGAGGCAGCCGTAAGAACGGGCGTGGCGAAAGCGCCCTTCAAAGGCTGACCTTCTTTTAAGCGCGTGACGCCTGCCGATACGCCAAATTTCCCGATAATAATTTATTTTGCTTGACAACGCGGAACATTTGATTTATTATTTATACATAGCAAACAGGCAGAGAAAGAAAAATCAAAATCATACAACTGCCGCATTGTGGTTTTTAACTGTGTAACGGAGCACGGTTAAAGTAAATTTTATATTTATGGATTTCGCCTAAAAATCCGACTTCAATCTATCAGTTGTACGATGTAATAAATCCCTCGGCGGTAAAAATCAAACAAAAAAGAAACGATATAAAAGGACGGGCGAAGCGGCCCGTCTTTTTTATATTCAATTCATAGAGGTCAGTTTCAAAAGATGAGAAAACAACAAAACGCGCCCATTCTCGAGGCATTGGAAATTTTAAAGAGGAAACGCGTCGTTCCGTTTGACGTCCCCGGGCACAAGCGCGGCCGCGGCAATCCCGAACTTGTCGAACTTTTGGGGGAAAAATGCGTTGGTATAGACGTCAATTCTATGAAGCCTTTGGACAATCTCTGCCATCCCGTATCGGTAATAAAGGAGGCGGAAGAGCTTGCCGCCGAAGCTTTCAGCGCCACGCACGCGTTCTTTATGGTCGGTGGAACCACGTCCTCCGTACAGAGTATGGTGCTGTCGGTGTGCAAGGCGGGCGACAGAATAATTCTGCCCCGCAACGTCCATAAAAGCGTAATAAACGCCCTCGTGCTGTGCGGCGCGGTGCCCGTTTACGTCAATCCCGAAGTCGACGAAAAACTCGGCATATCCCTCGGAATGAAAGTTTCCGAAGTGGAAAAGGCGATCATAGACAACCCCGGCGCGGTGGCGGTTCTCGTGAACAACCCCACTTACTACGGGATATGTTCGGATATAGAATCTATCGTAAAGTTGGCGCACGAACACGAGATGCTCGTGCTTGCGGACGAGGCGCACGGCACGCATTTTTATTTCGGCGAAAATCTGCCTGTCTGCGCAATGAAGGCGGGCGCGGATATGGCGGCGGTCTCGATGCACAAATCGGGCGGAAGCCTCACCCAAAGCTCGCTCCTTTTAACCGGCAAAAACGTCAATTGGGAATACGTTTCACAGATAATCAACCTCACGCAGACGACCAGCGCGTCGTATCTGCTTATGGCGAGCCTTGACATCTCGAGGAGGAATCTTGCGCTCCGCGGCAAGGAGTCGTTCGCAAAGGTTGCCGAAATGGCCGAATATGCGCGAAGCGAGATAAATCAGATAGGCGGCTATTACGCCTACGGCAAGGAAATAGTCAACGGCGGCAGCGTGTTCGATTTCGACGTAACCAAGCTCTCCGTCTATACCCGCGATATAGGGCTTGCGGGCATAGAGGTATACGACCTGCTGCGCGACGAATACGACATCCAGATCGAATTCGGCGACATTGCAAACATTCTCGCCTATATCTCAATCGGCGACAGGTTGCAGGATATCGAGCGGCTTGTCGGGGCGTTGTCGGATATCCGCCGCCTCTACACAAAGAAACCGGTAAAGATGCTGAATACCGAGTATATCGCGCCGCGCGTGCTGGTTTCGCCGCAGATAGCGTTCTATTCCGAGAAAAAGAGCGTGCCCCTAAGGCGGGCGGCTGGAAAGATTTGCGCGGAGTTCGTTATGTGTTATCCGCCCGGAATCCCCATTCTCGCCCCCGGCGAAATGATAACCGAAGCCATCATAGAATACATCGTATACGCCAAGGAAAAGGGCTGCTCGATGCAGGGAACGGAGGACGTCAACGTTGAGTATCTCAACGTCTTGACCGACGAAAGGCAGATTTGGAAATAGTGAGGAAAACGAAATGGAGCTTTGGTTCTCTGACTACTATACGGATAAAGTTAAATTATCGGTTAAAATAGACAAACAGCTGTACGGTGTGCAGACCGATTTCCAGCGCATAGACGTGTTCGACTCGCAGGAGTTCGGTAAGTTCATCGCCTGCGACGACAGTATTGTATTTTCGGAAAAGGACGAGTTTATTTACGATGAAATGATAGTGCACGTGCCGATGGCGGTTCACCCCAACGTGAAAAATGTGCTGATTATCGGCGGCGGCGACGGCGGCGTGGCGAGGGAACTGTCATATTATGACGAAATCGAGCGTATCGACGTCGTGGAGCCCGACGGCACTTTCGTGGAAGTCTGTAAAAAGTTCTTCCCCGACAACGCCAAGGGGTTGGAGGATAAGCGCGTAAAGATATATTATCTCGACGGGCTTCGTTTTCTCCGCTCAAAGGCAGGCGAATACGACCTCATAATAAACGACGCAATCGACCCGTTGGGGCACACGGCGGGGCTGTTCACTAAGGAATTTTACGGCAGCTGTTACCGCGCCCTGCGCGACGACGGCATAATGGTATATCAGCACGGCAGTCCGTTCTATGACGACGACGAAGAGTCCTGCCGCCAAATGCATAGAAAGGCGAGCCACTCGTTCCCCATAAGCAGGGTGTACCAGGCGCACATTCCCACCTGCCCCTCGGGATATTGGCTTTTCGGCTTCACTTCAAAGAAATACCACCCGCTTATCGACCTCAACGCCGACAGGTGGAACAGCAGAAACATCAAGACCTGGTACTATACGACGCATCTGCACAAGGGGGCGTTTATGCTTCCCCGATACGTGGAAGATATGCTAATCGAAGAGGAAAAATAATAAGAGGTATTCATATATGGCAAAATTACTCATCATCGGCTGCGGCGGCGTGGCGGGCGTAGCTATAGCAAAGTGCTGTCAGAACAGCGAAACGTTCAAGGAAATCTGCATTGCGAGCCGCACGCTTTCCAAGTGCGACGAGGTAAAGAACAGATTGCAGCCCGCGACTTCAACCGTAATAACGACGGCGAAAGTCGACGCGGACAGCGTTGACGAGCTGACTTCGCTCATCGATTCCTACAAACCCGACGCCGTATTAAACGTGGCGCTGCCCTATCAGGATCTTACGATTATGGAAGCCTGCCTGAAATGTAAAGTGGACTATATAGATACGGCTAATTACGAGCCCGAAGACACCGACGACCCCGTATGGCGCGGGATATATGAAAAGAGATGCAGGGAGAAGGGCTTTACCGCCTATTTCGATTATTCCTGGCAGTGGGCGTATAGAGAGCGCTTTGAAAAGGCGCAGCTTACGGCGCTGCTCGGCAGCGGGTTCGACCCGGGCGTTACAAGCGTGTTTTCCGCTTACGCGCTGAAACACTACTTCGACGAGATCGAAACCATAGACATTCTCGACTGCAACGGCGGCGATCACGGCTATCCTTTTGCAACCAACTTCAACCCCGAAATCAATCTGCGCGAAGTGTCGGCAAACGGCTCGTACTGGGAGGACGGCCGTTGGGTTGAAACCAAACCTATGGAGATAAAGAGGGAGTACGACTTCCCGCAGGTAGGCAAAAAGGATATGTATCTCCTTCACCACGAGGAGATAGAATCCCTTGCTAAAAATATCCCCGGCGTAAAGCGTATCCGCTTCTTTATGACGTTCGGACAGAGCTATCTTACGCATATGAAATGCCTTGAAAACGTGGGTATGCTTTCCACTTCGCCCGTGGTATACGAGGGTAAAGAGATAGTTCCAATACAGTTTTTAAAGGCTCTTCTGCCCGATCCCGCGTCTCTCGGCCCCAGAACGGTCGGAAAGACGAACATAGGCTGTATATTCAAGGGTAAGAAGGACGGAAAGGAAAAGACGGTCTATATCTACAACGTGTGCGATCATCAGGAATGCTATAGGGAAGTCGGCTCGCAGGCGATTTCATACACTACGGGCGTGCCCGCAATGATAGGCGCGGCGCTGGTCGTAAGCAAGGTATGGAACAAGAAGGGCGTGTTCAACGTGGAGGAGTTCGACCCCGATCCGTTTATGGATATGCTCAATAAATACGGTTTGCCCTGGGTAGTCGACGAAAATCCCGTTACCGTGGAATAGCGATGGACAGACAGACGGAAAAAATTTTAAAGACCCTACCCACGCCCTGTTACGTCGTGGACGAAAAAAAATTGACTGAAAATCTCCTTGTGCTCGCCGCGCTTCAAAGGGAAACGGGCTGCCGCATACTGCTTGCGCAGAAGGCGTTCTCCTGCTTTTCCCTGTATCCGCTGATAGGCGGATATCTCGCTGGCACGACGGCGAGCGGCTTGTTCGAGGCAAGGCTCGGCTTCGAGGAGATGGGCAAGGAGAACCACGTCTTCGCCCCCGCGTACAAGACGGAAGATATGCGCGGCATAGTAGATATCTGCGACCATATCGTGTTCAATTCCTATGCCCAATACAAAAAACACCGCGCGGCGATTGCCGAAAAAAACGCGGTTTCCGAAAAAAAGATAAGCATAGGCATACGCATAAACCCCGAATATTCCACGCAGGACGCCGCCGTTTACGACCCCTGTGCCGAAGGTTCGAGGCTGGGTATGACCTTTGAAAATTTCGTCTCCGCTTTCGGGGACAAGCTGCCCGAAGATATAGAGGGGCTGCACTTTCACACCCTGTGCGAACAGGACTCCGCCCCGCTCATCGCGACTTTTGCCGCGGCGGAGAAAAGGTTCGCGCCCTATTTAAAGCAGATAAAGTGGCTGAATATGGGGGGAGGACACCACATAACGCGCCCCGGCTATCATCTCGGCGAACTGAAAAATTTTCTTATAAGCGTAAGGGAGAAATACGGCTTTCAGATTTATCTTGAGCCGGGCGAAGCTATCGCATTGGACGCGGGATATCTCGTCGCGAGCGTCGAAGATATAGTGAAAAACGGCGCTGAAACTCTCATTCTCGACGCCTCGGCGGAATGCCATATGCCCGACGTCCTCGAAATGCCTTACCGTCCGCCCCTTTTCGGCGGCTATGCGGCGGGAGAAAAGCCGTATACTTACAGACTTTCCTCGCTCACCTGTCTTGCGGGCGACGTGATAGGCGACTATTCCTTCGAAAACCCCGTCGGCGTCGGCGATAAGCTGATTTTCGTGGATATGGCGATATACTCTATGGTAAAAAACAATACTTTCAACGGAATGCCCCTGCCGTCCATTTACCTTTTAAAGCCGGACGGCACGACGGAGCTGATAAAAGAGTTCGGTTATTCCGACTTCAAGGGGAGACTGTCATAAATGACTACGCCAAAAAACGACGGCTTCTCGATGCCTGCGGAATATTCTAAACACCTCGGCTGTATCATAATCTGGCCTTGGCGCCCGGGCAGCTGGAATTACGGCGCGAAGCCCGCGCAAAGGGCGTTCGTGCAGGTCATAAAAGCTATCGCGGAAAGCGAAACGGTCTTCGTCTTTTGCGGCAAGCGCAAGATGAGCGAGGCTCTCGCGGCGTTGGACGGCGTTAAAAACGTGGTCGTACGTGAAGCCGAAACCGACGATTCCTGGGCGCGCGATATCGCCCCTACTTTCGTCGTTAACCCCCGCACGGACGAAGTCGCCGCCGTCAATTGGGAATTCAACGCCTGGGGCGGCGCGGTCGACGGGCTTTACGCGCACTGGGAAAAGGATAACGCGTTCGCGCGCCTTTGTGCGGAATATGCAGGCGCGGCGGTCTATGACGCCGCGCCGTTCGTGCTCGAGGGCGGCAGCATTCACTCCGACGGCGAAGGCACGGTTATGGTTACGGAAAGCTGTCTTTTAAGCAAAGGCAGAAACCCCGGCCTCTCCAAACGGCAGATAGAGGAAAAGTTAAAGCAATATCTCGGCGCGGAAAAAGTTTTATGGCTTCCGCGCGGCATATATAACGACGAAACGAACGAACACGTCGACAACGTGTGCGCGTTTATCGGACCTGCGGAAGTCGTGCTCGCCTGGACCGACAACCGCGACGACCCTCAGTACGGGCTGTCCCTTGCCGACCTTAAATATCTCGAAAGCGCAACCGACGCACGCGGCAGGAGGATAAAGGTGCACAAACTGCCGATTCCCGACCGCCCCGTAACGGTAACGGAAAAAGATCTCGCAGGGTACGTTTTCGAGGAGGGCGAGGACGTGCGGGAGGCGGGCGAACGCCTTGCCGCGTCATACTGCAATTTCTATTTTTCGAACGGGGCAGTCGTATTACCCGCCTTCGGCGGAGAAAACGAGCATAGCGACGGGCGCGCGGCAGAGATTATGCGTGCGCTGTGCCCTGACAGAAAGGTGATAACCGTCAATGCGCGGGACATACTTCTCGGGGGCGGAAACGTCCACTGCATCACCGGTCAGATACCTGCGGGGAGATTTTCCGAAGGTTCCCCCTTGAACGAACTTGATAAGGAGACGATGAAATGAAAGTCAAAATTGCCGCCGTGCAGATGCGGTGTTTGCCCGACCGCGAAGAGAATCTGAAAAAGGCGGAACGCCTCGTGCGCGAGGCGGTTTCAAACGGCGCGAACGTCGTTTTGCTGCCCGAATTGTTCGAACGCGAGTACTTTTGCCAGCAACGGCGCTACGATTTCTATTCGTTTGCCGAGCCGACGGAGAAAAATCGTGCGGTGCAGATGGCTGTCCGCCTTGCAAAGGAACTGAAAGCGGTGCTGCCCGTAAGCTTCTACGAAAAGGACGGCAACGTGCTGTACAATTCCGTTGCGGTCATAGACGCGGACGGAACGATGCTCGGCGTCTACCGCAAAACGCATATTCCCGACGACCATTATTATCAGGAGAAATTTTATTTCACGCCCGGGAACAGCGGTTTCCGCGTATTCGACACGGCGTTCGGCAAGATTGGTATCGGTATATGCTGGGACCAATGGTTTTCGGAAACGGCGCGGTGTCTGGCGGTTTTGGGCGCGGATGTCATACTTTTTCCCACGGCGATAGGAAGCGAGCCCATTCTCGGCTGCGACAGTATGCCGCACTGGAGAAGATGTATGCAGGGACACGCGGCGTGCAATCTGGTGCCGGTCGTGGCGGCAAACCGAACGGGTACGGAAAGCGTCAGTCCCGACGTCGGAAACGGGGGGCAGAGCTCGGCGCTGAATTTTTACGGCTCGTCGTTTATGACTGACGAGACGGGCGAACTGATAGCGTCGGCGTCCCGCGACGGGGAAGAGATTTTATACGCCGCGTACGATTTCGGCGAACTTCAAAAAAAGCGGCTCGAGTGGGGGATATTCCGCGACCGCCGCCCCGATTGTTACGGTTTAATAACCAAAAAATAGTTGCGGAATTTTCGCCGCCCGACTTCAAACGGAGCGCGGAAAATCCCGTAAAAAGCCGCCCGACGGAAATCTTTCCGTCGGGCGGCTTTTTATCCGAAATTACCTCAAAAGCCCGAACGTTGCGACTTTTGCGCCCGCCGCCCGTCATTGCGAGGAGCGAAGCGACGAAGCAATCCAGGAAAA
>CAYLQK010000048.1:0-11226 GCA_964385865.1 uncultured Clostridia bacterium | reverse complement strand
CGACCTCCGGGTTATGAGCCCGACGAGCTACCTGGCTGCTCTACCCCGCGATAAACCGCCTTTGTATAAGGCTTTATTATTCTATTAAATAAAAAAATTTTTGTCAACTATTTTTCGGACTTTTAAATAAATTTATTTAATTTGTTTTAACTCTTGCAAACGGCAAAGCCGTTATGTTATAATTGCGCTATGATACCCGATCTTGCAACCTACGCGAATATGAAAATCTGCGTTGCCGTTTCGGGCGGCAAAGATTCGATGGCTCTTCTGCACTATATTTATGCTCACGGCAAGGAATACAACGTCACCCTTTCCGCGCTCAACTGCGACCATCGTATCCGCGGCGAAGCTTCCGAACGCGACAGCAAATTCGTTAAAGATTGGTGTTTAGCCCGAAAAATTCCGCTGCTTAGCTTCGTATGGGATTGTGATTTACCGAAAAGCGAAGCTTTGGCAAGGCTTTGGCGTTTAAAGTGCTACGTTGCGGCGGTAAACGGAAAAGCGGAATATATGGAAGTTTCTCCCGCCGCGATTTATCCCGACGGACGTTGGTCCGCCGCAGACGCGGTTGCCACGGCTCATCATCTGAACGATAACGCCGAAACCGTTTTATTCAACCTTGCCCGCGGCAGCGCGCTTTCGGGTATGGAGGGCATAACCGACTACAAATTCCCTGCGGACGGCGACAAAGATCTTAACGTTATTCATCCGCTTATTTCCGTTTCGCGCGGGGAAATAGACGAATATATAGAAGAAAATTCAATCCCATACGTTGAAGACGCAACCAACTTTACCGACGATTACACCCGCAACAAGCTGCGGCACAACGTTCTGCCCGAGCTTGAAAAGGCGGTGCCGGGCGCGGCGAAAGCCATCTACCGTTTTTCCCGACTTGCCGCGGACGACGAAAAGTATTTCGACGACTTGATAGGTCGTCGCAAGCTGATAAAGGAAACCCGTCTCGGTTGCGAAATTTCGTTCTGCGAAGAAAAGGTTGTTTTCAAGCGTGCGGTCATAAAGGCGTTAGCCGGACTGAATTTGAAAGATTACACGTCCGAACACGCCCGAAAACTCTATGAATTGCAATTTGCCGAAAATGGTAAGAAGTTTGAATTTCTCGGTTATACCGCGTTTAAGGAAAGCGGAAAAATAGCGATTTGCAACTCGTATCTGTTGAGCGTGGAAAAAGAGGGTATACTTTTTAAAGAGCATTACAGGTGTGAATTTTCGTTCTGGAACGACGCTTTTATTTTCGTTTCGGACGGAAGCGAGTTGGAGAAATGTTTGCTTGCATTCGAGGCGGCGTCCGAGGACGACAAGCGTTTGCCTAAAAAATTCAAGGTTCTTAAATTCGATTTCGACGCAATTCCCGATTCCGCGGTAATAAGATTTATGAAAGCGGGCGATAAATTCACCAAATTCGGCGGCGGAACGAAAAACCTCGGCGACTATTTCACGGACAAAAAGATACCGGTGCGCGTAAGACGGCAGATTCCGCTCATCGCCGACGGCAGCGAGATCCTCGCCGTGTGCGGCGTTGAAATTTCCGAAAGAATAAAAGTTACTTCCGAAACGGAGCGTATCCGTTTCATAGTAAGTACGGATTATACGGCATAAGGAGGACGATATGAAAGAAATAATCGAACTTGAAGAAAAATATAAAAACCTGCTTATGGAAAAGTTGCGGGGCGACGGAAGGATTTCCCTGTCCTGCCCCGACTTCGAATATCCCGCGCCGCTTTTCGTGTATATCAAATCGGTCAAGACCGAAAAGTCGATAGCCGTTCGCCTTGACGGAGGCGACGGGACTATGAGGTTCTGGGACTACGTCGACGACGACTATTCCGAAGAGGACGGCGTATGGGACGAGATGACCGAAGAGGGGCTGAAAAGGTTCATAGATAAGCTTAAAGGCGTTATGGAACACGCTGTCGACGTCGAGTTTTACGGCGCGGACGGCGAGTGCGACGACTATTTTTCCGGCGTTGCCAAAGCCGATTTGACCGCGGAAAACGCCGCCAAAACAGTAAAGAAGCTCGGTAAAAATAAAGATTTTGCGATTGCGAGGGTCAGCAACTTTTACGGCGATACGCAGTTTGCTTTCGACCGCGCTTACAGATTAAAAAAGATATAAGGAGTGCGAAAAATGCCTTTTATAGATTGTAAAATTTCAAAAAAAATCACAACGGAAAAGAAGGACGCGATAAAGAGCGAGCTCGGCAAGGCCGTTTCCATATTGGGAAAGCCCGAAAGTTACCTTATGGTCGGCATTGCGGACGGGTACGACCTGTATTTTGCCGGCAAGCGGCTTGAAAACGGCGCTTACGTTTCGGTGAGCCTCTTCGGGAACGCGCCTTCAAGCGCGTATGAAAAGATGACTGCGACGATTTGCGATATTCTCGGCAGGGAGCTGGGCATCGACGGTTCGGCAGTGTACGTTACCTATCACGGCGTCAGCGACTGGGGCTGGAACGGAAGTAATTTTTAATCGGCAAAAACGGCTTAAAGCCGTTAAAAAAATATACTAAGGAGAAGAATATGCATCAGGATTGCGAACGTATTTTGCTTTCTGAAGAACAGTTGCGCGTACGCGTAAAAGAGGTCGCCGAAGAGGTGAACAAGGTATACAAGGATAAGTTTCCCGTCGTCGTGGGGATTCTGAAGGGCAGTATAATTTTCTATTCTGACTTTATACGCGACCTTTCTATACCGATCGAGCTCGACTTTATGGCGGTGTCGTCTTACGGTTCGGGCGCGGTTTCGTCCGGCAAGCTGAAGATCAAGAAGGATCTGGACGGCGACGTGAAGGGCAGAGACGTTATCATAGTGGAGGATATCATCGACAGCGGCTTCACTCTTGCCAACTTAAAGGCGCTTTTGCTTGAACGCGGCGCGTCTTCCGTCTGCATCGTTACGCTTTTGAATAAGGAGGGCAGACGCGAATACGACATAGAGCCCGACTATAACTGTTTCGATATAGAGAACGAGTTTGTAATCGGCTACGGTCTGGACTATAACGAGCGCTACCGTATGCTTCCCTACATAGGCATTCTCAAGAGAAGCATATACGAAAACTGACGGCGCGGCGCCAAACGCGCGCATAAAGCTTTTAAAAATATTAAAGCTTGCGTCGAATATTATTCTCCCTATGGCTTATACTAACTGCAAGGAGAATTAAATATGATAATTGCAAATATCATTTCTTACGTGCTCGTGCTTTTGGGCGCGTTGAATTGGGGATTATTCGGGATATTCGGATTCAATCTCGTAAGCTGGGTATTCGGCGGACCCCGTACGGCAGGGTCCATAATCCTGTACGTCATAATAAGTCTTGCGGCTATCTGGCTCATTATCTCGCCGTTGATATCCGGCAACGGTTTAAGGCTCAAGGCCAAACAGGAAAAGACCGAGGAAAACGCCTGAATTAAATTAGTAAGCGGCGCGCTTTTTTTGAAAAAAGCGCGCCGTCTTTCTATTTTTTGCACAACGAAACACAATTTCAGGGCATTAGCAAATTAGTGAACTTCGCATATTGCAAAATCTGAAAAAACGTGGTAAAATTTAAATTGGATATATAATATCGGCGGCCTGCCGGTAAAACGGAGTTAAAATGAGTAAATGGGTAACAGTATGGGGCAACGCGACTTCCGTTGCGGACCGCCGCCCCGAAACGTACGCTAAAGACCTTACGCTGCGCTATCCCGTAGTATGCGCCTTCGGCGGAGACGCCGTAAGGCTTCACTTTTCCAATTTCTGCGGCACCGAGCCCGTAACGCTCAGCCAGGTTACGATCGCCCCCGTGGTCTCCGACAGGGAGATAAACCTCAAGGACGCGGCGTTGGTAACTTTCGGCGGCGATGAAAGCGTAACCATCGGCGCAGGCGAAGAGATCGTTTCCGACGAGATAACCTTTCGCGTCAAGCCGAGAGGCAAAATCTCGGTCAGTTTTTACCTTCGCGATTTTACCCTTATGCGCTCCGCGGTAGTCGTTACGGGACCGCTTTCCAAGGGTTTTTACTCCGTGGGGAACCGTACTATGACCTCGGTGCTTCCGCTCGATACTACCCGTTCGACGAACACGTTCTATTTTCTCACGGGCATAGACGTGCTTTGCGACGAAAAAAACAGGTGCGTAGTCTGCTACGGCGATTCGATAACCTCTCAAAGCTGGCCCGATTATCTCGCGATAAAATGTATGGACGACCCGTACAACGTTACGGCAATCGTCCGCAGGGCGGCAAGCGGAACGCGCGTTCTCCGCGAATATACCTGTATGACTTACGAAAGCTACGGGCTTTCGGGCAAACACCGCTTCGAGAGGGAAATCTCGACGTTGAGCGGCGCGGATACTGTCATAATCCAACAGGGTATCAACGATATCATACACCCCGTAGGTACCGACGTGAACCCTTTCAGACCTATGTCTGACTTGCCGACTGAGAGCCAGCTTGAGGAGGGGATAAATTACTACGTCGCCACGGCTAAAAAGTACGGTTTGAAAGTGCTGCTCGGCACGCTATTGCCGATATACGGCTGGCGCACGTACGCGCCCTTCCGCGAGCAGATGAAGAACTGTTTCAACGAATGGGTCCGCACGGGCGCGGACGTCGACGGCGTCATCGACTTTGACAGTGTATTGCGTTCCGCGACGAACGCGGCGGCGTTTGCCGAAGGCTTTGACAGCGGCGACCATCTGCATCCGAGCGAAAGCGCGTACGAAAGAATGGCGGAAGCCGCTTTCCGGGCGATAAAACGGTGAGGGCGGCGATTTACGGCGCGGGCGCAATGGGAACGGTTCTCGGCGCGTTCATAACCGCAGGCGGAAAGGATATCGATCTGATCACGCGCAACCGCGAACACGTCAGGGCTCTGTCCGAGGGCGGCGCGCGCATTACGGGCAAGGTCGATATGAACGTAAAGGTCAACGCGCTCACCCCCGACGGGATGACGGGGCGTTACGATATAATTTTTCTTATGACGAAACAGCGTCAAAACGGTGAAATCGTGCGCGGCTTGCTGGATTTTCTCGCCGAAGACGGTGTTATCTGTACGTTGCAGAACGGGCTCCCCGAGCCCTCCGTCGCGGCGGTGGCGGGACGGGAGAGGTGCCTCGGCTGCGCGGTCTCCTGGGGCGCGTCCAAGTCCGGATACGGCGGCGCGCGGCTCACTTCCGAGAGGGAGAAAATGACTTTCGCGCTCGGCTCTATCTACGGCGAAAACGGCAAGATAGACGCCGTAAAGGAATATCTCGGGTGCGCGGGCAGGGTTACCGTCGAGAAGAACTTCGTCGGCGCGCGCTGGGCAAAGCTTGCGATAAATTCCGCGTTTTCTCCGCTGTCGGCGGTAACGGGTCTGACTTTCGGCGAAATAGCGCGCGATAAATACGGCAAAAGAGTCGCACTCGGACTTTTAAACGAGGCGTTCTCGGTTGCGGAAGCCTGCGGCGTCAGGATAGAGAAGATACAGGGGCACGATATCGTCGGGATATACCGCTGTAAAGGCGGATTGAAAAGGGCTGTCGCCACCGCGCTTCTGCCGTTTGCTATGAAGGGGCATAGGGACCTCGTGTCGGGTATGTATTACGACCTGAAAGACGGCGGAAAGTGCGATATGGAGTTTGTAAACGGCGTAGTTTCGCGTATGGGCAAAAAATTCGGCGTCGAAACTCCCCTGAACGACGGCATTCTCGCGCTCGCGCACGCGATAGAGCGTAACGAGAGGGCGCTGTCTTCCGACAATATAGAAATGTTTGTAAAAAACTTTAAAAGATAATAATCAAAAAAGCGGATATGGCGGAGATTGGCTCCGTCATATTCTTGCATAAATTAAATTTTTATGGTATAATTATTCATAATTTTAAAGAGGTAATAAATGAAGGACATCTACTATCCCTCGCACGACGGCGTAACCACGATACACGCTTGCCTCTGGATACCCGAAGGCGAAATAAAGGGCGTCGTACAGATAATCCACGGTATGGCGGAATATGCGGCAAGATACGCGCCGTTCGCCGAATTTTTAAACGGACACGGCTATCTCGTCTGCGCCGACGACCATCTCGGACACGGGCAGTCGGTGCTGACAAAGGACGAGCTGGGTTATTTTGCCGAGGAGCGCGACACCGATATCGTCATAGGGGATATCCGCGCGCTTCAGCTCGCGGTAAAAAAGCAGGCGGGAGAGGCGCCATACTTCATTTTAGGGCACAGTATGGGCTCGTTCTTCTGCCGCAAATATATTTCAGTCTACGGCAACGATTTTGACGGCGCCGTAATAATGGGCAGCGGATTTATGGGCGGCGCTTTGCTGAACGCCGCGCTGTTTGCGGTGAAGCTGAACGCGCTCTTCTGCGGCTGGCGCAACAGAAGCAAAATGATATTTAAGCTCGCGTTCGGCGGTTACAACAAGAAGTTTGCGCCTGCGCGCACGGAAAACGATTGGCTTTCGAAGAACGCCGAAAACGTAGACGCATACAATGCGGACGAGCTGTGCGGCGTTCCTTTCACCAATAACGGCTACTATCACCTGTTTTCAATAATCAAACAGGCTTGTTCGGATAAAACCATCGCCAAAGTTCCCAAGGATCTGCCCGTATATTTCGTTTCTGGCGCGGACGATCCCGTCGGTAATTACGGCAAAGGCGTCAAAAAGGCGGCGGCAAAATTCTCTAAGGCGGGCGTAAAGGACGTGAAGGTTACGCTCTATCAAGACTCCCGCCACGAGATACTCAACGACGACTGCAAACGGCAGGTCTTCGAGGATATCCTTCAATTTACGGAAGATGTGCGGGGGCGTAAAAATACCGCCGGAAGCGTTCCCGCCAATCAATAATCGCACGATATAATCAGAGGTTTCTATGGTAGACGAATGGGAAATTGAAATTCCTTCCCTCACAGGCGGCAGAAAGCGTAAGGCATACGTTTATCTTCCCGTAGATTACGACTACGACGAGGAGCGCCGCTATCCGGTTATGTATATGTTCGACGGTCAGAACCTGTTCTTCGACGGCGAAGCAACGTACGGCAAAAGCTGGGGACTTGCGGACTATCTCGACTACACGTCGACGCCGCTCATCATTGCCGCGGTGGAGTGCAATACGGTCGGCAACGGCAGACTTTCCGAATACTCGCCCAAAAATTTTATTATGGACGAGGGGGAAAAGATCAAAGGGCGCGGCAAGCTTTATATGGACTGGCTTGTCGGGACTTTCAAACCGTACATCGACGAACACTTGCGCACGTTGCCCGACAGGGAGTACACTGCGATAGGCGGAAGCTCGATGGGCGGTCTTATGACCCTCTACGCGCTCTCCGCATACAACAGATACTTTTCGCGCGGCGCGGCGCTGTCGCCCAGCCTATGGGTGGGCGGGGGACTCGTTCCCGATTTCATCTTCAGGGGCAGGTTCGGCAGGGATACTCTGCTGTATATGGACTACGGCAGCCGTGAATTTTCAAACCACGGCGTTCAGAAACAGGCGTTCTGCGACACCTGCACGGCGCTTATTAAAAAGAACGTAATGCTTACCGCGCGCGTTGTACCCGGCGGCGTACATTCCGAAGCCAGCTGGGAGAGACAGATTCCGTTCTTTATGAACACGCTCGGCTTTAACGGCGAAAACTATGAAGATTGAATACTATAAAAGATACTCTTACAACCTTAACCGCGATATGGAGTTCAAGGTTTACGGGCATTGCGGCAAACCCGTGCTGATCATACCCTGTCAGAGCGGACGCTTTTACGAGTTCGAGGATATGAAAATGATTGACGTGTACGCTCCTTACATAGAATCGGGGCGCATTCAGGTCTTTACGATCGACAGTATCGACGGCGAAACGCTGGCGGCGTGGGGAGACGCGCGCGGCAGAATAGAGCGGCACGAAAGCTGGATAAGATATATCGTCGGGGAGGCGGTGCCCTTTTTCTCGGAGATGAACGCCGCTGCAAACGGCTGGGAGATGAAGTTCGCGGTAACGGGGCTCAGCCTCGGCGCGCTTCACGCGGCAACCCTTTTCTTCCGCTTTCCCGACGTCTTTGACGCGCTGATGGGGCTAAGCGGACTGTATTCCAACGAATATTATTTCGGCGGATATCACGACGACCTCACTTACGCCAACTCGCCCGAACAGTTTGTGGCGAATATGCCGCCGGATCATCCCTATCTGGATAAATACCGCTCGGGCAGGATTATACTCTGCGTGGGTCAGGGCGCGTGGGAAAACGAAACGCTTGCAAGTACGCGCTATTTCGGGGACGTGCTTGCGCGTAAGGGCGTTCCTGCGTTTGTGGACGTGTGGGGCGGCGACGTCAGACACGACTGGGATTGGTGGTACGTTCAGGCGGCGTACTTTCTGCCCAAGCTATTCGATTATTAACGGAGAAATCGTATGAAAAATTTTATCTTTATCTCACCTAACTTCCCGACAAATTATTGGAGATTCTGCAAGGAACTGAAAAATAACGGGTTCAACGTGCTCGGTATAGGCGACTGCCCTTACGACAATCTCGCAACGGAAGTGAAGAATTCGCTCAACGAGTACTACAGGGTCGACAGTCTCGAAAATTACGACGAGGTCTACCGCGCCGTAGGTTACTTTATCTTCAGGTACGGCAAGATCGATTTCATTGAAAGCAACAACGAATACTGGCTTGAGCGCGACGCTCTGCTGCGCTCCGAGTTCAACGTAAAAACGGGTTTCGGGAGCAAGGACGTCAAAAAAATCAAATGCAAGTCGGAAATGAAGAAGTACTATCTTAAAGCGGGCGTCAAGGTGGCGAGATATTACCTTGTAAAGACGCTTAAAGGCAGTAAGAAGTTCATTGAAGAGGTCGGCTATCCCGTAATTGTAAAGCCCGATAACGGCGTGGGCGCAAACGACACCTACAAGATAAATAACGAGGCGGAGCTGAAAGATTTCTTAAAGCATAAGCCGCCCGTCCAGTATATAATGGAAGAATTTATCGACGCGGAGGTCAATTCCTACGACGCGATAATAGACAGTAAGGGCAATCCCATATTCGAAACGGGAAACGTTACTCCGTTTTCCATAATGGATATCGTCAACAACAGCGATAACAGCATATATTATATGGTAAACGAACCCTTCCCCGACGTGCGCGACGCGGGCAGAAGAACGGTAAAGGCGTTCGGCGTAAAGAGCCGTTTCGTTCACTTCGAGTTTTTCCGTCTCACGCGCGACCAGCATATCGGCAAGAAGGGCGAAGTAGTGGCGCTCGAGGTCAATATGCGCCCCTGCGGCGGTTTTTCGCCCGATATGATGAACTTCGCCAACAGTACCGACGTGTACAAGATCTGGGCGGATATGATTGCGTTCGACAAGACCGAGCTGACAGTGGGCGATAGATATTATTGCGCTTACGCAGGCAGGCGCGACGGAAAGCTATTCCGATATACCGAACAGGACATACTTGACAGGTACCGCGCAAACTTAAAGACCATTTCGAGGATACCCGAAGCGCTGAGCGGAGCAATGGGCAATACGATGTACCTTGCGACTTTCAAGACAAAGCGCGAGATGGACGAGTTCTATGACGAAATACTAAAAGCTAAGGATTAAAAAATATATTGTTTAAAGACCGCCCGACCGCAGATTTCTGCGGTCGGGCGGTTTTCGGATTTTGTTCAAGACGCATTTATTACGGCGGAAGTTCTAAATTTTATAAACGCGCAATAAAGTATTATACACATAGTTTTTGCGGAGGCGGATATGCTTGATAACAACGTATACGAGGACATTGCCGAAAGATGCGGCGGAAAAATTTTAATAGGCGTGGCGGGGCCTGCCCGGACCGGCAAATCCACGCTGGCAAAGAAGTTCGTTACAGAACTCATAATTTCCAACGTTTCCGACGCCGATCGGCGGAACATAGAGGCGGAAGAGCTACCGATTACAGGTCACGGCTCGGGCGTTATCACGACCCAATTCCAATCGGCGCCTTTAAAGGCGGCTGAAGTAAGGATAGGCAATGCCGCCGCGGCCTTTGCGGTTACCGACTGCATAGGTCTGCCGGTTGACGGAGCGACGGGGTTTGACGAGGACGGCAGTCCTCGCCTTGTAAACACGCCGTTCGGCGGCAGTCCGTTGCCGCTTTCCGAGGCGGCGGTTATAGGCACCGAAAGGGTTTTAAGGGATAATTGCACGATCGGTATTCTTGTAACCTGCGACGGCAGCATAGCCGGTATTCCCCGTCAGGGCTATGTGACGGCTGAGGAGCGCGCGGCGCGCATTCTCGGCGAAACGGGCAAACCCTTCGTGATCTTGCTCAATTGTTCCGACCCCGATTCTTCGGCTTGTCGTGCGCTGAGAAGCGAACTCGAACAGAAGTACAACCGTACCGTAATCGCCGTAAACTGTGAAAATCTTGACGGCGAAGGGATAATGAATATTCTGCGGGCGGCGCTCTTCGAGTTCCCCGTAACGTCTTTCGACGTGAACATACCCGAATGGATGCGCTATCTCACGCCCGAATCCACGGCTCTATGCGAGCTTTTCGGCAGGGTCCGCAACGTCGCGCCCGCGATAGGAAGAATGAGGGACTGTTCCGCTTTCGACGAAATGTTTCTCGGATGTGAATACTGGAAGGAAGAGGCGGCAATAACTTTGAACCTTTCAGAGGGCAGGGCGGAAATAACCGCTTCGGCAAAGGACGGTATTTTCTTTGATTTGCTCTCCGAGATAGCGGGCGACGCAATCGCCGACGAATGTTCGCTGATGCGCTACGTCAGCGGAACGGCGGAGGCCAAGCGCAGTTACGATAAAATGAAGGACGCGTTCGAATGCGCGCGTATCAACGGATACGGCATCGTCCAGCCAGACGATTCGGATATGACTCTCGAACAGCCCAAAGTAGTCAGGCAGGGCGGAAGCGTCGGCATAAAACTGCGCGCCACCGCCCCCAGCTATCATATCGTTAAAATCGACGTGTGCGGCGAGGTAAGCCCCATTATGGGCAGCGCCGCGCAGAGCGAAAGTATCGTGCAGGGAATGATGAACGGGTTCGAAACCAACCCCGACGGAATGTGGGAGACGAACGTATTCGGCAAATCTCTCCGCGGAATGGTCAAGGAAGGGCTTGCGGGTAAGGTATCGGGAATGCAGGAGGATACGAAAACAAAGATGCGCCGCGCCCTGACCCGCATAATCAACGAAGGCAAAGGCGGAGTGATTTGTATATTGCTGTAAGCAAGAAAAATCGCCCGACTTT
>CAYLQK010000047.1:0-11452 GCA_964385865.1 uncultured Clostridia bacterium | reverse complement strand
TTCGCGCGAGCGAAGCGACGCTTTGCCGAGGCTCCCGCAGGGATACGGCAAAATTCCTTATGGCGCCGAGCTCTCGGGGCGGGTTGTTGGTGCGCCCCTAAGATTGAGAATCCCTATGATTCGCGCGAGCGAAGCGACGCTTTGCCGAGGCTCCCGCAGGGATACGGCAAAATTACAAAACCGCAATATCCCTTATGGCGCACGGTTTAATCGTACAGCCTGCCGCAGTGAAAAGAACTATACAAAAATAACAATAGCAACCTCATCGCCTTTCATAAAGCGCCCCTCTTTATATTCATAACGAATTGAAATTGCCGTTTGTCCCATAAAATTCAACAATATCCCGAAAACTTTTTGTAATTAACCGTAAACTATATCGGCGGCTGCAAATAAAGATAAAAGCGATAGCATTTTACTATCGCTCTTTATTTTTTATATAATTCAGCCGGCGTCAGACGATTTGAAGAATTTTAAGTACTTCTTTTATCTTTTCAACCGCTTCGTCTATTTCTTCTTTTTTATGCGTTGCTGAATAACTTGTGCGGATAAGCGCCTTACCCACGGGCGTTGCGGGTGAAATGACCGGATTGACGTATACGCCGCGTTCCAACAGCAATTTACACGCCATAAAAGCCTTCTCGTCTTCATACGTATAGATAGACACGATAGGAGTCTTGGCAGGGATATATTTTATACCTGCCTCGTCGAGTTTCTTGCGCATATAATCGCCGATTTCGTTAACCGCACGCACTCGCTCCGGCTCGCGTATGAGTATTTCAAGAGCCTTTCGTGCGCTTTGAACGGAAGACGGCGTAATGCTTGCGCTGAAAATGTAAGGTCTTGAGGTGTGCTTGACATAATCCACGACGCGTGCGGAAGCCGCCATATATCCACCGAGGCTGGCGAGGGATTTTGAAAAAGTGCCCATATAGATATCCACTTCGTCTTCAAGCCCGAAGTATTCCGCAGTACCTCTGCCATATTCACCGAGGACGCCGAGTCCGTGCGCGTCATCCACCATTACCCGCGCCCCGTATTTTTTTGCAAGCCGCACGATTTCCGGCAGATTGCAGATATCGCCGCTCATACTGAATACGCCGTCCGTCACGATCAGCGCGCCGCATTCGTCTGGAACGTAGGCGAGTTTGCTTTCAAGATCGGACATATCGGCGTGGTTATACCGCAACATTTTGCCGTAACTGAGTCTGCACCCGTCGTAAATAGACGCGTGATTTTCCTTATCGCAAATTAGGTAATCCGAGCGTCCCGCGATGGCGCTGATAATGCCGAGATTGCTTTGGAACCCCGTTGAAAACGTCATTACAGCTTCCTTGCCAAGAAAGAGCGCGAGTTCTTCCTCAAGTTTTTTATGTATATCGAGCGTTCCGTTGAGAAAGCGCGAACCAGAACAGCCCGTCCCGTATTTTTTCAAACCTTCGACGCCTGCGGCGATAACTTCAGGATGGGATGTAAGACCGAGATAGTTATTTGAACCTATCATAATAGTCCGCTTGCCCTCCATCTGAACGACGGTATTTTGACCCGAAGTCAATTCGTGAAAATACGGATAGATTCCCGCCGCACGCGCTGCGTCGTAATTGTGTTCTCCTCCTGTCTTTGCAAACAAATCTTTCATTCATTACTCCACTACGTCATATTGTTAAAAACAATCAAGCCGCCTTCCGCCCAAGTAAAATGCGGATGCGGAGGATTTAAATTTACGCTTTGTTTTTAACTTTCATCATTCTGATGACGGCTGCACGCTCGTTTTCGTCAAGCTTGGATTTGATATACTTGATAGTCTCTTCAAGCTGCGGAATCATTACATACTCAAGCGCGTTTACACGCCGTTTGTTGCGTTCTATCTCGTTGGCAAGCATTCTCACCGTCTTTTCCGTCTGCGCAAGCGCGACCATTTTCGGCAGTAACGCCGCAGCTTTAGCTACAGAGTAATCCGCCTCGCTGGTAATTTCGGAATAGGCGTAAGGCAACCCGTCGGAATGCTTTTCGTTGATAATATTGACTTCCGGCACGTCTATGCCCATAATGCTTGCGGTTGTGCACTCCGCCTTTACCGCCACCGACGGCATAGAAAACGCCGTCTCCGCGCGGTACGAGGGAGTAACCGAACGCGCAACGGAAAACTGCCTTAACGTGAGAGAAAGTTCCTTTTCAACTTCGTCCCTGAGGCGCTTGTTTTCCTTTATTATCACTGAAAAGCGGCGGACCATTTCATCGGACTTATCCTTTAAAAGTTTGTGTCCTCTCACCGCCGTATCCAGACGCGCTTTGAGCTTTTTCAGCTCCATTCGCGTAGGATTTACGTTTAGTCTGCTCATTATTCGTTACCGCCGTCGGATTTGAGATATTTATCTATATATGCCTGACGGATACGTTTGAGTTCCGAGACCGGCAGAATTTTCAACAGCTCCCAGCCGATATCGAGCGTTTCCTCTATGCTTCTGTCGGTAGTAAAACCCTGGTTAACGTAAATTTTTTCAAACTGTTCCGCAAATTTTGCAAATAATTTATCCGTATCCGAAAGCGCCGCTTCGCCGAGGATGGCCGAAAGTTCCTTGCTCTCCTTTCCGCTTGCGTAAGCCGAGAAAAGCTGGTTCATAGTGTCGGCGTGGTCCTCACGCGTCTTGCCCTTGCCTATGCCCTTGTCTTTAAGGCGCGAAAGCGACGGCAGAACGTCTATCGGGGGATTGATGCCTTTCTTATACAGATCGCGGGAAAGTATTATCTGCCCCTCCGTTATATAGCCCGTAAGGTCGGGAATGGGGTGGGTCTTGTCGTCTTCAGGCATCGTGAGAATGGGTATCTGCGTTATCGAACCCTCGCAGCCGCGGATTCTGCCCGCGCGCTCGTACATAGTCGCAAGGTCGGTGTATAGATAACCGGGGTAGCCGCGCCTGCCGGGAACCTCCCTCCTCGCCGCGGAAACTTCGCGCAGAGCTTCGGCATAATTGGTTATGTCGGTCATTATTACGAGAACGTGCATACCGCAGGTGAACGCGAGATACTCGGCGCAGGTCAGCGCCATACGGGGGGTTGCGATACGCTCTACAGCAGGGTCGTTTGCGAGGTTGGTAAAGAGAACAGTCCTCTCTATCGCGCCCGTCTTCTTGAAGTCGTCGACGAAATACTGCGCCTCTTCGAAGGTGATACCGATAGCCGCAAAGACTACGGCGAATTTACTGTCGCCGCCGCGCACTTTCGCCTGGCGCGCTATCTGCGCCGCAAGCTCGGCGTGGGGCAGACCGCTCATTGAAAATACCGGCAACTTTTGCCCCCTGACAAGGGTATTCAGTCCGTCTATGGCGGAAATGCCCGTCTGGATGAATTCGTCGGGGTAGTCGCGGGCGGCGGGGTTGATGGGCTCGCCGTTGATGTCCATTATTTTATCGGGAATTACGGGCGCGCCGCCGTCGCGCGGATTGCCCATTCCGTCGAACACCCTGCCGAGCATATCGCGCGAGACCGCGAGCTGCTGGCTGTGCCCCATAAATCTTGCCTTGGAGTTGGAAATCTGCAGTCCCTGGGAGTTTTCAAACAGCTGCACGACCGCCTTGTCGCGGTTAATTTCAAGAACCTTGCCGCGGCGGATATCGCCGTTGGCGCAGACAATATCTACAAGTTCGTTATATTTTACGCCCTCGACGCCGTCGACCAGCATAAGAGGTCCGACAACTTCGCGTATGGTTTTATATTCCTTATACATCTTCACCGCCTCCCTGCAAAGCCTTCATTTCCGAGTTCATTAGTTTTAATATGTCGTCGAATTCGGAGAGATTTTCTTCGGGGATATACTTCGCGCGACCTATTTTTTCCTTGCACGAGCTTGCAAGTATGTCGTCGAGCGAAGCATAGTTCGCAACCGCCTCCCTCGCGAGCGTATCGTATTCGTATATGAGTTTGAGCATAAGGAATTGCTTGCGCATCGACGTATAAGTGTCGACCTCGTCAAATGCGTTCTGATGCAGATAGTCTTCCCTTATTATCTTGGCGGTCTCCATAGTAAGTCTGTCCTTGGACGACAGCGCGTCCATACCGACCAGTCTTACAATCTCGTCCAACGCCGCCTCTTCCTGCAACACCGTCATCACAAACTGACGGTATCTGAAAAACTCGGCGCTTACGTTTTCGTCGTACCAATCCTTCATCTTGTCCGCGTACAGTGAGTAGCTTATCAGCCAGTCGATGGCGGGGAAATGGCGTTTGTACGCGAGCGACGCGCTGAGTCCCCAAAACACCTTGACTATTCTGAGCGTAGCCTGCGATACGGGTTCGCTGAGGTCTCCGCCCGGAGGGGAAACCGCGCCTATCGCCGTTACGGAGCCCGTTCTCTCCTTCGAGCCGAGCAACTTTACGATGCCCGCGCGCTCGTAGAACTCTGCGAGACGGCTTGAAAGATATGCGGGATAGCCCTCGTCGCCGGGCATTTCCTCGAGACGTCCGCTCATCTCCCTGAGCGCTTCCGCCCAGCGCGACGTTGAATCCGCCATTATCGCCACGTTATAGCCCATATCGCGGAAATATTCCGCAATGGTTATTCCCGTATAAATCGACGCCTCACGCGCCGCAACGGGCATATCCGACGTGTTTGCGATGAGAACCGTCCTCTTCATAATCGGCTCGCCCGTCTTGGGGTCTTTCAGCGCGGGAAATTCGTTGAGAACGTCCGTCATCTCGTTGCCGCGTTCGCCGCAGCCGACGTATACGATGATGTCCGCGTCCGCCCATTTTGCGAGCTGGTGCTGAACGACCGTCTTGCCGCTTCCGAAGGGACCGGGTACGGCGGCGACGCCGCCGCGCGCTACGGGGAACAGAGTGTCTATTACTCTCTGACCCGTAACCATAGGCTTATCGGGCGAAAGTTTTTCTCTGTAAGGTCTGCCCCGCCTTACCGGCCACTTCCTCAGCATACTTACCGGTTTTTTGCCCGAAGCCGTCTGTATAACCGCAACGGTATCCTCGATAGTGAAGTCGCCGCTCTCTATGGAGACAACCTTGCCGCTGATGCCGTTGGGGACCATTATCCTGTGTTCGACTATTTCCGTTTCCTGAACGACGCCGAGGACGTCGCCCTCTTTCACGTCGTCCCCGACGAAGACTTTGGGAGTGAACGTCCACTTCTTCTCTCTCTCGAGATTGTTGACGGAGACGCCCCTCGAAATACGCGAGCCGTACTTGAAGAACAGCGTCGTGAGCGGACGCTGGATTCCGTCGAAAATGCCGGCTATAAGCCCGGGGGCAAGTTCTACGGAAAGGGGTTCGCCCGTGGATATTACTTCCTCCCCGGGGCCCAACCCCGACGTCTCCTCATAGACCTGAATCGAGGCCTTGTCGCCGCGCAATTCGATGACTTCGCCTATAAGCCCCTTGTCGGATACGCGTACGACGTCGTACATCTTGCAATCCGCCATATCCTCCGCTATTATCAAGGGA
This sequence comes from uncultured Clostridia bacterium, assembly GCA_964385865.1. Lineage (GTDB taxonomy): Bacteria > Bacillota > Clostridia > Christensenellales > Borkfalkiaceae > Coproplasma. The sequence continues at coordinate 6,001 of CAYLQK010000047.1, read as the reverse complement.
CCGGAAATTTTAACTGTTTTACCCATAAAAACCTCTTTTAGTCGTTGTTAAAAAGAATGTCAACGCCGAGTGCGCGTTCCATTGCGCTTTTTAGCATTTCTTCGCCGTGTCCCGTACTGCCGTTCTTTGACGGGACGCTCAATATCACGGGGTAAGGCTCTTCGTCGAAACGCTTTAAAAATTCGCCCAAAGGTCTGGCAAGTTCTTCGGTCAGAAATATGATTCTGAAGTCCTTGGCTATTCTGCGCAGAATTTCGCGCGCCTTGCCCTCGTTTTCGGCGGGAAAAGTCGCAACCCCCGCCGCTTTGAATACCATTATACTGTCGCCGTCGCCGACGATCGCCATTTTACCTGTCATAATAACTACCGTTTTAGTTTGCCGCGGCCCTTTTATTCGCCGCGCGCTTTCCGCTCTTATACTATATCGTCCTCATTCTCTTCTTGATATCCGTATCGCGCATTCCCGCGAGCAGGCACACGAAGAGGATACGCACGTCGGCGTTTTCCGCGCGCCGTCTGAATACGTAGTAAAGGAAAGGCTGGTTTCTCACAAGCTCGTACTTCTTTTCCGTAAAATATTCGGTCTCGTAGCTCTCGAGATAACGCTCCGCCTGAGTCATAGGCAGGTTTGCGCCCTTCTCCTCCAGACATTTTGCCAAAAACCGCGCGTACGGCGTGCCGTCGAGGGCGTGCGCCGCCCTTTCCGTATCCTCTTCGAAGAGAACGGAGAGCCGCTTCGGCGTGATGGTACCGCCCCCTACGTAGCACTTTTCCGCGTAATCCCGATCGGAAGAACGGAGCGCGGTAAGCACGTTCGTCATATCCGCTTTCGCCGCGACGAGCTTTTTTAAAAGCCTGTTTTTCGCACAGACCGAGGACAGCCGCGAGTAGAGCGCCTTTTCGAATATTACGCCTATTTCTGCGCCCGAGACGTCGTTCGGGTTTTTTCCGTCGGAGAAAAGCGCCGCGCACTCCCTTACCGCGCCGCCCAGCTCCTTGCCGAGCGCGTCGTAATTTTCTTCCTGAACGCACTGCAATATCTTTGCCGCGGGTATGAGTCCGTCGGGAGCGAGAAGTTTTTCCGCCTCGAGTCCGAGATAATGCGCCTTGACAAGGGCCTTGGCGTTGTGGAAGTCGCGGGAGCCTAAAAGATATTCCGATTCCGCACGGGAGGGGGCGTATTCGCGGATGAACGCGTCTATCGCCCGCTCGTCTGCGGACACGAGCGTTTCGTAGTCGTAGACGGAATTGACTTCCGCACCCTTGCCGAAACCGCTCTCCGAAAGAACGCGCAGAGCCTCCTCCGCGCCCGTCTCGCACAGCTTGAATATCTTATCCTTTAAGAGATATTTTTCCCTTGCGGCTATAACGCCGTTGGTATACAGAACGTCGATCGCCATCGTTTAACCCATTATGAATATTTTTGCGGCAATATCCGCCTGATGTTCTTCCCTGTCCATAGCCAAAAGCGCGCCGTAGGACAGGTTCTTATCCGAATTTTTGCCTATGAGAATAAAGCCGCCGTCTATCTTTGCCTGTTTGGGGGATACCTTCAATTTCTTTTCCCTGACGACGGGCAAAGCGGCGACGTCGGACGCGTAGCGGTAATTTTCCGCGAAAGCTATTTCGTCGCCCTCTTCGGCGTACGCCTTTAAAAGACTTGCGGCAAGATAAAGAGAATCTGCCCTGTTCAGCCCGATAAGCAGCCCGAGCGCGCTTTCGTAAACTTTATCAATTACGTCGCGCTTTGCTCCGAGCATAATTTTGGCGCAGTCAAGACGGGCGGTTGCAGCCTTGCCGTCGAAAATGCCCTTGACCTTTTCGGCTATCTCGGCTTCCGTACCCCTCTTCGTCCTTTCGGCGGCGTTAAGCGCCGCGGCTTTCGTCCCGGCAGCCTTGTCCCCGGCAGCCTTGATTATTGCGCGCGCTTCCTCCTCCGCGTCCGAAATTATTCTTTCGACAATAACTTCCTTGCTCATAGTCTTTCCTTATACGATTGCAACAAGCATAATAGAAATGATAAGTCCGAGAATTGCGTAGAACTCTATCATTGCAGGATAGATAATCAGCTTGCCGCCGAGAGAATCCTGCTTGCCGACTGCGTAGATACAGTTGACCGCGGACTTGCCCTGGAATATACCCGTGATAAGTCCGGACAGGGCCATAGGCATAACCGCGCCTAACAGCGCCCAGCCCTGCGCAACCGTTTCGATACCGCCGACCGATGAGGACGCAATGATAGCGATGATGAAGCCGTAAATGCCCTGCGTTGCGGGAAGGAGCACGAGCACGAGCACCTTACCGAACTTTTTGGGATTTTCACCCAAAACACCTGCCGCCGCGCTGCCCGTCTTGAAAAGACCGATGCTGGAACCGACGCCGCATAAGAGCACGCAGAGCGCAACTCCTATCATCGCAATAGCGAAACCATTCATATTAAACCTCCGAATAGTTGTTTTTCTTTATTTTATTTAAGCCGCGTTGAAACGCGATAAGCTTTTACTTTGCTTCCCCCATAGGGAGATACACGTATTTGTGTTTCGAACCGAGGGGCGAGAAAAGTTCCCCTTCACCCTCGTAGAACCTGCCGTAGAATTCCACGTACTGAAGCCTTGCGTCGTGAATGTATGCGCCGAGCAGGCTTATAGCAAGGTTAAAGACGTGCCCGACAAGCATCAGGATAACGCCCAATATGATGAACACGGGGTTGCCGTCCCTTATGAACTCGATCGAATACTGCGACACTATCTGCGCGATAACCGCGCCCGAGAGCATAAGTCCGTAAAGACGAGCATAGCTCAACACGTCGGACGCATAATTGATGATACCGTACGCCGCGCCGAAGCCCTTTGTGAATTTGCCGAGCAATTTTTCCTTCCTGCCTGCGGTCAGCATAGCGACGACGAGGCACGCCCCCGCCATAATGCCGCCGACGGTCGCAAGCACGGGCATATTCGCTTCGTCGACAAGCCCGACGATTGCAAGCCCTACGCCCACGGAGAACACCGCCCAGACGACGCCGTCGAGGATACCGTCAAGAATTTCGCCGCGCCGCCAGCACTGCCACGCCCTGCAAATATAACCCGTCATCAGCTGAACTACTCCGATTTCGAGGCTTATGACGAGCACGCCCGGTATGCTTATGCCGAGGAACGACCACATATCTTTCTGCGCGTCGGGCAGAACGGTCGGCATAAAAGTCAAAGTTATACCGAAGAACGAATTGAAAAGGAAACCCCAAATAAGCGCGAAAATGCCGCCTATGGCGAAAACGCCCGAGAGCCGCTTCAAGCCGCTGTCGCGCGAACGGTTTTTAAAGTAAATAAATCCGCCGCCGACAAGCATAATCAGCCCGTATCCGATATCTCCCATTATAAAGCCGAGGAACACGCTGTAAAAGAACGCCATTACCGTATTCGGGTCAAACTCGCGCGAGTTGACGGGCGAATACATATTGGTTACCATCTCGAAGTTCTTCACAACCGCGTTGTTTTTGTACAGCGTGGGCGGGACTTCGTCTGCGGACGGCTCGGAAAATTCGTACCAAACCGCGGAAGTTACGCCGCAGAGCGCCTCTTTGACAGCTTCCTCCGACTCCTTTGGAACGTACGCTTCGAGCAGAAAAGTAGTCTGCGTGGCGCGCAGTTTATCTGAAAGCTCCGCCTTTTCAAGCTCGAAACCCAGCCTGTCGCAGTAGATCTTAAGCGGCCGTATGCGATCCGAGAGAGATAAAAGCTCGCCCGCGTTCCCGTCAAGCTCCTTCAAGACCGCGCTCTCGCGCGCTTTCAGCGAGAGACAGAACTCTTCGCCCGTATCCGACGCGTCGAAAGGGCAGGGTGCAAAGGCGAAATTCTGCAATATTTCCTCGAATTTTTCCGAGGTCCTGTGCGCGACCGCCACATAGAGCGCCGTCTCGCCGTCGGAGGCGATCTCAGTGCAGTCCGAAAGGGGGTCTTCACGCACCGCCTTGACAAAATCCTCGCTTGAGGCGGCGGGGACCGTGCCGAGCCTTATCTTTGCGTGCAGCGAGTCCTTGAAGCCGTTCAACGGCTTATTCACCGCCGAATAGACCGAAGCGGCGGCAATCGTGCGGCGGAGTTTGGAAAGTTCGGCGCCGAGCGCCTTTTTCCTTTCCGCGAGCGCGTAAATTTTTGCGACCGTCTCGTCGTTTTCCGACTTTTTGTCCTTTGCCGACATAAACTCGGTATAGGACACCTCGAACCCGTCGTTGAGGACGTCGGACTTTATCTTATTGTCCTTATTGTAAGCCTCAGTCTCCGCGGCGAGATAGGCAAGCGCGCCCTCGGTCGAAGAGAGATACGCGCGCAGCTCTTCGCTGTCGGCGGTCATCGCCACGGTATTTTCGGCTTCGTTATGCAACTTGATCTCCGTTGCGGAAGTCCGCTGCAGGGCGTTGAGAATTTCGTCCCTGTCGTAAGACATCGCAACGAGATTGAGTTTGCCCATTTCAGCAACTGCCACCGGAAACCCTCCGTACTATTTCTTTTATCTGCAGGTCGGCGTCAGCGCTTTTGAGGCATTCCGCGGTGAATTTAACCGCTTCGGCGCGCTTTTTACCGGTCTCGGCGTCGTAGTTCGCCTGAGCCTGTGCCTGCGCGGTCTTTAGCGCTTCCTCTCTGAGCTGTTTGCACTCCGCCTCGGAATTTTTTTCTATTTCCGCCGCTTCAGCCTCTGCGCTTTCGGCAATTTCGGCGGCACGTTTTAACGCCTGCGCCTTGATCTCCGCCGCACGGGCTTCGGCTTCGGTTATTGATTTTATTATATCTTCCATAGAAAACTCCGCCCCAACAATTCGGGTAAGCAATTTTAAATTAGTTCATTTTAACATATTTCAGATATTTTGGCAAGTATTTGAACCCAACAGCCGAAAAAATAATTATTCACCGCCTTCCCCTGCGCCCGTCCGCCTCGGCGGGCAGGCGTATTTTTTCGCATAATACCATATTATATTATTAACGGTTAACTTTAAAATAAATCGCCCGCGGGATTTAAAGCGGTCTTTTTTGTGAATTGTTTGGCGTATGTTATATTCACAAAAATTTTACAAGTTACCAAAATATGTGTTATTATACATATTATTGCATAAAAATAAATTTCGTTATCGGGCGCCGTAAAGAGCGAGGACGCAAACACGCCGCCGGGAACGATATTGGCACGCCGCGCCGTGGCGGATAAAATTGTTTCCGGCGCGCGCAATGAAAGAAAAGAACGATAATTTTTTATAGTTGTTATATTTCTGCGTTTAACCGGTTACATATAAGGGTATAATATAATTGAACAAAGGAAAACGGTAGGCACCGTATATAACCGATACCGAAATTTCCCCAAGTTATAAAAATTTATAATTTTAAGGAGATTTTATTATGAAACACTATTTACAAACAAGAAACAACGACTCTTACGACCTCTTCGACGTATTCGACGACTTCTTCAAACCGATGTTCTATGACGAAACTCGGGAACTTAGAACGGATATCAAGGAAAACGAAAACGATTACGAGCTTGACCTCGCGCTGCCCGGTTACAGCAAGGACGAAATCAAAGTTGCGCTTGAAAACGGCTACCTTACCGTAAGCGCGGCTAAACAGGAAAAGAAAGAAGATAAAAAGCATTATCTCAGAAGGGAAATTTCCGAAAACATTTCCAGAAGTTATTACGTCGGCGACGACGTTACGCAGGAACAAATAAAGGCTAAATTCTTGAACGGTATTTTGACTTTGACCGTTCCGAAAGCTCAACCCCAACAGGAAAAGGGCGAAAACTTGATCGATATAGAGTAAATGAAATCCAATCGGCGTAAGCGAATAAACGCTTACGCCGATTTTCTGTGTAAACAATAATCCCCGTGCATAGCACGGGGAATTTCATTTTTCGGGCAATTAGCCCTAATCGCTACCGGCGGCGCGCAAGTGCGGTTATCCCTCTCTGTCATTCTGCGCGAGCGTAGCGACGCTTTGCGCACCGCATTATAATTAATTTC
>CAYLQK010000046.1:0-12621 GCA_964385865.1 uncultured Clostridia bacterium | reverse complement strand
ATTTCTTCGTTTTCGAGTGCGCGGTTTATTCTCACTTTCTCGACGTTGAGAATCTTGCCGCGAAGGGGCAGCACCGCCTGAAAACGCCTGTCCCTGCCCTGCTTCGCCGTACCGCCCGCCGAGTTACCCTCTACGATATAGATCTCGCAGAGTTCGGGACGCTTGTCGGAGCAGTCGGCAAGTTTGCCGGGAAGTTTAGTGCTTTCGAGAATGCCTTTGCGGTGCGTCTCCTCGCGCGCGAGTCTTGCCGCCTCCCTCGCCCTCTGCGCGGTTATACAGCGCAAAATCAGCTCCTTGGTTTCGGACGGGTGTTCCTCCAAATACGTGCCGAATTTATCAGTTACGGCTTTCTGTACAAAGCTTCTAACGTAGGTAGAACAAAGTTTGCTCTTGGTCTGGCTCTCGTACTGCGCGTCGGCGATTTTGACGGACACGACTGCTGTAATGCCTTCGCGCACGTCCTCGCCGGAAAGCTTTTCATTCTCTTTTATGATATTGAGCCTTCTGCCCGCGTCGTTAATTACCTTTGTCAGCGCCGCCTTGAACCCGTCAAGATGGGTTCCGCCGTCGGGCTGTCGTATATTGTTAGAAAACGGGAATATCTGCTCGACGTAGCTGTCGTTGTACTGTATGGCTACTTCGAGGAATTTATCGTCGCCCTCGGAATCCTCAAAATAAACGGGCTTTTCAAAGAGTACTTCCTTGCCCTTGTTTATATCTTCGATGAAGTGGACTACGCCGCCCTCGTAGCAGAACACGTCCGAACGCTCTTCCTCGCCGCGGCGGTCCGTCAGAGAGAGCGTAAGACCCTTATTGAGATAGGAAAGCTCTCTCAACAGGGTTTTCAGGATATCGTAGTTGAATTCTACGGTTTCGAACATAGTCGCGTCCGGATGGAAAGCGATTGTCGTGCCCGTCTCGTCGGTATCGCCGACGATTTTCAAAGGCTCTTCGGGAATGCCGCAATGATAAACCTGACGGAATCTATGACCGTTCTGGCAGACTTCTGCGGTAAGGGTGTCCGAGAGCGCGTTGACGCAGGATACGCCCACGCCGTGCAGACCGGACGAAATTTTATATCCGCCTGCTTTATTGCCGCCGCCGAATTTGCCGCCGGCGTTGAGATTGGTAAGGGCAAGTTCTACACCGCTTATACCTTCCTCCTCGTTTATGCCCGTGGGAATGCCCCTGCCGTTGTCCTTGACTACGCAGGTTCCGCCCTCGGTTATGACCACGTCTATTCTGTCGCAGTATCCTGCGAGAGCTTCGTCGATCGAGTTATCTATTACTTCCCTCACAAGGCAGTGAAGTCCATTTTCGTCGGTAGGTCCAATATACATACCGGGGTGTTCCCTCACCGGTTCCAACCCCTTTAAAGCTTTGAGAGAGTTAGCGTCGTAATTGTTTTGAATTTTTTCAGGCATTTAAAATCCCCTTTAATCGTCTTTTATTTATTATACCATATCATATAATCAAAAGCAAGAATTTGAGCGCGGAATAACGATTTTAAGCATTAAAATTCGCGTTATGCGCATACTTCTTTTATGGAAAAATTCTTTTGCAAAGACGCCGAAAATTTCGAGCTTCCGGACGGCTTTTTCGAATGCGGAACCTGCGGAAATCACGTCTGCAAAACTAAGGCGGAGCTATGGGGCAGGGTGTGCCCGCACTGCTTCGGCAGACTGTACAGAATAAGTTGAGGAAAATATGGCGGCGCGCAGAGATAAATCTCTGCGCGCCGCCACTTAATTTTCTTATAGATAAAGTTGTTTTAACTCCTCGAACCGAAGTCTGTATTTTTCGGCGTTTTCCCCGTCGCCTTTAGCCTTGAAATATTCGTATCTAAGCTCGGTCAAAGCGATAAAGCTTTCGTCGTCTTCCTGTATTTGCGGCACATTGAAAAGTAAGTTTTCGTCCACTTCCCGTATAGGTTTTCCTTGCAGGATTTGAGCCTGTACGGTTAGCACGCTGACCATAACTTTCGCGTTGTCCGTGTCGGACAGCAGATCGTCGCAGACAAGCCCGTCCGATTTGCCCGCGCCGTACCATATCGGGAAAAAATTTATGAAGAAAAGATAATACGAGGACGGTGCGAAAACGCCCAGCCATTTGGGGAACACCGCGCAATAGTTGGGGAGAAAACATAAAATCATCAACAAAAAATTGACTACAAGTCCCCCGACTGCCGTAAAACATAAGCGAAATCTGAGATTTTTATCTGTTTTGGGAATGAGTTTACAGCACGACGAACCGAAAAGTGTAAACTTCGGAACCGCCTTTATCTTTACCATTGCGCCGAATAAAATATGTCCCGTTTCGTGAAGAAAGCTTGAAACTGGCAACGCAAGAATTATTGCCGCGTCCGCAGCCAATGACCATAGCCTGTATTGCCCCCAAAGTATTAACCCTTCGGAGACAGCAACTAACGCAGAAATTATCGCGATAATTATTACATATACTCTACCCTTCGTCATATGCAGCCTTCTTTCTGCATAAAGTAGCCCTCTATATTATCGCTTTCAGACACGGTAATTTCCTTTATGCCGAATTTTTCCATTATCATTTTCAATAAAAGACAGCCGCCGCCTATAACGTCAGCACGGAGCGGATCCATTCCGTCTATCTTCCTTACCTCTTCAACGGGAAGAGACAGCAGTCTGTCCGCCATAACGCCTATCTCTGCCGCAGATATCCTCGTTCCGTCGACGACCGCAGGGTCGTAAACTTTTAACCCGTGCTTGACCGAAGCGATAGTGGTTGCCGTTCCGCCTATCGCATACATATCAAAGCAGTCTGCGGAAAACGCGCCGTATTCGGGTAATCTTTCCGAAATTTTTTCAACGAGCATTTCACTGTTTCGTCCCGCGAGGTCGTGAAGCCTTACGACGCCGATATTCACGCTTGATGAGTACAGAACTTTGCCGCCGCTCTGAACGGTGATTTCGGTGCTTGCGCCGCCGGCGTCTATGATTCCCCCGTCCCTGCCTTTAAGCGCGCCGAGGATACCGACAGCCGCCTCCTGCTCTCCGCTTATAACGTCGACTTCGATACCGCAGAGGGATTTTACTCTTTCGAGAAATTCAGCCCTGTTCGACGCGGAACGGACGGCTGCGGTGGCGAAAACGTAGATCTTTTCCGCCCCTTCCGCAAGAGCCCGGGCTTTGAAATCCGCAATTGCGTGCGCGGTGCGGTCCATAGCGTCTGCCGACATTTCGCCCGAGAAAGAAAGTCCTTCCCCGAGACGAGTCGTCGCAAGCCGTTTATATAAAGTTTTTCCGTCTGCCAGCAATGCAAGGCGGACGGAATTAGAGCCCACGTCTATTACGCAAATTTTCATAATTAATTATTGTTGAACATAAAACCGTATTCGTAAGCTTTATCAATGAGAAACTCCTGAGATTTGTAGTAATCAAGACTCTCTTCGGCGTTTTCCGTCTTTAAAATATATTCTTCGATCTGATCCTGCAAATCGTTGCGGCGGCCGGCGAGGAAGGAAATTTCCACCAACTGGTATATTACCACCGCGGCAAGAATCACAAGAAGAAGTATGGCGTTTACCGTAACCGCCGCAAGCAGGCGGTTGCGCTTTTCTTCATTCATTTTTTCTTATCCTTAAGATATCGTCTTTTTATTGCTACTTTATTATAAACTTTCTTTACGAAAAAAGCAACAATTACGTGAAAACTTTTTAAATAGAGTAACGCGCCGAGCGCGCAGCCTATGAGCATAAACAGGCGGAGCTCACGGAACTCGAACATTACCGATATAAATACGAACGCGGCGGCGAAAACGATAAAGTACAGTATGTCGCACGCGGCGCAAAACACCTTGTCCTTGACGGTGTACGCCTGCTTTTCAACGCCGCAGACGGCACAGCGCGCTATATACAGAACGTCGTACACTATACCGCTCATCACCCCGCTGCACGCACAGATTATGAATATAAATATCTGCATCTTATCTGAAAAGCTTTTGCTTTAACCCGACTCCCCTTGAAAGGTATCTTACGGACGTTATTTCACCCGTTGCGGCAAATCCGCCGCCCGTCTTTGAAAAGTTGATTATCTTCATACCGCTGCCCGTAACCACTATTCTCCCGGACGAATACGACAGAATTATCTGCTTATCAGAGAACGCGTCAACGCTGTCTATGCCCGTTGCCGTAACCTTTTTACACTGCTCTATGCTTATAGAATGGGTCGCGACGTTTTCCATTCAACCGCCTCCGGATAAAAAATATCACCGAATGCCGCCATCCGATGATATTATATATGCTTTTTGAAATTAATTTATACCTTTCTTTTCCCTGGCGCGCGCCTTTGCCCGAAGTTCGCTGTCGAGTATGCGCTTTCTGATGCGGATATTCTTGGGGGTAATTTCCAGCAGCTCGTCGTCGCCGATAAATTCAAGGCACTCTTCAAGACTCATTTTGCGGGGTGTTATAAGTCTTAACGCCTCGTCGCTGGAGCTTGAACGGGTGTTGGTAAGGTGTTTAGTCTTGCAGACGTTAACGTTTATGTCCTCGCTCTTGGGGGATTCGCCTATTACCATACCCTCGTATACGGGAGTACCCGCGCCGATAAACAGGGTGCCCCTGCCCTGTGCGTTGAACAGTCCGTACGTAACCGCCTCGCCCGTTTCAAACGCCACGAGCGAGCCCGTATCCCTGCGCGAAAATTCGCCCTTGTACGGCTGATATTCAAAGAACGCGCTGTTCATTACGCCCTCGCCCTTTGTAGAGGTGAGAAATTCGGATTTATAGCCGAACAGTCCCCTCGCCGGCACGATAAATTCAAGGCGCGTGCGGTTGCCGACAGCGCTCATATTCAAAAGTTCGCCCTTGCGGTTGCCCATACTCTGGAAGACTGCGCCAGTGGCGTCGTCGGGAACGTCCACGATGAGCCTTTCCATAGGCTCGCACACGACTCCGTCGATTTCCTTGTACAATACCCTGGGCGTCGAGACCTGAAACTCATAGCCTTCGCGGCGCATATTCTCGATGAGAATGGAGAGGTGCATTTCACCCCTGCCGCAGACGCGGAAGCTGTCCGCCGAATCGGTCTCTTCGACCCTCAGCGAGATGTCGCGCAGAAGTTCCCTGAACAGCCTGTCCCTGATGTGGCGCGTGGTTACAAGCTTGCCGTCCTTCCCCGCAAACGGCGAGTCGTTGACGGAGAATGTCATCTCCACGGTGGGTTCGGTGATCTTGACAAATTTATGCGGTTCGGGACTGTCGGGAGAACAAACCGTATCCCCTATGTTGATTTTTTCAAGCCCCGAGAAACAAACGATATCGCCTGCGCGCGCGCTTTCGCACGGAACGCGCTGTAAACCCTCTATCTGATAGAGATTAACGAGCTTGCCCGGCGTTTTAAGGTGGATATCGTTGTAGTTGGTAACTACTACGCTCTGTCCCTGGTTGACAACGCCGCGCTCTATCCTGCCTATACCTATTCTGCCGACGTAATCGTTGTAGTCGATAGAGGAGACGAGAAGCTGAGCTGCGCCCCCGTCGTCAACTTCCATAGGCTTTATGTGATTTAAGATGGTTTCGAACAACGGCACGAGGTCCGTGCCCGGTTCGTCCAGATTAAGGGTTGCCGTGCCGTCCCTGCCCGAACACCAAACGACGGGGCTCATAAGCTGGTCGTCGGAGGCGTCAAGCTCTAACAGGAGCTCCAAAATTTCGTCCTTAACTTGTTCGAGTCTTGCGTCGGGACGGTCGATCTTGTTTACGACGATTATAAGTCTGTGCCCCATTTCAAGCGCTTTTTGCACAACGAAACGGGTCTGCGGCATCGGACCTTCCGCCGCGTCTACCAGCACGAGAACGCCGTTTACCATCATCATAACGCGTTCGACTTCGCCCGAAAAATCGGCGTGTCCCGGGGTGTCGACTACGTTTATTTTTACGCCCTTGTAGTGTATCGACGTGTTCTTTGCGAGAATGGTTATGCCCCTTTCGCGCTCAAGATCGTTGGAGTCCATAACCCTTTCCTCAACGGACTGGTTGTCGCGGAAGGTATGGCTCTGCTTCAACATCGCGTCGACAAGCGTTGTTTTGCCGTGGTCTACGTGTGCTATTATCGCTACGTTTCTCAAATCTTCTCTAAGCATAAAATATTCGATATCCTTAAAATTAGCAAAATTTAACTATAAAATTTTAATACGATTGCAAAAAAAACGCAACCGTATTTTACGCTGTTATGCTAAAATTCACTCTTTGTTTGACGTTCAAATAATTTTAAAATTATTTGCATACAGTTTTTCGCGCCGTCCCCGCTTTCGAAAACGTGAGAAAGGAAGCAGGCTTCGTATACGGCGTTGGTTATGGGCAAATCCACGCCGTTGGCGTCGCCGAGCCGCTTCATTGCCTTTGCCGTCATAACGCCTTCGGCAAGTTTATCGAATTTTGCGCCGTGCGCCATCATTTCGCCGTATCTGCGGTTGTGGGAATACTCCGAAAACAGAGTGGTTTCGTAGTCGCCGAGATGCGCAAGCCCGTAAGCGGAATTGAATTTGCCGCCCATCGCCTCTATCAGTCTGCCCACTTCCCGAGCGCCGCGCGCCATAAGCGGACCCTTTAGGCTGACATATCCGCTTCCGTCCAGAACGCCCGCGGCGATGCCCAGCACGTTTTTCGCCGCCGCGCCGATTTCGGAGCCTATAAGGTCGTTGCCGTAGTAAAATCTTATAAGATTGCTTTTGAAATTATCCGCAAGAAAGCGCTTTAATCCGTCGTTAGCGCTGTCTATGACCATACAGTTAGGAATTCCGCGAGTGAACGCCTGTATGTGCCCGGGACCAACCCAAACCGCTATTTTGTCGCTTGATATCCCGCTTTCGACGAGGACTTCGGAGAGGCGCTTACCCGTGCTCTCCTCAATACCTTTCATACAGAGGACGAAAGGTTTATCCTTGACATTGTAACGGACTACCTGCCGCATAAATCCGCGCAGCCCCTGCGACGAGATAGAAATTATGATAATTTCGGCATTCTCGACGGCATATTCCAAATCGCAGGTGAGCGTAATTTTGCCGTCGAGCTCTACATATTCGTTTCTGCCTGTGGATTTTAAAATTTCGTAGGAATAGTCGCCTTCGGGACCCCAGGAAATCACTTCGTTTCCAAGGATAACCGACTGATACCAGGCGATGAAAGAGCCCCAGCGGCCGCAACCTAAGACCGATATTTTCATATTAAATGCTTTTCCTTTCCGACAGAGCGCGCGAAAGCGTTACCTCGTCGGTATATTCAAGTTCACTGCCGATAGGAATGCCGTGAGCAAGGCGCGTTACGTTTACGCCGAGGGGTTTGAGCAGTCTTGCGATATACATAGCCGTTGCTTCGCCCTCGACGTCGGGATTTGTCGCCATAATGACTTCGTTTACGCCGCCCTGGTTTACCCTTGCAAGCAGTTCCTTTATTCTTATATCGTTGGGACCTATTCCGTCCATAGGGCTTATTACGCCGTGAAGAACGTGGTATACACCCTTATATTCGTGAAGTTTTTCCATTGCGATGACGTCTTTGGGCTCCTTAACGACGCATATGGTCGAATTTTCGCGGCGCTTGCAGATATCGCAGACTTCCGCCTCGGTGAAATTGCCGCATATTTTACAGTATCTGACTCTGCGCTTGCAGTCGACAATGCTTTCCGCGAACGCGCGCGCCTCCGCGTCGCTCATTCCGATTATCCTGTACGCGTAGCGCTGGGCGGTCTTTTTGCCGACGCCCGGGAGCTTGGAAAATTCGTTGATAAGTTTGCCTATCGGTTCGATAAATACGTCCATATTTTCCGCCGTTTAAATTAAATGAGTCCGCCGCCCGCTTTGGCAAAGGGTCCCATCTTTTCTTCATAGAGTTCGTCGGCCTTTTTATAGCCGTCGTTGATTGCCGCCATTATGAGATCCTCGAGCATTTCGATATCGTCCTCGTCGGTAATGTCTATGGTTTCGGACAGCTTGCTGCCGAATTCTATTCCGTTTATTATTTTTTTGCCGTTCATATACACGACGACCGTTTCGTCGCCCTCTTCGCCGCCGCCGGAAAGCCCTACGACTTCAAGTTCTTCAAGCTCTTTGTCCGCTTCCTGCATCTGTTCCTGCATTTTCTGAGCCTGTTTCATCAGGTTCTGCATATTGCCCATCCCGCCTTTGAATCCTGCCATAAATTACCTCTTTGAAATTAACGTTATTTTATTTCTACGTCGACGCCTTCAAAATTGCGCTTCAGCTGCGCAACCGCTCTGTCGTATTCGTTTTCGCCCTGTTTTGTCAGTCTGACTTCATAGTCGGTTACCCCCAATTCGGCAAGCGTTTCCGCAATGAAATCCGCGTTCTCCCTGCGCGTAAGCCCCTTATAAACCGCTTCGCTGTCGGTTGTAAGGACCAATTTATCGCCCTCGAAAGAGTTGCCCAAGTCCATACAAAGCGTAAACAGTACGGCGTTTCTTCTCGTAGTCCTGAGACTTCTGACGAATTTTCCGAACAATCCCCTCTTTTCTTCCTCGCCGAGGGAACGGGCGGTTTTGCCGGCGGGCTTTTCCGCCGTTTCCCATAGATTAGGCTGAACCATTTGCCCGCTTGCGGCTGAGCCGAAGGGAGATTCTTCCGTTAAGCTTTGAAGCGTATCTACCGTCGGCTTTAAAGCCGTTTTCTGCGGTTGCACGGGCGGCTGCGGCTGTTGCGTTTGTTCGGGCGCCTGCTGCCCGTGAGTCTGCCGTTCGTAAGGCTGACCTACGGACGTCTGACGGGCGGGGAGACGGGCATTAACCTTTACTTCCGCGCCTTCTGCGATTTTTCGTTCGAGGCTGTTGATTTTGCCGATTAGCGCGTCGATATTGTAGTCTGTCTGCGGCATAGAGCATTTGAGTATAGCCGTTTCCAAAGTTATTTTGCCGTTGAGAGAAAAGCGCATATCCGATTCGGCTTTGGTGAGAATTTCCGTAACCCTGAGTATCTTGTGTCCGTCGCAGCAAGACGCCGCCGACACGATACGCCCGTAATGCTCGTCGGGCAGATTGATTATCTCGCGCGCGTTTTTACAGACTTTAACGATCGCGCAGTAATTTAAAAAGTTTAAAAGGTCTTTGACGAGAACGCCGACGCTTTTACCCGTACCGAGTATGCTTTCCACACCCGAAAGCGAGGCGTCGGAATTTTCTTCCAACACGTTCTGCGCAAGGTCCGCGATTATTGAGAAATCCGCGCTGCCGAGCACGGCGTTTACGTCGTTATAAGTCAGCTTCCCCTTTGCGTACGATGCGCACATATCGGCGATGGAAAGGCTGTCTCGCGCGCTGCCTGCGCCTGCGCGGGCAATTGCCGAGACCGCCTCGTCCTCGTATTCCTTTCCGGTCTTTTCAAGCACGTCCTTTATCAGTCCTTCCAAATCCTTTTGGGGTATGAGCTTGAAATCGAAACGCATACAACGCGATAGGATAGTTGCCGGAATTTTTTGCGGTTCGGTTGTGGCGAGTATGAACACCGAATGACGGGGCGGCTCTTCAAGGGTTTTTAGTACCGCGTTGAAAGCCGAAGCCGTGAGCATATGGACCTCGTCGATTATATAGACCTTGTATTTGCCCGCTACCGGCGGATACTGCACCTTTTCCCTTAAATCGCGCATTTCGTCTACGCCGTTATTCGACGCGGCGTCGATTTCGTAAATATCGAGGTTACCGCCTTCCGCGAGGGCTTTACAGGACGGGCATTTTCCGCACGGAGAACCGTTTTGCGTGTTCTCGCAATTTATCGCGCGCGCAAAAATCTTGGCGAGCGTGGTTTTACCCGTTCCGCGCGGTCCGCAAAACAGGTATGCGTGGCCGATTTTGCCCGTCTCAATCTGATTTTTAAGAGTACGGACTATGTGTTCCTGTCTGACGACCGTGTCGAACGATACGGGGCGGAACATTCTGTAAAACGCGAGATATGCCATTTATTCCTCCGTAGAAATAAGTTTTTGCAGTTTACGTTTGGCTCTGGTTAAAGCGTTATCTATACTTTTCGGACTTCTTTCGAGCGCCGAAGATATCTCCGACAGGGTCATTCCGTCGGTATACATAACCATAGCCTTGAATTCGATCGACGAGAGAATCTTGCTCATCCTGTGAAGAAATTCGCGCCTGTTCTCGCGACGTATCAATTCGTCTTCCGGGTTTTCGGGAGAGAGACAGAGGTCTTCGCCCACTTCGATGAGCGGCAGAAAGTTGTTTAACGCGGAATATTTCGCGCCGCCGCTCTTTTTGACAGCGTCCACAATTCGGTTGCGTATGCACGCCGTCGCGTACGAGGAAAACTCGGCGTTGCCGCTTTTATAGCCGTTCACCGCGGAATACAGTCCGCACATACCCTCCTGCACAAGATCTTCCGTTTCTCCGCCGCAGAGAAAGAATCTGCGCGCGATCGAGAGTACGCGCGGTTTATACCGCTTATAAAGCTCCTCCCACGCGGCTTTATCACCACTCTGGCACAGGAGCGCAAGCTCGCCGTCCGTCATTGTCTTTTCCTTACCGCCTCGTAAGCGGCGATACCGAGGGCTACGGAGGCGTTGAGTGAATTTACATTGCCTTTAAGCGGTATCGAGAGGGTGAAATCGCACTTTTCGCGCGTCAACCTCTTAACGCCGCTGTCCTCGCCGCCGATAACTAAGGCGATATTGCCCGTGAGATCGGCGTCATAGATGTTGCTGCCGTCCGCTTCGAGCGCATACAGCCAATAGTTCTGCTTTTTTAACTCGTCAACTGCACGGTTGATTGAATTGACTTTCGCGACCTTTATATGGTTTGCCGCGCCTGCGGAAATGCGGATAACCGCCTCGGTTACGCTTGCGGAGTTGTTGGAGGGAATGACTACGCCGTCCGCACCCGCGCACTCCGCAACCCTTATAATCGAGCCGAGGTTGTGCACGTCCTCTATTCCGTCGCAGATTATTATAAAGCCGCCGTCGGCACCGCGCGAGGCTATTATCTCGTCCAAAGAGGCGTATTTGAAATCCGTAGAAAAGGCGATAACGCCCTGATGTCTGCCCTCACCGCTCTCCTTGTCAAGCACTTTTCTGTCGACAAACTGCACGCGCACGTTCTTTTTTCGGGCTTCGGCAAATAGGGCTTTCAGGGAACCCTGAGGGTTCTTTTCAAGAAGTATCTTATCTATATTTTTGTCCGTTTTCAGTAATTCGAATACCGCGTTTCTTCCCTCAGTTTTCATATACCCCGTCCAATAATTCGTCTATTCTCTTATACTGCCCCGTAAGGTATAGATACCCCAAAACCGCCTCGAAACCTGTAGAGCGGTTGTATTCCGCCACGCTTGCGTTCTTGCTTTTCGTAGCTTTTTTTGCGTTTCTGCCGCGCTTGAAAATTGCTTGCTCTTCTTCCGTAAAGAGCGGCAACAGACGCTCTAAAAGCAGGCTTTGCCCGTGCGCGGAGACTTCTTCCGAAGTCAGTTTCTGAAGTTTTCCCGTTGCAAAGCCGGTGGAAAGGACGAGCCTTTCACGCACGTACAGAGAATAGACCGCGTCGCCGACAAACGCGAGCGTTACGGGGCTCAAATTCCTCGCCTTTTCGTACGTTACGGTAGTGAAAAAATCAAACATAATATACATAGTTATTATACAACTTCGGCATAAAAAAATCAATGATTAAGTACTATATAGTGTGAAATTGTTTATAGCCAAAAAGAGTTTTATAATAATTATTGCGGTCATTATAGCCGCAGGCGCAGTGATCGGCATATGCGCGGGAGCGGCGGCGACTTCAGCCCACGACGGAAAGACGACGGTAGTAATAGACGCGGGACACGGCGGCGTAGACGCGGGCGTGCGCGGCGTGAATACCGGCACAAAGGAAAGCGATATCAATCTTTCCGTTTCGAAATATCTGAGAGGATATTTTGTGGACGCAGGTTTCAACGTGGTGATGACGAGAACCACACAGGGCGGGCTTTACGGACTGAGTACGAAAGGGTTCAAGATGCGCGATATGAAAAAGCGCAAGCAGATAATCGAGGACAATAATGCGGATATGGTCATATCGGTGCATCAGAATTACTGCCCCGTTCCGTCCCGTCGCGGCGGCACGGTTTTCTATGACCCGAACAGCGACTGCGGCAGAACGCTTGCTATGAACATACAGCAGAGCATTAACAAGATGTCCGAATGCGTTTCGCCTAATTCCGCGCTGACGGGGGACTATTATATGTTGAAATGCACGCAGAACCCATCCGTTATCGTTGAATGCGGTTTTTTATCCAATGCCGCCGACGAGGCGCTGCTAATCACCGCCGAATATCAGAAGAGCATCGCTTACGCCATTTTTAAGGGCGCAGTTGCGTATTATTCCTGACGGTATATCATAACTCTTCGGCTTTTCAGAAAATATTATTGGACTAAAAATAAACAGCGGCAGCAACTTTTAGTTGCTGCCGCCGCAATTTGCTATGTTATGACAATTTTTCAAGAAGTTTAAGGTCGATACCCTTATCGCCGATCTTGATAATTTCAACCTTGACTACGTCGCCGATCTTTACGACGTCCTCTACCTTTTCCACGCGCTTGTCCGAAAGCTTGGAGATATGAATCATACCGTCCTTGCCGGGAGCAAACTCAACGAACGCGCC
>CAYLQK010000045.1:0-12781 GCA_964385865.1 uncultured Clostridia bacterium | reverse complement strand
TAATCATTTAAGTTCCTTTATCATACTATTCTATGTAAATTACTGTTTATCGCTCCATTATTATACGATAAACAACTTGAAAAGTAAAATAAATAAACGCACTTGCCTTGCTTGCAAGGTATAGTGCGCTCTATACTTATATTCTGTTTCCGTGGTAAAAGTCCCTTTCGGAACTATAGCAAACAGACGCGCTTTTTTATTTTTACGCGTAATGATAGAAATATTTATCAGAATCGAAATTTATCGAAACTTCCTTCTCCTCCCCGTCCCTCAGTACCGTCAGAATTACCGTATCGCCTTTTCTTACCGAAAACAGTAGATCCGTGATATGGTAACGCCTTGTTACCGCCATTTCTTCCTTGACGCTTCCGTCGGAAGAAAGGATTTTTATATTCTTTATCTCGTCCCCCTCCTGCAAATTGCCGCGAGCGGGCGAGCCGTTAATTGTTTCTACTTCTATGATTTCGGTAATTTCGGCAAGTCCCGTAAGGCTGTTAAATGTTGCATAGCTGTCCGTTACGGAATAGTTGATATTTATAAGCGCCTTATCTACGCCGGAGACGAATTTGCCGTTCGAAATATAGCTGTCATACATAAGGGCGAGCAGCCGTCTTACGCTGTTTGCGGGCAAGGCATAGCCCATATTATCGGTATCCGCTCCGTCGTCCTTCGAATTTACTATGCCGACTATCTTCCCTTCGGAATTGAACAGTCCGCCGCCCGAATTGCCGTGGTTGATTGCGGCCGTAGTTCTGATGACGCGGTACGAACCCGTATCGCTGCTGTCGGCGTCGGAAAGGCTTAGCTCTATAAACTCGCTGTCCTTACTGATTATCCCCTCGCTTGCCGCAAGGCTTTCGCCGGCCGCGTTGCCGACCGCATAGACGTATTCGCCAACGTACACGTCCTCGGATTCCGAAAAACTTGCCGTCTGCGCGTCGCTGCGCTTTAAAACTTCGCTTCCGCTGACTTTCAGAAGGGCAATGTCGTAAGTTACGGACGCGCCGACGATTTCAGCCTCTATGCGATAGTTTTCGTCGTCCACTATGTTATTATTGTTGTCAAGGTTGAAGTTATAACCGGCAACGTCCTGTCCGTAGAGGTAAAGATAAATATTTTCGGCATAATTATTATCCGACGTGTCGTCATATACTACGTGGCAGTTGGTTACTACATAGGCGTCGCCGGCGTCTTTATCGAGCCAAAGAATGACGCCCGTACCCGTATAGACGGAATACGTCGTGTTCGAGAACAGGTCGCCGAGCTTACCGGGGGCAGAAGAGCCATTTGACGTATACGCAAAACGGGTAAGTATCGTTACGCTTGACATAAGCGAGCGGTTTATAACGTATTGCAGACTTGCTACGCGGTCAATCTCGTCATTGGAATAACTGAGATACTCTTTCAGAAAATCGGCGTAGGATATCTCGCCGTATTCCTCTACGTATTTCTCATAAATTTCCTCTATTGAAACGTCCTGCCCGTCCCTGCCGTCTCTTCCGTTCCTGCCGTCGGCGGCGCAGCCGCAAACGAACATTACTGCAGCGAGGACAAAGCAAGAGATTACCGTAAATATTTTTTTCATAGAACTACCTTGAATTGATTATAGTCTTACCGTCAGACCGAAATACTACTGTATAAAGTCTACAACAACCGCCTTTAATTGTCAAAACCGTATGGCGTATTATAGCAAAAATTCACACAACTTTCGGCGAATCGACTTATTTCACAGCTTTATGCCGTTCTTCTTGAGAAGATTGCGGGCGGTTTCAACGCTGTCGACGCCGTATCTGTTCTTTAATGGCGCAAATTCTTTTTCCCTTTCGACCTCGAACGCGAGGCAGCTGCCCATCGAGCTTATCATATCGACGACAAGAGTTTCGAATTTGTATCCGTTAGGGGCGGCGGGAACGACTCTGACGCCGTCCTTCATATGCGGGATCGCCTTTTTGGCAAGGTGATACGGCAATTTTTCGTATATTATCTTATCCAGCCTGCTTACGTTGAAAAGATAGTTTAAAATTACGCCGTAGCGGAATACGAGTTCGCCGTCGCCGCCGCGCATCTCGGAAAGCTCCTTCGGCATATCGTAATATTCTATGACCGAGGGCTTTGAATTTTGCGTGCATAGAACGCCGACTCTCTCTTCCGCACAAGTCTTTTTGACGACTTTCGCACCGCACGCGCAGCCCGACAGAACTGTCGCGCCTATAAAAAGCGGATCGCAGATTTTCTGAAGCACATTGTCGATTCCGAACACGTTTAGCCACTCGATACCCTCTTTTGCTAAGATGTCGGAGTAGCTGTCCTTCAACGACGAATACCAGCCGCCGTTGCCGTTTGGTGAAAACGAAACGCGGTGTTTTTCGTCAAGAAAAACTTTCCCTTCGAAATCGCACGCAGGCTCGGTCTTCTGTTTGTAAAAATAAATCGAATTCTCGGGATAGCCGAAAAAGTCGTTTTTTGTAAAGAAAGCAATAGTTTCCGCGTAATTATTTTCGCTGGTCATTATAAAGAGAGGAATCCATACGCCTGCGGCGGAAGTTACCGCTTTTAAATTGCTTATCAACTGCTCGAATATAGTTAAGTTTCGCGTTTCGCCGAGGTCAAACATACCCTTAGGCTTTTCTAACCCGAGACGACTGCCCTGACCGCCCGCAAGAAGAACCGCGCCAACCTTTTTATTGCGGATGATATCCAATCCGTAATTATAAAATTTTTCACGGTTTTCGGCTATATCAGCTATGCCGACCACAGGCACGGGACTGATTTCTCCCAGACTTTTTATTTCGGCTTTACGAATATCGTCAATAACGGAAAAGTCCGTTTTCTCTATTTCGGCAAGCAATATGCGGCGTTTATCCTCGTCCAGCTCGTTATAATAATCCAAAAGCTGTATCTGTCCGATTTGATTTAAATATTCTTTTGTTCTGTCGTAATCCAAATTTTTCTCCTTATCGGTATATAAATTATAAAACCAATGTGAAAATAAGTCAATAAATTTGTTAAATCTTAAAATTATCTATTGAAAAATCCACGGTTTTGCTATATAATAGAATGTGCAGAATTATATATTATATGATATTCAACCGTTTATAATAATACGGAATATAGGAGGCAAAATATGTATTGTACGGAATGCGGAGAAAAATTAACGCTGATGTTTAAATCAGAAGAGGGTTTGGTCCCATATTGTAAAAATTGCAACGAGTACCGCTTCCCCCGCTTTGCTACGGCGGTGAGTATGGTGGTAACCAACAGATCTAAGGATAAGATATTACTTGCAAAGCACAAAAATCAGGATGATTATATACTTTTCGCAGGATATATCAAAAAGGGAGAAACAGCCGAAAAGGCAGTTACCCGCGAATTCAAGGAAGAAACCAAACTCGACACGGTTAAATTCAGGTATATGGGCTCTCGTTATCACGAACCTAAAAATATACTTATGCTCAATTTCCTGTCAATGGCTGAAGACGGAAAACCCATACCCGACGAAAACGAGCTTGAAGACGTTACCTGGTTCACGCCCGAAGAGGCGCTTGAGAACGTCCGAAGGGGTTCTACAGCCGAAACTTTTTTAAAGAATGCAATCGCAGAAATCAAAAAATTATAATATAAGGAGAAATTTCAATGAACTTATTACTTGGCGTCGGCGGAATTATCGGCATCGTCGTTGCAGTTGTAGTTGTACTTGTTCTCGTCATTTGGATCGTTTCGGTCCATAACAATTTCGTGAGAATGCGCAACCAATACGAGGAAGCTTTCCACAATATCGATATCTACCTTAAAAAGCGTTTCGACCTCTTACCCAACCTCGTTGAAACGGTAAAGGGCTATGCGAAACACGAAAGCAGCACGCTACAGTGTGTTATCGAGGCCCGTTCGAAAGCGCAGAGCGCGACCACTCCCGCCGAAAAAATCGAAGCAAACACTCAGCTTTCGCAGGCTATCAAAAACTTTAACGTCGTAATGGAACGTTACCCCGAACTTAAAGCAAATACGAATTTCATCGATTTGCAGAACCAGCTGAAGAGTATCGAGGCGGAGCTTGCCAACGTGCGTAAGTATTACAATGCTACGGTAAAACAGTTCAACACTAAGATCGAAATGTTTCCCAATTCTATCATATCCCGTTGTATGAAGCTTGAAAAACAGCCCTATTTCGAACTTGACGATCCCGAAGAGAGACAGAACGTCAAAGTTCAGTTCTAAATTAGTTAATTGCGGGTTAATCCGCTTAAACGGGGAAAATTATGAAAAAAGTTGATAAAAAGCCGTTTATTTGCCTATTCGTTCTCGTCTGTATACTTGCGTTGTGTATATTCGGGCTCACGGGCGGCACTACCGCGCAGGCGGAAACTTCTGCCGTATACAGGTACGAAGTTACCAAATACGACGTAACTTACGATATCGGCAGTAACTGTTCTATCGCCGTTACCGAGGATATAACCATAAATTATCTGGGCACGCAAAGCACCGGATTTATAAGGGATATTCCAACGAACGGCGGAGCGCAGGTCCATAACGTAGAAGTGAGCAAAATGGTCGACGGGGTTGCTTCGGACGTATACTATGACGTATATATAGAGGACAGCAATTTCATTTCCGTCGACATAGGCGATTATACAAATAAATATAATCAAGAGGAAAGTTACCGCATCACCTACACTTATAATCTGACAAATTCGGTAGTTAAGAAAAACTTACTGTCCGTCAATCCGATAGGCTACGGATGGGATTGCGTAATAAGCAACGCTACGGTTACGCTGATACTGCCGGACGGTTATAAAAGCGCGCTGTATTATATAGGCGCAACCACGGAAACTTCCGACGAATTTGACGACAGCGGCAGAACCGACGATAACAGAGTGATTATCACGGCTTCCGTAACCCAACTTTCTAAATACAACGGCGTAACTTTTGATATTACTTTCGAAGACGGCGCTCTAAGCAATTATTTCGATTTCACCCCTTATTGGTTCGTCATTATCGGAGCGGTCATTCTTTTAGCATTGATTTTGCTTAAAGTCTTCGTTTTCAGCAAGTCCGCCCTTACCCCCGTCGTCAACTATGAGGCGCCCAACAAAATGGATCCCCTTATTATGGGTAAACTTATCGATAATAAGGTCAACAGCGAGGACGTAACGTCGCTTATCTATTATTGGGCAAGCAAGGGCTATCTGAAAATCAATCTTGACGACAATGACGACCCCACTATTATTCGTATAGTCCGCAATCTCCCGGCAACGAGCGCAGGATACGAACAAATTATGTTCGACGGACTATTTGCGCGCGGAGACACGGTTAAGCCGAGCCAACTGAAAGGTAGTTTTTATAAGGTTGTCGAGAAAGTAACCGCACAGGTGAATGCGCAGGCCAAAGGGCTTTACGACAGTAAGAGCATAGGATTATCCATAATTTTTGCAATTATCGGCGGGCTTTTGCTCGGCTTTGCGCCGCTTGTACTGACTCTGTTACAGATATGGAGCGGATATATATATTTGCCTGCTTTCATTGCGCTGATCCCCGCACTGCTTATATATGCGGCGACTGAGACGGTAATGTATTACAGATTGAAGCTGAAAAAGAATAAAAAAGTCTTATTCACGCTTGGAATAATGCTTTTGTGCCTTGTATTTACGCTGTTGTATACATTGCTTATCCCCTCGTCTATAATCGGAATTATACCGAAGATATTGCTCTGTCTTATAAGTTGCGCGATAATAACCTGTTCGGTGCTTCTCATAAACAGGACCAAGGAATATACGGAGAAGCTGAACGACATCGTTGGATTCAGAAACTTCATACTTCTTGCCGAAAAAGATCAGCTTGAAATGATGTTGGAGCAGGATCCGCAGTTCTACTATAACGTATTGCCCTATGCCCAGGTTTTGGGCGTTTCCGACAAGTGGGAAGAAAAGTTTGCCGATATTACGGTTGAACCGCCCAGATGGATGACGGGTAACGCTATGACCACAGTGATCGAATTCCACATAATGAACACTATGATAAGGAACTCATTCGGCAGGATGTCGTCGAATATGATTTCGCGCCCCTCTTCCTCCGGATTGAGCGGCGGCGGACACGGCGGAGGCTTTGGCGGCGGCTTCGGCGGAGGCGGCTTCGGCGGAGGCGGAGGTCGCGGCAGGTAATTTGCCGAAAAATTGAATAAAGACCACGAGAAATGCGTGCGGCTGAATGCCGCACGCATTGTTTTACTGTTTT
The DNA here is from genome assembly GCA_964385865.1 of uncultured Clostridia bacterium. Taxonomy (GTDB): domain Bacteria; phylum Bacillota; class Clostridia; order Christensenellales; family Borkfalkiaceae; genus Coproplasma. The sequence goes on along the minus strand of CAYLQK010000045.1, from coordinate 6,553 downwards.
TGTTTACGTTATAAACCGTATAAAAGGCTTAAAGATTGTTACTCTCCTTCAACCGTAACCTTTATCTTTGCGGAAACGCCTTCGAGCAGTTTCAAATCGACGTCGTAAGTCCCGACGTTTTTAATGGGTTGAGCGAGAATTATTTTCTTCTTGTCGACGTCATAGCCCGCACCTTTTAAAGCATCGGCGATGTTTGCGCCTGTTACCGAGCCGAATACCTTTCCGCCCTGACCCGCCTTGATTTTTACGGTGAAGTTTTTGCCGTTAATTTCCGAGGCAAGCGCCCTGGTTGCCTTTACTTCTTCAGCCTTATGGAAATCAGCGGAGGCTTTTTTCTGGTTTATATCGTTGAGTTTTGAAGCAGTGGCAATTTCGGCAAGTCCTTTCTTTACTAAAAAATTGCGGGCATAGCCTTCGTTTACGTCCACTACCTCACCCTTTTTACCCTGACCTTTTACGTCCTGCAATAAAATAACTTTCATAAGTATGCTCCTTTTTTTTATTGTACAATTTAACATCAAATTTGTCAACACCTTTGAATAAATTGACCTTTTGCGCACAAAATATATGCGGAGGGTATTATATGGAAGCCATCAACAACGATATAGCTTGCAATGTAAACAACTGCAAATATAATTTCAACGGTTGCAACTGCACTCTTGAAAAGATAACTGTAGGATGCACTTGCGACAGCGACGTTTGCACTTGCTGTGAAAGCTATTCCGAAAAGATTTAAGTTAATACCTTAAACTTTTACCTTTCAGGTAAAGCGCAGCGCGCAGGAAAATCCTGCGCGCTGCGTCTTTTTTATTTATTGAAATTATCTTTAAGCGACACGATTTCCGAAAGGACAAGACCGCTTTCGGAACGTTTTTTATAATAACCCGTGCGTAACAGCTGGAAGGGCGTTCCGTCCGCACTTTCGGCAAGATACGGCTCCGCTTTGCCGTAAAGGGTTATTTCGCTGTCCTTGTTGAGTCTCTCGGCATAGTCCTGGTCAGGATACAATTCGTCAGTCAGAAGCGGCTGATATTGCCTGATTTCCACGTCGACGCCGTATTTTGCGTCTACCCACTGAATGACGCCCTTCGCCTTGACGGTTGACTGAAAGGTCGAACCGCTGCGCGTTTCGGGGAAATACGTACACAAAATTTCCTCCACTTCCCCGTTATCGTCCAACACGACGTCGTCGCAGCGTACGATATATGCGCTTTTAAGGCGGACCGTACCGCCCTTTTGCAGGCGCTTATATTTGGGCGGAGGATCGAGCGAAAAATCGTCGCGGTCGATATAGACCGAACCGCTGAATTTGATATCCCTTTCGCCGCTTCCCTCCTGCATAGGATTCTTTTCGAACGAAAGAGTTTCTTCGCCGTCATAGTTTGTAATCGTCAGTTTTACGGGATTGAGAACCGCCATTGCCCGCTCCGCATTTGCGTTAAGATTATCGCGTATACAACTGTCAAGCTGTGCCTGATTCACGACTGAATACGCCTTTGCAACGCCTACGTCCGCGCAGAATTTTTTGAGAGCCTCGGGCGGTACGCCTCTGTTTTTCAAGCCCATTATAGTAGGCATTCTCGGGTCGTCCCAACCGCGGACAAAGCCTTCGTCAACGAGCTTTTTTAAATAACGCTTAGACATAAGCATATTTGTTATGTTCAGCCTTGCAAACTCGATCTGACGCGGAAGCGGCGCGCAAAACCCTGCTTTTTCTATCATCCAGTCGTAGAGCGGTCTGTGATTTTCAAATTCAAGCGAACAGAGTGAATGCGTTATCCCTTCCAGCGCGTCGGAGACGGGATGGGCGAAGTCGTACATAGGATAGATGCACCACTTATCGCCCGTGCGGTAATGGCTGACGTGAGCGATCCTGTATATTACGGGGTCGCGCATATTCAGATTGGGCGATGACATATCTATTTTCGCACGCAGAACCTTGGCGCCGTCGGGATACTTGCCTTCCTTCATTTCGCGGAACAGGCGAAGATTCTCTTCCACGCTCCTGTTTCTGTACGGCGAAGCAATTCCCGCCTCGGTAAGCGTGCCGCGGGTAGCGGTTATTTCCTCTGCGGAGAGGTCGCACACGTACGCGTTACCGTCCGTTATATATTTTTCGGCAATTTCGTATAGTTTATCATAGTAATCCGAAGCAAACAAAAGCTGATCGTACTCGAAACCGAGCCATTTTATGGCCTCGACTATAGAATCGACGTATTCATAATCCTCTTTCGCCGGATTTGTGTCGTCCATACGGAGGTTGAGTTTACCGTGGTATTTATCCCTTACTCCGAAGTTGATACACATCGCCTTAACGTGCCCGATATGAAGATAACCGTTCGGTTCCGGAGGAAAACGCACCTGAATTTTATTATCTATACTCTCGAATTTTCCGCTTTCGAGTTCCTCGTTGATTATTTGTTCTATAAAGTTCGTTGCTTCGGGAAGTTTCATATTAATCCTTTTTCTATTCCAGACCTTCTGCAATAATCAATCAGGATAAGCCTGTTATGTTTCCGTTGCCGTCAACGTCGATATGCTCGGCGCAAGGGGACTTGGAAAGACCGGGCATAAGCATAATTTCGCCTGCGACGGCGACAATGAAGCCCGCGCCGCCCTTATAAATTATATCGCGCACCTTAATCTTAAAGCCCGTAGGTCTTGCGAGTTTTTTAGGGTCGTCAGACAGCGAATACTGCGTTTTTGCGATAATTACCGGCAAACCGCAGATTCCCTGGTTTTCGATATTTTGTATCTTTTTCTCCGCCTCGTCGGTAAATTCCGCACCGTCGCCGCCGTATACGTTTTTTACGATATCGTTTATCTTGGTTTTAATATCGTCTTTCAAATCGTAGGCGTAATGAAGATCAGTCTGCCTTTCACATTCTTCAATGACCGCGGCGGCAAGCTCGGTACCGCCCTCGCCGCCCTTTAAGAATACGTCGGTAAATACGGCTTTCGCGCCTGCCTTTGCACAGGCAGAAAGCACTTCGTCTATTTCAGCCTGCGTATCGGTGGCAAATCTGTTCATCGCCACTACCACGGGTTTCTTATAGACGTTGACTATGTTTTCAACGTGTTTTAAAAGGTTTGGAAGCCCCGCCCGAAGCGCTGAAAGATTTTCGACGGAAAGCTCGCCCTTGTCCGCGCCGCCGTGGAGTTTCAACGCCTTAACGGTTGCGACTACGACTACGCAGTCGGGCTGAATACCTGCGATACGGCACTTTGTATCGAGGAATTTTTCCGCGCCGAGATCCGCGCCGAAGCCGGCTTCGGTAACGGTATAATCCGCAAGAGTCATTGCGGTGTAGGTAGCGCGTATGGAATTACAGCCGTGCGCTATGTTTGCAAAAGGTCCGCCGTGTACGATGGCGGGCGTTCCTTCAAGGGTCTGGACAAGGTTAGGCTTTATTGCGTCTTTAAGCAGTGTAGCCATTGCGCCTTCGGCTTTCAGTTCGCGCGCGCGCACGTATGTCCCTTCGCCGTTTATGCCGACCACTACGTCGCCGATACGCCTTTTCAAATCTTCGAGATCGGTAGCAAGGCAAAGTATCGCCATAATTTCGGAAGCCGCGGTGATTTCAAAGCTTTCCTGCCGCTCGTAATTTATGCAACCCTTCATATTGCCCGCCTCGCAATGCAGCGTGATATTGCGCAGTGAACGGTCGTTCATATCCATACAGCGGCGGAAATAGACCTCCTTTATCCCCAGCGCGTTGCCGCGGAAGATATGGTTATCTATCATTGCGCAGAGCAAATTATTTGCCGCGGTTATGGCGTGCAGATCGCCCGTAAAGTGAAGGTTAATATCGGCCATAGGCACTATCTGGGCATAGCCGCCGCCTGCCGCCCCGCCCTTTATGCCGAACACCGGGCCCAAAGAGGGTTCTCTGAGCGCAAGACACGCCTTTTTGCCGAGCTTTGACATTCCGTCCGCAAGGCCTATGGAGACGGTCGTCTTGCCCTCTCCGCTTGCCGTAGGGTTTATTGCCGTAACGAGTACGAGCTTGGACTTGGGATCGATTTCTTTTAAGTCGATTTTTGCCTTGTATCTGCCGTACAATTCGAGCTTGTCCTCCGGCAGTGAGAGCTTTGCCGCGATTTCGCGGATATCTTTCAATTTGCAATTTTCGGCAATTTCGATATCTGAGAGCATTTAACACCTTGTTTTTTAATTTGTTTTACACATTATAACATAACGTGAAATTAAAAGTATATCTTTTAAGGCAACTTTTTGAAATTTTTTAAATGCGCACGAAATATGCAGAGCGCCGTCTTTTACTTGACTTGACACAAGAAATTATATAAAATATTTCTTGTTAAAATAATTAGTCCGCATTAATCCAAATGCGGCGAAAAGGAGTTTTATATGGCTGACAAAAAGCGAGCCGTAACGATGGAAAAATTAATTGCTCTGTGTAAAAACAGGGGGTTCATTTTCCCCGGTAGCGAAATTTACGGCGGTCTTGCCAACACCTGGGATTTCGGGCCGCTCGGTGTTGAGTTCAAAAACAACGTAAAAAAGGCGTGGTGGAAAAAGTTCGTGCAGGAGACGCCCTATAACACAGGTCTTGACTGCGCTATTTTGATGAACACGAGAACCTGGAAAGCGTCGGGACACCTCGGCGGATTTTCCGACCCGCTTATGGATTGCAGACACTGCAAGGCAAGGCACCGTGCCGACAACCTCGTTGAAGATTATTGCAAGAAACACAATCTCGATTTAAAAGTCGAGGCAATGGATAACGAAGCGTTGGAAAAGTTCATCGATGAAAAGAAAATCGTGTGTCCCGTATGCGGAGTGAGCGATTTTACGCCCATCAGAAAGTTCAATCTTATGTTTAAGACCTTCCAGGGCGTTACCGAAGACACCGTAAACACCGTCTATCTGCGCCCCGAGACCGCGCAGGGCATATTTGTTAATTTTAAAAACGTTCAGCGTACGTCGCGGCTGCGCGTCCCCTTCGGCATAGGACAGATAGGTAAATCTTTCCGTAACGAAATTACGCCCGGAAACTTTATCTTCCGCGTTCGCGAGTTCGAACAGATGGAGCTTGAATTTTTCTGCAAGCCCGGGACCGATCTTGAATGGTTCTCGTACTGGAAAGAATACTGCAAAAACTTTCTCCTGTCGCTCGGGCTTAAAGAGGAAAACCTGAAACTTCGCGACCACTCGCCCGAAGAGCTTTGTTTCTACTCGAAGGCGACTACGGACTTCGAATACAATTTTGCGTTCGGTTGGGGCGAATTGTGGGGCATTGCGGACAGGACCGACTACGACCTGAAACAACATCAGACCGAGAGCGGCGAAAATATGGAGTATACCGACCCCGTAACGAACGAGAAATACGTTCCATACGTCATTGAGCCGTCGCTCGGCGCCGAGAGAATGGTGCTTGCATTCCTTACGGACGCCTATGACGAGGAGGTTTTGGACGCCGAGAAAAACGACGTGAGAACGGTGTTAAGGCTTCATCCCTTCCTCGCGCCCTATAAAGCGGCGATTCTGCCCTTACAAAAAAACCTTTCGCAAAAGGCTGACGAAGTTTACAGAAATCTTGCAAAGAAGTTTTCCGTAACCTACGACGTAACGGGATCGATCGGAAAACGTTACCGCAGGCAGGACGAAATCGGCACGCCGTTCTGCATAACCGTGGATTTCGGTACGCTTGAAGACAATACGGTAACTGTGCGCGACCGCGACAGTATGCAGCAGGTAAGACTGAATATAGAAGAACTTGAAAACTACATTGCAAAGAGTCTTGAATTTTAAAAGGGCAATCATTAAGTTTTAATAATACGAAAAAGGCGGCGCACTTCAGCTGTGAAGTGCGCCGCCTCTATTAATTTCAATCATCGTTTTCCGTATCGGAATTTTTTTCAATATACTTATCGAGAAGGGACATTCCTATCTTTTTACCCATACCGAACAATCTGTCTTTGACGGTCTTCTTTTGCTTCGGCTCCTCCTCAATGCTGCCCTCGAATTTCAAATCTTTACAGGGGTTGAACGTAACGTAGCCGCACTCCTCCGCGTAGGCAAACACGCTTTTCAGCACGCCCTCGACGACGGGCTTGTCCTCTTCCGTCGCCCTGTCCGCGACGGCAAGCACCGCCGTCGGTTTTATTGACGACACGTATTTTTTGCCGAGTGCGGGAATAAGAAAATTATCGAGAACCCTGCCTATCTCATCGAAGTATTTTTGGGATATTTTTCTCACCCTTTTATTCTGCCCGCTTTCGGTTACGGCTAATTCGAACCATTCCAACGCGACGGACGAGAAGCGGATACTCTTCACGGGCGATAAAAGCCAACGCGCAAGCTTTCCGAAGCCGCCGAACAGCAGCGGAATCACCTGAACGATAAGACAGATTATCGAGAAGATTATCAGCACTACGTCGACTGCAATACTGCCCGCGGAATATTCGCCGCCCGAAGTCGCGTTCACAAGCGCGACGATAGTGATAGCGAGAGACAAAAGCCGGATTATAAGCCTAAATACGGACAACGTCCTTTTGAACTTTCTGATATTTTTTGCCTTGGCGTTTATGC
>CAYLQK010000044.1:0-13272 GCA_964385865.1 uncultured Clostridia bacterium | reverse complement strand
ACGGCTATCAGCAGCAGCCTAACGGCTATCAGCAACAGCCTAACGGCTATCAGCAACAGCCTAACGGCTATCAGCCTAACGGCTATCCGCAAAACGGCTATCAGCAGCCCAATTATCAGCAGGCGCCCCAGCAGCCCTACGGCTACCAGCAGGCGCCCCAGCAGCCTTACTATCAGCCTCAGCCTCAGGTAGTGGTAGTACAGCAGCAGCCCGTATCGCCGGTCTCCGCGCCCGCTTCCGAAGGCGAGAAAGACGCGGTATTCTCGATTGCAGGCAGCATAATGATGATTATCCTTTGCGTGCTCGGTACGATCGATCTTATCGTTACAATCTTCAAAGGTCTCCCGCTTTCATTGATACAGTGCATACTGCCTATCTTTATGGTAATCGGTCTGTGGCTCACGTTTGCGGCAGGCAAACAGAAGAAACTTAGCCCCTTGGGTCTTAAGTTCGTCCGCGTTCCTTTCGTTATACAGTTCGTATTTAAAGTAATCGTTTACGTATTTATGCTTATCCTTGCCATTATCGGCTTGGCGGCGGCTGTTGCAGCAGTCCACGCGATTGAAAGCGAAGTGAACGGCACAGGGGTGGCTACGGCAAGCACTGCGATCATATTCGGTATCGGCCTCGCGTTTATCCTTATCGTATTTATATTCAACATTATTTATTTCAGATCAATCAATAAGTGTCTTAAAGGCGGCATTTCCATACTCAGCGGAAAGACCGCGGGAGAGAACGTAGCGGGAACTTTTGCCGCAGTCATAATGTTCATACAGGCTTTCCTCGATTTCCTTCCCAGCTTAGTAATCGGCATAGTTGCACTCAGCAACAGCGCATTGGTTGACCAAGTGTTCGATACGTTGAATATCAGTGCGCTTAGCAGCATAAAAGACGCGATTGTGAGTTCGGCCATTGCTATGATTATCGGCGGCTTGCTGTCCGTAATCTATCAGGTGCTTGCAGGCGTGCTCATACTTCAATACGTCGGCAAACTTAAAAAAGCTTACAACAACTAATACTTACAACAACTAATAAATAATAAAGGCGCGCCGCGGTTTCCCGCGGCGCGTATTTTTTATATTCCCTATGGGAAATGCGCTTTCGGGGGAGCTGTTTTTAGTTATAAACAAAATTTCTGCGCAAAAGTTTCAATACTCAAATTGAAATCAATTATTTGATTTTGGGATTGCGTTTAACTATAATAAGGAGAGTATGAAGGGCAGTAAGACGGTAAACTTAACAAGCGGAAACGTGTGGAAGCTTATGTTTTTATACGCAATGCCGCTGTTCGGCAGTGCGCTGGTTCAGCAGATTTATTCTCTGGTGGACCTGCTTGTCGTGGGCAATTTTGCGGCTGAAGGCGCGCTCGCGGTTGACGCCGTAGGCGTCGCTACAGTCGTCGTCAATATCCTTCTTGCGTTCGCCCTCGGCGCAAACGGCGGAAGTTCCGTGGTCATCGCAAGGCACTTCGGCGAACAGGACAACAAAAAGGTCCGCGAATCGGTCAATACCGCCCTTATCGCCGTCGCCGTCCTGTGCGCAGCCATAATGGCGGCGGGGTTCGGGTTCGGAAATCTCTCGCTCAAAGCCCTGAACGCGGACGAGTCCTATTTCGGCGACTGTCTGGCATATCTGTACATATATATCGGCTCGCTGCCGTTTGTATTTATCTATAACCTCGGCTGCGGTATCTGCGCGGCGCTCGGCGACAGTAAAACGCCGTTCATATTCCTGGCGGTATCTTCCGTCCTCAATATCGGTCTCGATCTGCTGTTCGTCTGCGCCTTTCACCGGGACGTCGCAGGCGCGGCGTGGGCGACGCTCATCTCGCAGGCAATCTCCTGTATGCTTACCGTCGTAGTTCTCGTCAAAAAGGTTCGCTCTATCCGTTCCGAAGAAAAGCCGAAAATGTACGACGGCCGCATATTGAAGGAACTTGTGGTTTGCTCCGTGCCCATAATACTGCAACAGAGTTTTGTCTCCGTCGGCAACTTCTTCGTCAACGGCAGAATAAACGAAATGGGCGTTGACGCGACCACGGGCTTTACGACGGCGTTCAAATTCGTGGTTATGTCGACGATGAGCGTTTCGAATATGACTAACGGCTTCTCAAATTTCGCCTCCCAGAACAGGGCGGCAGGGAAATTCGGCCGTATCAGGAAGGGCTATTGGGCAACGCTGTGCTACTCGATGATAATAACGCTGATTTTCGTCGCCGTATTCGTCTCCTGCCCGAAAGAGCTGACTAAGATCTTTATCCAAAAAGACAAATTGACCCCTGAAGCGCTGTCGTACTCTTCCGATTATCTGACAGTGGTCTCCTGTTTCCTTCCCGTGGTGTGCGTGAAGATAGTGTCGGACGGCGCGGTGCGCGGCTGCGGCGGCAACCTCGGGTTTACGATAAGCACGTTCACCGATTTGCTTTTGAGGGTAATCCTGGTTTACGTCCTCACGGGAATAGGCTGGGGATTTTCGGGCGTTTACTGGGCGTGGGCGCTGGGTTGGGGCATAAGTATGTTAGTAGCCGTAACTTTCTGGTTCGTAAAGGTCGCAAAATTTCCGGAGAAGCCCTTGACAAACGAAGAAACTGTATGATATTATAACATAAAATAAATATAAACGCGTTGAAGCGGAGTAGTAACGTAAAGCTCGGGTTCAGAGATTTATCGGCAGGTGCGAGATAAACGAAGAATTTACGCGAACTCGCCGCCGAGCGGCTTCGGTGAAAGACCGCTGCGCCGACCCGTCTTTTTTTAAGGACGGACAAGGCGGAAAGTAGTCGGAGACGGTTCCCCACCGTACAAAGGGCAGGGCGTATATGCGCCTTAAAGGCAGCGCAAGCTGTAAAGAAGAGTGGTACCACGCGGCACGGCGTCTCTTTAAGAGATCCCGTGCCGTATAGTTTTCCGCGGTCTTGATTTTTCGTAAATTGCGCGGAATAAATAAGAAAGGTGTATCGATGAAAAATTTCCAAAAGTACGAAAAACAATATTTCCTGCCCAAAGAACGCTGTATGGATTGGGCCGAAAAGGATATGATAACCAAAGCGCCCGTATGGTGTTCCGTCGACCTCCGCGACGGCAACCAGAGCCTTATCGAACCGATGTCCGAGGAGATCAAAGTCGAATTCTTCAAACTGCTCGTAGAACTCGGATTCAAGGAAATCGAGGTTGGCTTCCCCGCGGCCTCCGAAACGGAATATAACTTTCTCCGAAGGCTCATAGACGGCAACCTCATTCCCGACGACGTTACGATACAGGTCTTAACCCAGGCTCGCGCGCACATAATCGAAAAGACTTTCGAAGCTCTGCACGGCGCAAAAAACGTAATAGTCCACGTCTATAATTCCACTTCCGTCGCCCAGCGCGAGCAGGTATTTAAAAAGGACAGGGAGGCAATAAAACAAATAGCCGTCGACGGAGCTAAGCTCTTGAAGGAACTAACGGCACGCGAGGGCGCGAATTACCGCTTCGAGTATTCTCCCGAATCGTTTACGGGCACCGAACCCGAATACGCGTTGGAGGTTGTAAACGCCGTACTCGACGTATGGCAGCCGACTGCGGACAGAAAGGCGGTAATAAATCTTCCCGCCACGGTCGAAAACGCCATACCGCACGTATACGCGCAACAGGTGGAGTATATCTGTAAGCGCGTCAAATACAGGGAAAACGTAGTAATCTCCCTTCATCCTCACAACGACAGGGGCAGCGGCGTCGCCGCCGCGGAGATGGGGCTGCTTGCAGGCGCGGACAGAGTAGAGGGAACGCTGTTCGGAAACGGCGAGCGCACGGGCAACGTTGACGTGGTAACCCTTGCTATGAATATGTTTTCGCAGGGCGTGGACCCCGGACTCAATTTCGAGAATATGCCGTATATATGTTCGCTCTATAAATCTTTCACGGATATGACGGTAAGTCCGCGTCAGCCCTACGCCGGCGAGCTGGTGTTCGCGGCATTCTCGGGTTCCCATCAGGACGCCATCGCAAAGGGTATGGATTGGCGCAAGGCCAAGTGCGCCGACAAGTGGAACGTTCCATATCTTCCCATAGACCCTCAGGACGTCGGCAGGGAATACGATTCCGACGTCATACGTATCAACTCACAGTCGGGCAAGGGCGGGGTCGGTTTCGTGCTGAAATCCAATTTCGGCATAGATATGCCGCGCAAGATGAAGGAGGAAATGGGGTATCTCGCAAAATCCGTCTCCGACCGCCTGCACAAGGAACTTCACGCAGACGAGCTGTTTAAGATATTCGAGGACGGCTTTGTGAGGAACCGTCCCGTATTCGACATTATAGAGTGTCATTTCCGTCAGGTAAACGGAATCGAATCGACCGTAACGATTTACAGCGGGGGTAAGGAAGAAGTTGTAAAGGCGCACGGCAACGGCAGACTTGACGCGGTATCGAACGCAATCAAGAAGTATTTCGGTATAGATTTCACGCTGACGGGATACGAACAGCACGCGCTCAGCTCGTCGTCGCGCTCTAAGGCGATATCCTACGTCGGCGCGCAGAACGCGCAAGGCAAAATATTTTGGGGCGCGGGCGTGGACGACGACATAATCAGAAGTTCGTACAAGGCGTTGGTTTCGGCTGTCAACAATTTTTTGAAAAATTGACCGAAAAATCAGCGAAAAGTTTTAGCAAATTCACACAAATTACAAACGAAGCGTGCTATAATGATATCAATAACTGACAGAAGGACATAAAATGCATCCCGATCCTATATTTACAATTTTCGGCAGAGGCGTATATCTTTACGGCATTTGTATGGCAGTAGGCATTATCGCCTGTTTCGCGTTTATCTATCTTACGATGAAAAAACGCAAATTCAACGAGGCTTCCTCCGATATGATTCTGTTTATCGGAGTATTCGGAACAGGTTTCGGCATATTAGCCGCGGCGCTCTTCCAGTCTCTGTACAACTATATCGATAATCCGTCCGCAGGTTTCAGCCTTAGCGGAATGACGTTTATCGGCGGTCTTATCGGCGGCGTCGTAAGTTTCCTCGCCGTATATTGGATATATATCTACGTCGTTCATCCCCGCACGAAAATAAAGTGGCTTGCGCCCCAATTCAACGCAACGTTGACCGACGCGTTACCGTTTATCCCCATAGGGATAACCATCGCCCACGCGTTCGGGCGGCTGGGCTGTTTCTTCGCAGGCTGCTGTTACGGAAAACCTACCAACGCCTGGTACGGACTGCCCGTCGCGAAGGATTATTCGGGCAACGTTATTCCTACGCAGCTCTTTGAGATGATATTTCTCATTCTCCTCAGCGCGGCTATGGCGGTAATGTTCTTTAAGTTCAAGTTCAACTACAACTTTGCGCTGTATGCTATCGCTTACGGAATCTGGCGTTTTCTGATAGAGTTTGTGCGCGACGATTCGAGGGGAACTTTCATCGGCACGGCGCTCACTCCGTCGCAGATATGGAGTATCGTAATGGTACTGTTCGGAATAGGTTACGTCTTCCTGCAAAAGTATATCTTTGCGAAGAATATGAAGCATCCCGAACTCGGCGACCGTAAGGAGCAAGAGGACGTTCGGGAAGCGGACGCGGACGCAACCGTTTGAGACAATAACGGAATATAAAGTGCGGCGCGGCTTTTAAAGCCGCGCCGCTTATCTTTCTATTTAACGCGCATAACTTGTAAAAGCTTTCACATACTTTTTACAGGGCACAGATAGCCGGCGGCGCGATCCGTCCGCTCGTCTGTGATAGTGGTAATAAGGAGTTTTATGAAAGCAACAGGAATTGTAAGAAGAATAGACGAATTGGGCAGAGTGGTCATACCGAAGGAGATACGTTCGACGCTGAGATTAAAGTCGGGCGACCCATTGGAAATTTTCACCGACCGCGACGAGCTTATGCTGAAAAAATATTCGCCGATAGCCTCTCTCGATAAATTTTCGGAGAGCACGGCGAAGTCCCTTTCCGACCTGTCGGGGCATATAGCCGTCATCTGCGACACTGACGAGGTGCTGCACGCGGCGGGTAAGGGACAGCGCACTTTCGACGGCAAAAGCCTTTCCGAAAAAATGGAAAAGATACTCCGCGACAGAAAGAGTTATATAGCCAATCTCTCCGAGGGCGGCGACGTCGTACCCATCACCGCCGAAAGCGAAGGCGATATCACGGCTCAGATAATAGTCCCCATCGTGTGCAACGGCGATTGTTTGGGCGCAGTGGCTCTCGTCTCCTGCGAGCAGGGCGCGAAGATGGAAGCCGGCGCTTGTAAACTCGCCCAGCTCTCCGCAACGATTCTCGCCAACCAGTTCGAATAATACGCGCGCGCCAAAGCCCGCCGCGCCGATAAAAGTAAATAAAACCAATTTAAATTCCGCATACTAAAAGTGCGGAGTTTTATTTTTATGTTCAGTCAGAAGCAATCCTTCCTGAAAGGCGCTTTGATAATCTCTTTGGGCGGCTTTATTTCAAAAATTCTCGGTGCGGTCTACCGCATACCGCTTACGGCTTTCCTCGGCGGCGAGGGAATGGGTATTTACCAAATGGTATATCCCCTGTACTGTATCTTACTTACCGTCTCGGCGTCGGGGATACCTACGGGCATTTCCCGTCTCGTATCGTCGGGCAACGGTAGGGGAGTGGAGCGGCGCGCCTTTTTACTATACGGAATGATAGGCGTCATAGGTACGCTTGCGATGTATATGCTGGCGGAGCCTCTCGCCTTGATTCAGGGCGAAGAAGCCATCCGACCTTGTTGTATAATGCTGTGCCCGTCCGTATTTTTCGTCTCCATACTGTCAATAGTCCGCGGCTATTTTCAGGGCAGGGGGAATATGTATCCCACCGCCGTAACGGAGATTTCCGAACAGCTGATAAAAGTCGCGCTCGGCTGCGTTCTCGCGTACGTATTCAGGCGCAACCTCACCTTTGCGGTAACTTCAACCCTGTTCGCCGTAACCGTCAGCGAGATATTTTCCACCTTCCTCGCTTATTTATGGTACCTAAAAAAGCGCGGCAAAGTCCCGCTGTACCGTGAAGCGGCGGTGCCGTACTCGTCGATTTTCAGTTATACCATACCTCTGACTCTGACCGCCATCGCGCTGCCCGCAAGCCAGCTTTTGGAAAGCATCGTCGCCGTCCGCATACTCAAAGGCATTACGGACAACGCAACCGCGCTATACGGCGTCTTTTCGGGCTGTGCGGTAACCATAATAAACCTACCCGTATCGGTAACGTACGGACTTGCGGCGGCAAGCGTTCCCCAAATCTCTCCGCTTGCCGAGCGCGGCGATATACGGGCGGCAAAGCGCAAGGCATATAAATCCCTGCTGATTACTCTCGCAATTTCCGCGCCCGCGGCAATCGCGCTGTTCGCGTTCGCGCCTCTCGCCGTCAGACTTATATTCAATTCCCTCGCCGCTGAAGAAAAAACCGTTCTCGTCGGTCTCGTGCGCATTATGGCGGTAAACGCCGTTACTCTCTCGCTCGTACAGACTTCCTCGGCGTGTCTGACTTCTCTCGGCAAACCCGTCAAAAGCACCGTAACGCAGTGGTCTACCGCGATTTTGCGCGTATTGCTTACGGCGGTTCTCATAAAATTTACAAATCTTTCCATAAGCGGCGCGGCAATTTCGGCAAATTGTTGCTATTTGGTTGCGGCTTTACTCAATTTTTGGTATATTATAAATGAAAAAAGAATAGGGAGTGAAAGCAATGAAGATAACGCTGATAGGCTTGGGAACGGGCGCAGACGAATTAACCAAAAGGGCTGAACGCGCCCTCCGCTCGTGTCCGAAAATAATGGCGCGCACCGCCTTTACGCGCTCTTTCGAGAGCCTCAAGGGATACGAAGTTAAAACTCTTGACGAACTGTACGAATCCAGCCGCAATTTCGACACGCTGAACAAAAAGCTCGCAAACGCCGTTTTGAAGGCGGCAAAGGACGGGGACGTGTGCTATTGCGTGGACGGCGCCGTCTGTGAGGACGAGGCGTGCAGGATAATTCTAAAAAGGCACAAAGACTGCGAAATCTGCGAGGGCGTCCCGAAGGGCGCTCACGCGGCAAGTTTGGCAAGGTTGACCTCGGCCCAGTACGCGTCGGTTTCGGCCTACGACGTGGAAAATCTCAAAAGCTGTCCCGCCGCGGTCGTCTACGATATCGACGGCGAATACATAGCGAGCGCCGTAAAGTTCAGACTGTCCCGTATCTTCGGTGAAGAAACAGTCTGCTCGTTCGTACGCGGCGATACGGTAAAACGCGTCAGGATTTACGAAATCGACAGGCAGAAAAATTACGACTACTCCTGCGCCGTGGCAGTCGAAGAGGGCGAATTCCTCTCCAAGGACAGGTATGATTACGCCGACCTTGAAAAGCTGATAAAGCTCTTGCGCGCGCCGAACGGCTGTCCCTGGGACAGGGTACAGACCAACGAGAGCATAAAGAGCAACCTCATAGAGGAGGCGTACGAACTTGCCGACGCGATCGAGCGCGCCGACGACGACGGCATAGAGGAAGAGACGGGCGACGTACTGTTGCAGGCGGCTTTCCACGCCGTCCTTAAAGAAGAAACGGGCGTATTCGACTCGTCCGACGCCATAACAAGGCTTGTGAAAAAGCTGATTTTCCGCCATTCCCATATCTTCGGCAAGGACAAGGCGGCGAGCGAGGGCGAGGCGCTCGGCGTCTGGGAAAAGAACAAGAAAATCGAAAAACATCAGCAGACGTTCGGCGAAAGCGTAATGGCGGTGCCAAATAATTTCCCCGCCTGTATGCGCGCCCAAAAGGTCCAAAAGCGCGCCGCTAAGTCGGGTATGGACTTTCTTTCGGCCATATCCGCCGCGGACAGGCTCGGAGAGGAGATTGACGAGCTTCTCGCCGCGGTAGTCGCAGAGGACAAGGAAGCCGTCTTTGACGAGGCGGGCGACGTGCTGTTCTCCGCCGTAAATACCTGCCGGCTTGCGGGCGTGGACTGCGAGGAAGCTCTGCGCGCCGCGATAAAAAAGTTTTCCGAACGGTTCGTCAAGTGCGAACAGATCATAATGTCCGAGGGAAAGGAAATGACCGAGCTGAACGAGCTCGAGCTCGATTGGTATTGGTTACAGGCTAAAAATGCTCTCAAAAAGGATTAAGATAGCGGGTCTCGAAACGCAGGGTAACGTATTTCTCGCGCCGCTTGCGGGGTATACCAACGCCGTGTTCAGGCAGACGTGTTACGAAATGGGCGCGGCTCTCACGTTTACCGAAATGGTCAGCGCCAAGGGACTCTGTTACAACAACGAAAAGACGAAAGATTTGCTGTTCGTAACGCCCGGATACGGCGGAATAAAGGCGTGCCAGTTATTCGGCTCCGAACCCGAAATAATGCGCCGCGCTTGCGAAAGCGAGGAAGTTGCGCCGTTCGGGCTTATCGACATAAATATGGGCTGTCCTATGCCCAAAATCTACAACAACGGCGAGGGCAGTGCGCTGATGAACGACCTTCCGCTCGCGTCCCGTGTGATAAGGGCGGCAAAGAGCAGCGGCAAGGCGGTTTCCGTCAAGTTCCGCATCGGGCTGGACGAAAGCAGGATAATTTCCGCCGAATTTGCGCGTATGTGCGAGGATTCGGGCGCGGATATGATAACCGTGCACGGCAGAACGCGCGACAAGATCTATGCCGGCGAAGTGAATTTTAAAGCGATAGCCGCGGCGAAAAACGCCGTCAAAATCCCCGTCGTCGCCAACGGCGGCATATTTTGCGCAGAGGACGCGGAAAGGCTTCTTTCAGAGACGGGCGCGGACGGGGTTGCCGTGGCGAGGGGAGCAATGTATTCCCCGTGGATTTTCGCGGAAATAACAAAAAAACCCGTTCCCGACAGGAAAAAACTTATCGAAAAACAGCTTGACGAAACGCTGAAATATTACGGTGAGCGTTTTGCCTGCGTATTTATGCGCAAGATGACTGCTTTTTACCTGCGCGGAACGCCTAATGCGTCGTCGCTGAAACTGAAACTCTTTCAGGCAAAGACCACGCAAGAGCTGCGCCTGATTCTCGAAACCCTTTAATTCTAATTTGTTCGCAGTTCTGCGTTTTAGGACGCATATGGAGTTTTATGAGTGAAACGGAGTACGCGTTGGGCGCTTATTGCGGCGTAACCTTTGCCGGGATCCGGATATCCCCACGCGGTCTGCCCGGGGGGTAAATAGAAAGCGTAATAACTTACAGATAATCACAAACGACGCAATTCGACAGATCGCGCCGTTTTTTTTCTCTTTTTGAACGCCCGCCTGCGCTATAATACATCATACGATGCAGGTCTGGGTGGAACTTGCCCTAATTGAAAATTTCTGTATGGACTTCACGCTGCTGTACTGCGCGAAAATCGCGTCAAAGAACCCCGCGCATATTCGGCGCGTCATCGTTGCCGCGGCGCTCGGCGCGTGCTTTGCGGTCCTGTTTCCGCTATTTAACCCGAACGCCGTAATCTCGGCGGCGATAAAAATAATTTCGGGTCTGGCAATCTGTTTCATTGGCGGCAAGTTTAAAAATTTCAAAGCATATGTTAAAATGTCGGCGGTCTTTTTGGGCTTTACGTTCGTGCTCGGAGGCGCGCTTGTCGCCGTATTTTCCCTCGTCGGGTCAAGTTATGCGGAGGGGAACGGCTATCTTCTCACATCGGCGCCCGTGGGCATACCGCTGTTCGGCGCGCTCCTGCTCGTCATTGCGGCGCGTAAGATTGCGAACAAACTGAGAAAAGTCGGCAAGACTACTGCGGATTGTAAAATCTATCTCGACGGAAAATGCGTGGCGGTGTCAGGTTTTTTCGACAGCGGAAACAAGGTGTATTACCGCGGACAGCCCGTAAGCGTAATACCCGTACGGGCGGCGGAAAAAATCGTGGACGAAAGCCGAATAAAAGAGGTAGTAAAAATACATACTGTTGCAGGAAGCAAAAAACTCAAAGTGTTCACTGCGGACAAGATGGAAATATCCGTCGACGGCAAATGTAGCACCGTTCACGGCGTAAAAATAGGTATTAGCGCCATAGCCGCAGGCGAGGCGGTGCTTCATACCGACCTAATGGAGGATTAAATGTTTGAAAAAGTAAAAAGGCTTTTGTCGCTCATCTTCGGCGTAAATACGCTCGATTACATCTGCGGAACCGAGGCGCTGCCCCTGCCGTTTTCACAGGAGGAAGAGAGCGACAAGATATCCCGACTCGAAAACGGGGACGAAAAAGCCAAATCCGACCTTGTAGAACACAATCTCAGACTCGTGGTGTACATAGCGAAGAAGTTCGAAGGCTCGGGCGTGGACGGCGACGACCTCGTATCCGTCGGGACGATAGGGCTTATCAAGGCTATCAATTCCTTTAAATCCGAAAAGAATATCAAGCTCGCAACCTACGCGTCGAGGTGTATCGAAAATGAAATTTTGATGTATTTGCGCCGTATGTCGCGGCTCAAACAGGAGGTCAGTTTCGACGAACCGCTGAACACCGATTGGGAGGGTAACGAACTATTGTTGTCGGACGTGATGGGCACGGACGCGGACGCCGTCTATTCGGATATCGAGGGCGGGGTGGAACGCGAACTGCTGCGCGCCTCACTGTCCAAGCTCTCTATGCGCGAGCAGAAGATAATGAAAATGCGCTTCGCGCTCGACGGCGGCGAGGAGATGACCCAAAAGGACGTCGCGGACAAACTCGGTATCTCTCAAAGTTACATATCCCGACTGGAAAAGAAGATAATCTCGAAGCTAAAAAAGGAAATTTCCAAACAGATCTGAAGGACGGTTTAAAAGGTCGGGCTTACGGCGGCTTTTTGTACATAAATACCGGGAGGAAATTATGTTACAGAAAGTTGTTATCTGCGGCGTGGATACGTCGGGACTGCCTCTGCTTTCGTCAAAGGAGCAGGAAGAACTTATGATAAAGCTGAAATCGGGGGACGAGTCCGCCCGCGAACGGTTCATAACCGGCAATTTGCGGTTAGTTCTGTCCCTCGTGCGGCGGTTTTGGGCGAAAAACGCCAACGCCGACGACGTGTTTCAGGCGGGCTGCGTCGGGCTGATCAAGGCGATAGATAATTTCGATTTATCGGTCGGGGTCAAGTTTTCAACCTACGCAGTGCCTATGATTTTGGGCGAGATAAAGAGGTATTTAAGGGACGGCAACTCCCTGCGCGTTTCAAGAAGCATACGCGACACCGCATATCAGGTTTTAAAGGTGCGCGAGAGGCTGGAGATAAGCGACGAGGACGTAACCTACGACAAAATCGCAAGGGAAATGAATATCGCCGTATCCGAAGTCGCATACGCGCTCGACGCCATATCCGACCCCGTTTCTTTATACGAACCCGTGTATAATAAATCGGGGGACACGCTGCTTCTGATGGATCAGATTTTCGACGAGAAGAACAACGACGAGGTCTGGACTGAAAAGGCGGCGCTGTACGAGGCGATACAGATGCTGGATGAGCGCGAAAAGAGGATACTGTTTCTGAGATATTTCGAGGGCAAGACCCAAACGGAGATATCCAAGGAAGTGGGCATTTCCCAGGCGCAGGTCTCGCGCCTCGAAAAAACGGCTTTAAAAAGGATAAAGGGCTGTATATCTTAAATAAAAAACCTTTCCGTTTTATCGGGATTCTCATAGGGAATTTTTCCGCAGGAAGGAATATAAAAATAGCGCACTATACCTTGCAATCAAGGCAAGTGCGCTTATTTATTTTACTTTTCAAGTTGGTTGTTGTATAATATCGGAGCGATAAACAGTAATTTAGCGGACAAAGATTTGTAAAGTTATGATACCGAAAAATTTATTAGAAGCAAAAAATCGTGATGAATTACGCTTATGGTTATCCGAAAACTATAACAAGGAAAATGAATGTTGGGTTATAGTTAAGCGCGGTAGACCGCAAAACGATAATACTTTTTGGTATATTGATGCCGTTGAAGAAGCTATGTGTTTCGGGTGGATTGACAGCACGGAAAAACGGCTTGATAACGGCATAACAGCTCAAAGATTAGCGCCGCGCAAAAAAAATTCTTTATGGTCTGAATTAAATAAAGAACGCTGTCGCAGAATGGAAAAATTGGGGCGAATGACCGACGCCGGGCGAGCTGTATTGCCCGATATGTCCCCGTCCGGTTTTGTAATTGATAATGAGATATTGCACGCATTACAAGCAGATACGACGGTATGGAATAGTTTTTTGAATTTTCCGCCTTTGTATCAGCGTGTTAGAATTGATACAATACAAATTAAGAAAAAGCAACTAAAACTTTTTCAAAGTCGTTTACAAAAGTTTATTGA
>CAYLQK010000043.1:0-13297 GCA_964385865.1 uncultured Clostridia bacterium | reverse complement strand
TAGCTGTAGGACGACAGCGGTTTGCCGAACGCGTCGTAGGTATGCGCCGCGACGAGAATTCCCGGCGAGGTTGCTACAACCACGGGCGAATGGTAAAAATCTCCTGTCGCAAAACCCAGCTGCACGATATCTCCCACTTCGAGTTCGTCCGGGGGCGCTTCCTTTGCAAACGGCCCCGCGCCCTCGTTGTTTACGAGAAAGTTGTAGAGGTATTCCACGCCCGTCCAGGACGGCGTTCTGTTAGCGGCGGAGACGTAGAACCACCCGAAGGTCGGAGTGTAATTCATCACTCCCGCGCCGGCAAAAATGCACTGCGAGGCGAAGTTTGTGCAGTCTCCGCCCACGTTCTGAAAGTCGTAGTAAGCGGGATTTCTTCGCAGCGCCCATTTGCGCGCGTAGTCGTACGCCGCCTGTCTGTTATATTCCGTAGTCGTCATACTTCAACATATGCTTTAATGGATATTTTTGCGGCATTTTCACTTTGTTTACTTTTAAAATTTATTTTCGTGCGGTATAGTAAAACCGTTCAAGGAGGTAATTATTATGGATCTCATACTGGCGGCGGAAGAGAGACATTCGGTGAGGCGCTACACGGATAAGCCTGTTCCCGAAGATATCGTTTCAAAACTGCGCTCTGTCGTTGAGGAGTGCAATGCCGAGAGCGGTTTGAATATCCAAATCGTCTGCGACGAGCCGAGGGCGTTCGACTGCCTGTCCGCCCGCTACGGCAAATTCGAGGGCGTCAGGAACTATATCGCGCTTGTCGGCAAAAAGGACGATTGTTTACAGGAGAGGGCGGGCTATTACGGCGAAAGAATTGTTCTCACCGCCCAAACGCTCGGTCTCAATACCTGCTGGGTTGCAGGTACTTACAGCAGACGCAAGTGCGCCGCGGAAATCGGTAAGGGTGAAAAGCTTATCTGCGTCATAGCGTTCGGTTACGGCAAGACGCAGGGCGTGCCCCATAAATCCAAACAAATCGAACGACTCTATTCCTGCGACGGCGAGATGCCCGATTGGTTCAGAAAGGGTATGGAATGCGCGACTCTTGCCCCGACTGCGGTCAATCAACAGCAGTTCAGATTCACCTACTCGCAAGGAAAAGTCAAGGCCGAGTCGCTGGGCGGCTTTTACAGCAAGCTCGACCTCGGCATCGCCCGGTTCCACTTCGAACTCGGCGCGGGTAAAGAAAATTTCGAGTGGCAAAACAAATAACCTATAAGGAGTTTACAAATGACAAGATTTAACGAACTGTGCAGGGCTGCGGAACAGCTCAATCCTATGGAGTACGGCGCAATAGTCGCCGCAAAGGCGGCAAAAATCAAGCGCGCGCTCGACGAAACGACCGGGGACGCGGACGAGAGCAGGGCTATGCTTGCGGCCTTTATGATAGCTTCGGTCTGTGCCGACGGAAAGCTCGACGAAGCGGAGTATCTTATGATGCTGCCTATGCTCGAACTGTTTTTCGGCGAGGATTTCGACTATGAATCGGCAAAGGCGCTTGTGAAGGACTTCAAGCCCGCCGGCAAGGAATTGAAAAGAGTAGTAGACTACGTTGTGGATATCCTCGGGGAGGCGTCGCCCGAATTGAAGGACGATATTATAACCGTGTGCCTTCTTGTCTGCGCGGTAGACGGCAAAATCTCTATTAAAGAAAAGAACTATATAAAGCAACTGATACGCTAACGGTTGAAATTTTTAACCTTTTGCCGCGCTGTTGACAAAAGCCGTTTTAAGGTGTAAAATGAATTAAGGTTAAGACGAAACCCGTTAAAAAGTTCGAGGCGGATGAGATGATTAAAAGTAAGATTTGCGATATACTCGGCATACGTTACCCCGTATTTCAGGGCGGAATGGCCTGGGTAGCCGACGCGCGGCTCGCGGCTGCGGTCTCCGAGGCGGGAGGACTGGGCATTATCGCCGCAATGAATATGAACGGCGAACAGCTCAGGGCGGAGATACGAAAACTGCGTACTCTTACGGACAAGCCTTTCGGCGTAAACGTAATGCTGATGAGTCCGTTTGCCGAGCAGGTCGCGCAGGTCGTGACAGAGGAAAAAGTTCCCGTTATAACAACGGGCGCAGGCAATCCGCTGACTTTTTTGAAGAAGTGGCTTGAAGCCGATATCAAGGTCATCCCCGTGGTAGCGTCGGTGGCGCTTGCGCAGATGGTGGCAAAGCGCGGCGCGACTGCGGTCATCGCCGAGGGCGGCGAATCGGGCGGACACATCGGCGAGGCAAACACAATGCCCCTGATACCGCAGGTTGCCGACGCGGTGGACGTTCCCGTCGTGGCGGCGGGCGGAATAGCCGACGGCAGAGGTATGGCGGCGGCGCTGATGCTCGGCGCGGAAGGCGTTCAGATGGGCACGCGGTTCCTCGTGGCAAAGGAGTGTAACATCCACGAAAATTATAAGTCAAAGGTTCTCAAAGCGGGCGACACTGCAACTATGGTCAGCGGAAGGCGGACGGGACATCCCGTGCGCGCGTTAAAGACGGAATTTGCCCGCGCTTACGCGGAAAAGGAAAAGGATCCGCTCGTCACGGACGAGCAGCTGAACGAGCTCGGTGCCGGCGCGTTGCGCAGGGCGGTAGTGGAGGGCGACCTCGAGAGGGGTTCGTTCCTCTGCGGCGAGATAGCCGGACTCGTAAAAAAGGAACAGACCTGCGGAGAGATTATCGAAGAGATAGTCGGGCAGGCGGAGCTGATATTAAAGAGCGCCGCGGCGCGTTACGTTGCGGACTGAGGTCGGGTATGAACAGAGAAGAGATAAAAGAGGTACTGCCGCATAGGGAGCCTATGCTTCTTGTGGACGAGGCTTTCAAAAACGACGACGGCACGGTTACGGGCAGATACACCGTGCGCGGCGACGAATTTTTTCTGCAAGGGCACTTCCCCGGCAATCCTATCGTGCCCGGCGTGATACTCTGCGAAATGGCGGCGCAGTCGTCCTGTATGCTGATGGCTGAAAGCGTTAAGGGCAAGACTACGCTGTACGCGGGTATGAACAACGTAAAATTCAAACAGCCTGTTTTCCCCGGCGACACGGTGGAATTCACCTGCACGCATATACGATCAATGGGTCCCGTTCACTTCGTCAAAGCCGAGGGGCGCACTGGCGGAAAACTGTGCGTTTCGGGCGAATTTTCTTTCGCGCTTGTGGACGGCGTTAAAATATAAAGGAGTTATCAAAATGTATCAGTTATTCTGCGATTCAAACTGCGAACTTTGGCACACGACCGTCAAGGAGCTGGGGCTCAACCTCATACGTATGCCCTATACGGTGGGCGACGAAGAGTACTTCTACGATATGGGCGAAAATACCGATTTCAAGGGCTTTTTCGACAAGATGCGAAGCGGCGTGGTGCCCAAGACCTCGGCGCTGAACGAATTTGCCTATCTCGAATATTTCGAGCCCGTGCTCGAGCGCGGAGAGGACGTCTATTACATTACTTTCTCGCATAAGATGAGCGGCACGTTCGTGGCGATGAAGAGCGCGATAGAAAAGCTCAAAGAGAAATACCCCGATAGGGAAATCCGCTATAAGGACACAAAGACGATATCGCTCGGCAGCGGGGTTGTAACCTATTATGCCGCGCTCAGATACAGGGACGGCGCGACGATGGACGAGCTGGATGCCTATCTGGACGAACTTATCCCGCACACGGCGACATATTTCGTCGTCGAGGACCTGACCTACCTCTACCGGGGCGGCAGAGTCTCGGGAGTATCGAGGGTGGTCGGGAATATGCTCGGCATTAAGCCCATTCTCTACTTCGACGAAGAGGGCAGAATAATCAATATCAACAAGGTAAAGGGATTCAGAAAGGCCCTGTCCGTTCTGCGCGATTATATGCGCGCAAAGGGAAGCGAGCTCGACAAGTACAAGGTGTTTATATTGCAGGCGGACTGCGAGCAGGTAGCGAACGGGTTCGCCGAGAGCATAAAGCAGGAATTCGGCATAACCGACGTGCTCGTTCAGCCTGTAGGTCCCGTCATCGGCTCCCACTGCGGTCCGGGGACTATAGGTCTCATTTTCCACTGCTCCGAGAGATAAACCGGGACAGTGCGGTATGAATAACCGGCGGCGCGGCGTGCGGACGGCACAAGCCGCGCCGCATTTATCTTTTCAGCCATTGACATTGGCGGATTATTCGGTTATAATTGAAGCATAAAGCGGTAAAACGTGCATTTTCGGGCAAAATAACAAATATGCACAGCAGAATAATAAAACTCAGAAAACTCAATAACCTGCGCGATCTCGGCGGCATACGCACCGAGGACGGGCGGGAGATTAAGCGCGGCAGACTGTTGCGGTGCGGCAAACTTTACGGTCTCCCCGAAAGCAGCGTGGCGGGGCTCAAAACCCTCGGCGTTACCACCGTCGTAGACTTCCGTATCACCGCCGAGTACAACGCCCGACCAGATACTGTCATAGACGGCGTAAATTACGTCAGCCTGCCCATTTTATGCACGCCCGCCGAGAGAATAGAGTGCGAGCGCAATATGCGCCTCACTATGAAAAAGGAAAGCCTGCGCCTTAAGGACGAAATTCCCGATATGGACGAATATATGATTCAGACCTACCGCAGTATCGTCTTTAACGACCAGCCGCAGCAGTCATTGAAGCGGTTTCTCCGCATCGCCGCAGAGAACGACGGCTGCATTTTATGGCACTGTTCGAGCGGGAAGGACCGTACGGGCATAGGCTCGATGCTGATCGAAGGGTTGCTCGGCGTCGGCGAGGCGGACATTCTTGAAGATTACGTTCTGTCCCGTAAAATGCTGAGAAAGAAATTCTTTACTAACAAAACGGGCATTGCGCTTTTGCCCGCGTCCTTAAGGTTCAAACGAATGGTAATAGGCTATATGCGCATAAAAAGCGAGTATCTGAAAACCGTTATGGACGAGATGGACGCGCGCTACGGTGGCATAGCAGGTTACTGCAAAACCGTGCTGGATATAACCGACGAAGATATCGCTTTAATGAAACAAAAATATCTCGAATGACGGAAGATAAACTAAATAAGTTTTACCGTGTCCTGCTATAATCCGCAGGAATATATGACGAAGCGCATAGACAGCTTGCTTTCCGCCGGCGGGGTCAAGGAGACCGACAGGCGTATGTACGGGAAGCTGGGAAGATTTTCTTAGGCTGTCCCTGTCAACTACCTGCCCCGGAAACTGCGCGGCGCGGCAATGAGGACGGGTTATAAAATACTTTGCAGAAAAATAAAGCTGGGGGTGATATTTATGGAAAAGAGCAAAAAATTCATAGGCGTCGATATCGGCGGTATGACGGTCAAGGGCATCATCATCACTGAGGACGGCGGCGTTCTTTGCGAAGACCGCATAAAGACGGGCTGCGAGGACGGCGGTAACGCGATGTGCCGCAATATCGTCGCGCTCATAAACAAGATGATGGCAAGTATAGGGGCGGACAAATCCGATTTCGCCGGTATAGGCGTGGGCTGTCCCGGGCTTATAGACAGCGAAAACGGCGTCGTAGTGTTTGCCGGCAATCTGGGGCTTACCAACTTCCCCCTCGCGCAGGCGATAACGGCGAAGATAAATCTTCCCGTCAAGCTGACGAACGACGCGAACGCCGCCGCGCTCGGCGAAGCTAAGTTCGGCGCGGGGCAGAACTGTTCCGACAGCATTCTCGTTACCCTCGGAACGGGCGTCGGAGGCGGAATAGTGATCGACGGAAAGCTGTTCGAGGGCAACCGTTCGGCAGGCGCGGAAATAGGTCATATGGTAATCGAGAGCAACGGCTACTACTGCACCTGCGGCAGGCGAGGGTGTTTCGAGCGTTACGCCTCCGCAACCGCGCTTATGAAGAGGACGAAGGAGGCGATGGAGGAGGACACTTCCTCGGAGATGTGGCAAAATTACACTCCCCAAACCGTATCGGGCAGGACGCCGTTCGAATATTACGAGACCGATCTCGCGGCGCGGCAGGTAGTGGATTGGTACGTGAAACATCTCGCCTGCGGAATAACAAACCTCGCCAACATATTCCGTCCGCAAATCATAATGCTTGGCGGAGGGGTGAGCGAACAGGGCGAAAAACTGACAGTACCCGTGCAGAAACTTTTGGATAAAGAACTGTTTGCCGGCGCGGATTACGCCCCCGTAAAGGTGGTAAAGGCGTCCCTGGGCAGCAGGGCGGGCGCTTACGGCGCGGCTGCTTTGATAATGTAGTTAACTTCCGTAGCGCGGTTCTTTGAATTTTCTACTGTTTTTTAACGCGAAAAAAAAGAACGGAGAACAACTTCCGTTCTTGTATCCGACTGTCGTAATTTCAGCGCTCGGGTAGGGCGTAAACTTTGCGCGCCGCAACTTCCTTAAAAAGCCGAGCCGGTTCGTAAAAAAGCTAAGCCGGGTGGTTTTCCTGCACCTTAATAATTTCTTTCGCCTGCCGCTTTTTAATTCTGCGCCAGCTTATGAAGCAGTACGTGTCGATGACGAGGAACATAATAAACGCAAGCACGCTGGGCAGAACCGAGATTCCCGTCGTGGAAATTTTCATCGACCAGAGAATTATCAATACTACGTCGTTGAAGATAAAGCAGAGGGAAAACGTTTCGCAACGCCGCAGCATAAGATATGCCGCCGTTATGCTCGTCGTGAGGGAGATGGCGCTGACTACGAGGTTGTCGGTGTTCAGCGCGTCCAAAAGGAAGTAGAACGCGACGGTAACGACCACCGCTCCGAGTGCGGTTATCGCGTATTCGCGGCGGGAAAGGCTGTTGATTTTTACCTCGAGCGCCTTGCCGTTGTGTCTGTTTTTGAACCAGGTTACTATAGACGCTATATGAATGGGCGTCATCAGGCAGAAATATATCAGCATTTCGCCGTAATATCTCTGCGTGTAGGCGTAAAGTCCGTATAGTATTGCAAAGACTATACTGACCGCCTGACCGACGAAGTTGCCCTTAGAATTGAATATTATGCAGGTAATTCCCGCAACC
The DNA here is from genome assembly GCA_964385865.1 of uncultured Clostridia bacterium. Taxonomy (GTDB): domain Bacteria; phylum Bacillota; class Clostridia; order Christensenellales; family Borkfalkiaceae; genus Coproplasma. Next base: position 6,322 of record CAYLQK010000043.1, on the reverse strand, counting down.
GACGAAAGATAGGACAGCAAGCTGCGGTCGCTTGCAAAGGCGAAGCCGCAAGTCACTACGGCAAGCCCGGTTATCCAAAGTATCCATTCGGTAACGGAAAAATAATTTATAATCTTTTTTATCATTTGCGGACGGTATAGTATCATATTTTTCCGTCCGAGTCAATCTACATAGGAGGATCCAAATGAAAAACTTAAAAAATTCAAACAACAAAGACAACAAAATAAAGATACAGGGCTTTGCGGTATCGATAGCGCTCATCGTTATCGGATTGCTGTTTATAATCTTTCCCGCCGATTCGATGAGGATAATCTGTTACGTGGCGGGTGCGGTGCTGCTCGTTCTGGGCGTGTATAAAATCATCGTTTATTTCGCCTCGGGAATGCGCGAAACTTCGCTCGCGGCAGGGGTCGCGCTCATTGCTGTGGGGATACTGCTGTTCGTCAAACCCGACATTATAGCCGAGTTTTTGACCGTGCTGTTCGGTATAGTACTCATAGTCGACGGCGTGTTAAAGGTGCAGCAGGCGGTTACTCTTGCGAGGATGAAAGTCCGCTCCTGTTGGTGGGTGCTGACGGTTGCGGTGATAACGCTCGTTTTAGGGCTGGTGATCGCTTTCGATCCGTTCTCTTCGAGCAAGGCGCTTATGGTTTTTATCGGTATATCGCTGATTGCTGACGGCATTATAGATATAATAACCGTGTTCTATTGCAGCGCAAAGACGAAGGGTTTACAGAAAAAGAACGATTCCGAAGTTATAGACGTCTGAAAGATGTAAAATACGGCCGCCGCGGCTTTATACAAGCCGCGGCGGCCTTTTTTCTTGATTTATCTTATGGTCTTGTTTGTGAACGCAAGTATTTTTTCGGTAGAGCCGAAGACGAGCATATGGTCTCCGTCCTCGAATACGTATTTGGGCCCGGGCGAGGGTACGATGTTTTTGCCTTTCTTTATCAGCAATACGTTCAGCCCGTACTTGCCGCGCGGATTGGCGTCCACAAGCGTCTTTCCGCTCCATTTAGAGGGAACGGCAATCTCGAAAATCGAGTATTCCGAGTCGACTTCGATGTAGTCGTAAACGTTTCCCGAGTTGAGTTTGACGGCGAGTTTTTCGGCAATGTCCCTGTTCGGATACACGACCTCGTCAGCGCCGACGCGAAAGAGGAATTTGCGCTGTATTTCCGTATTCGCCCTTGAAACCACCCACTTCGCGCCGAGATCCTTTAAAATCGACGTGATTTCGAGAGAGGACTGGAAATCGTCGCCCACCGCAACGATACAGTAGTCGAAAGAGGGTATGTCCATAGCGTGCAGGTTGTCGGCGTTCATACAGTTGGCTATAAGCGCGTTGGAGTATTTGGGCGCGAGCGTATTTATGACGTTCTCGTTCTTGTCTACGATCATAACTTCGTCGCCCATATTTATCAGCTTTTCGCCGAGGGTCTGACCGAACTGACCCATTCCTATCAGTAATACAGATTTCATATCTATCTCCCAAGCGCCCTTGCGGCGCTTTTTTATTGCGCCCTTGCGGCGCATTTTTTAACTTTAAATAAACCGCAGTCTGAATTTACGGCTAACCTATAAGAAGCGAGTCCACAGGCTTGCGTATCTCGGCGGCGGACTTCTTTTCGCCGAGGGCGAGTGCGAGGGTAAGAATGCCCACTCTTCCCGCGTACATAAGTATTATGATTATTATGCGCGACGCGACGGTAAGCTGCGGTGTGAGCGAAAGACTCAGCCCGACGGTTCCCAGCGCGGAAACGCACTCGAACAGCACCTGTTTGAAGGTAACGGTGGGGGCTTCCACCGCGCAGATGATCAGCGCGGAGACCATAATCAGCATAAGGCAGGCGGTAAAAATCGCAAGCGCCTGCGAAAGCAGCGAGTTGTCCAGCCTCTTCTTGCCGATATTTATGTCCTTTCTGCCGCGGAATACCGCTATCATACCCGTCATTATAACGGTAAAAGTGCCGACCTTTATACCGCCTGCGGTTGACCCCGAACTGCCGCCGATAAACATTAATATCACCGTCAAAAGATATCCGCTGTCCGACAGCGTAGTCAGATCGCAGGTGGCAAAGCCCGCGGTTCTCGGCGACGCCGAGTTGAAGAACGCGACGAGAAGTTTCTCCCCGAAACTATAGTCGGCAAAAGAGGGGTTGTTCCTCTCGAAAACGAGGAACAGCGCGCAGCCTGCGGCAAGCAGTATCGCGTTCATCGTCAGTATAACTTTTGTGTTCAGCTGGAATTTCCGTACGTGCAGCTTGCAGTCGATAACGTCGCCCCATACGCAGAAACCGAGTCCGCCGAGGATTATCAGCCCCGCGATTGTGAGGGTAACGAGAGGGTCGGTGGCGTATTTCGTCAGAGAAACGAAAGTCCCTCCGTCGACGCTGCCCATCAGATCGAACCCCGCGTTGCAGAAAGCCGAAACCGAGTGCCATACGGAATAATAGATTCCGTTTGCGACCCCGAAATCGGGAATAAAGCGGATGCACAACAGGATTGCGCCAAGCGTTTCGCACACCGCCGTGCCTATCGTGATACGCTTCACAAGCGTACTTACGCCGCTGAGTTTTCTGCCGCCCGCCGACTGCATAAGCGCCCTTCGGCTGTAAAGCCCCATTCCGCGCCCGAACATCATAAAAACCGTCGAAACGAAGGTCATAAACCCGAGACCGCCCGTCTGTATGAGTATGAGAATGACTATCTGTCCGAACAGCGTCCAGTGCGTCGCGGTGTCGTAGGGGACGAGTCCCGTTACGCACGTCGCCGAAGCCGAGGTGAACAGTGCGTTTAAATATGAAGTTGACTGACCGCTTTTAGTGGCAAAGGGAAGTATGAGAAGTATACTGCCGATAATTATTGCCGCGAGATATCCCAGAGAGAGAAACTGCCATACGGTCGGTTTGAATTTATTGCGTTTCATAAATGTATAGACACATTATAAGTATTTGCAATCCAAAAGTCAAGTTATAGCACCAAATGAAATGGCGGCGGCATATTCTGTCATTAGTCCCCCCCTGCGCTGCCGCGGATCGGGTAGAAAAATGCCGAAAACGCGCGCGTCGCCCGGCATATCGGGCGCGGCGCATACGTCTTGCGGCACAAGTGTGAGATAAGGGCGGTAAAGTCCGTTCATATGTTGCGCGGCAGATATGGCGCGCGGTGCAAGCGGGGCGAAGGAGGCAGTATATAGGCAGATATTTCGGAACGGACGGCTTCCGCGGCGAGGCGGGCGTTACAATTACCGCCGAACACGCCTATCGCGTGGGCAGAATACTCGGCTATCTCTTCGGTAAATCCCGCGGCAAGAAGTGCCGCGCAGTCATAGGCAAGGACACAAGACTATCCTCTTATATGCTGGAATACGCGCTTGCCGCAGGGCTCACGGCCTCGGGCGCGGACGCCTATATCCTGCACGTTACGACGACCCCGTCCGTTTCCTACGTTGCGCGCTGCGACGGGTTCGACTGCGGTATTATGATATCCGCAAGCCATAATCCCTATTCCGACAACGGCATAAAGATTATGAACGGTCAGGGCGAAAAGCTTGAGGAGAGTTATCTCTCGGTCATAGAGGGCTATCTCGACGGCAGTACGGGCGAAATACCGTTCGCGAGCGGAACGGAAATAGGCAGAACGGTCGACTATATCTCGGGCAGAAACCGTTATATAGGTCATCTCATTTCGCTTTCCACCTGCTCGTACAAGGGCTTGCGCGTGGGGCTCGACGCCGCGAACGGAAGCGCCTGGCAGATTGCGCGCAGCGTTTTCGACGCGCTCGGCGCAAAGACCTTCGTCATAGGCGACAGCCCCAACGGTGTAAACGTCAACGACGGAGTAGGTTCCACCCATATAGAACGGCTCGTGGACCTCGTCCGCGGCAACGGACTGGATATAGGTTTCGCCTTCGACGGCGACGCCGACAGATGTATCTGCGTGGACGGGAACGGGGAAGTGCTGACGGGCGACGAGGAGATGTACGTCCTTGCGGGTTATCTCAAAAAGCGCGGGGAACTTGCGGGCGACAAAATCGTATGCACGGTGATGAGCAACGGCGGGCTAATAAAAAGTCTTTCCCGTCAAGGCATAGAGTGCCGCGTCTGCGAAGTCGGGGATAAAAACGTCTGCGACGAAATGAACGCCTCGGGCGCGGTGCTCGGCGGCGAGCGCAGCGGACACGTCGTGTTCTCCAAATACGAGACCACGGGCGACGGGCTCGTAACCGCAATTATGATTATGGAAGCGCTTGCCGACTGCAAATGCGCGTCGGAGCTTGTCAAGGGATATTCGGCTCTGCCGCAAATTTCCGTAAACGTGCCGGTCAAGCGCAAGCGCGAGATTATGACGGGGCTGTTTCAGGTAATCGGCGAGGTCGGGCGCAGTCTCGGCGTGCGGCTCGTGGTCCGTCCGTCGGGCACGGAAGAGCTCATCAGAATTATGGCGGAAGGCGAAAGTTATGAAAACTGCGTAACCGCTTGCGGCGAGATACGTTCGAAAATCGAAAAGTTAAATATGTAGATATGTCGAGGTATTAATATGTGCGGAATAGTGGGGTATGCCGGCAGGCGTAACGCTGCCGAAATAATTTACGGCGGTCTCGTTCAACTCGAATACCGCGGATACGATTCGGCGGGAATCGCGCTCAAGGATAAGGGCTTAACCATCGTCAAAAAACAGGGCAGAGTCTGTGAACTTAAAGGATATCTCTCCGGAATGCGCGGCTGCGTCGGTATAGGGCACACGCGCTGGGCGACGCACGGCAAGCCTTCTGACGCGAACGCCCATCCCCACGCGCTGGGGAAGTTTGCTATCGTGCACAACGGAATAATAGAAAACTTCGCCGAGCTGAAAAAACAGTTCAAAGGCGTGGAATTTTACTCCGATACGGACAGCGAAATAATCGTGCGCCTGCTCGACAGATTTTACGAGGGAGATATTCTTTCCGCGCTCATTAAGACGGCGAGTATGCTCGTCGGCTCTTATGCGATAGCCGCAATCTGCGAGGATTTCGACGGTATTGCGGTTATCAAGCGCAGAAGTCCCGTCATAATCGGGTACGGCAAGGGCGAAAACTTCGCCGCAAGCGACGCGCCCGCGCTTGCGGGGCTGTGCGATAAAATCAGCGTTCTCGAAGACGGCGACAGCGCCCTCATAACCGCCGACGGGGTGGAAATTTTCGACGCGGAATTCGAAAGCGTCTACCGCGAACCGAGACCCAACTTCGCCACGGCGGCGAGCCTCGATCTCGGCGGTTGCCCCCACTATATGCTCAAAGAGATCCGCGAAGTTCCCGCCTCGGTCGCCGATACCTGCGCCGCGTTCGGGGAGGCGGAAAAAGGCCTGAAAAAAGTACTTGCGGGCGCGGACCGCTTCATAATAACGGGCTGCGGAACGGCGTATAACAGCGGTATGGTCGCAAAGCGGTATATCGAGAGCTTCGCCGGAATACCCGCCGAGACGGAGATCGCGGGCGAGTTCAGGTACAAAAATCCCATCATAACTCCGCGCACGGCGGTGATTGCCGTGAGCCAGAGCGGAGAGACCGCCGACACCGTAGGGGCGGCGGCGCTTGCAAAGGCGTCGGGCGCTAAGGTCGTTGCGGTAACAAATTCGCCCTATTCCGCCCTTACCCGCATTGCGGACGCGGTCGTGCCCGTCGCGGCGGGCTCGGAAATCTGCGTTGCGGCGACAAAGAGCTATACCGGTCAGATAGCCGCGCTTTATCTCATTGCCTGCACTATAGCCGGGTTTAACGGGAAACAATCCGCCGCGCGACTTTCGGATATGGTCGGATTGTGCGAAAAGACGCTTGAACGCACGCGCATAGATACACTTGCGGATATGTGCGCGCGTGCGGGCGGGGTGTATTTTTTGGGCAGAGATATAGATTACGCCGTAGCGTTGGAGGGCAGTCTCAAACTCAAGGAGGTCTCCTATATCCCCGGCGAGGGATATCCCGCGGGGGAACTCAAACACGGCACGCTTGCGCTTGTGGACGAGAGAACGGTCGCCGTGGTCATCATAACGTCTAAACGGCTTGCCGCCAAGAGCGAAAACGCCGTCGAACAGGTGTTGTCGCGCCGCGGGAAAGTGGCGGTGATAACCAACGTCCGCGACGTCGCAAAGCGGCTTAAGGGCAGGGCGGAAGTTATAGAGATTCCCGCCTGCGGCGAATATCTCTCTCCGCTGCTGTCGGCTATTGCCGTTCAGCTTCTCGCGTACAGAACGGCCGTGCTTTTGGGGCGGGACCCCGATAAGCCGCGCAATCTCGCAAAGAGCGTTACCGTCGAATAAAACCTTTAAACCGCGGCAA
>CAYLQK010000042.1:0-13355 GCA_964385865.1 uncultured Clostridia bacterium | reverse complement strand
TTGTTGCCGCAAGCGGAAAGTCCGAACACGCAGGCGAACAGCGTTACAAGAGTGAACGTTGCCAATAGAATTTTACGTTTCATAAAATACCCCCCCTCGCAAAAGGTTTTTCCGAAAAAATCAAGCGCGTTCCAATCGGAACACGCCCTTTGCATCAGTATCTCCGATTGCTGCTATACAAAACTCCTGAAACCACAGGAATAATGAGATGAAAATGCCTGTGTACCTATGATTTAGCATTAAATTTTGTATAGCATATTCAGTATATCATAGCGGACTCATTTAAACAAGTACTTTGCAAAAAGTGCGCCAACCGAAGCCAACACACGAAAAAACGCAAACTCCGACTATCGCTACATAAATCTTAAACTAAACTTAATTTCAAATGGGGCTTTTTATTTTAAGCATATCACACGAACATACCTATTTCTACACGTTTGAAATCAGACTGCTTTAATCTTGATTTTAGATTTTTGCGTCCATTTGAACGCTCAAACTCATTTGAGCGATATTGTAAAACTCTCTCTCCGGGACAAGAAAGCAAACGATAAACTCTGCTCCGCGATCAGTGTATAGAACTGACGAAACGGTATTTGCAAGCGCTGAAAGAAAAATAAGGGAAATGCAAATTCATCTATCGGACCGTTTTACCTATAAAAACTTCTACGTTTCACTCTGTCGCCCGTTATTATGGTGGCGTTCACTTCGTTATACGACGTAGTCGACGGGCTTTTTGTTTCAAATTTTGCGGGCAAAACGCCCTTTGCCGCCGTGGACTTTATTATGCCCTTTTTTTGCCTTTTGCACAGTGGATAAAGCCTGTTCAAGTCTTCCCTGCATTTTACGCCGAATAAATACAAGCCGCAACATCTCTTCGTCTTCTATGGTGTTTATTCCCGGCAGGTGTACTTGCCCGTGCCCGTGACGATAAAGATTTTGTCGATGATTGCGTTTATATCTTCTACAACACTTCACCGCAAACGCCGACGAAATTCAAACTCGACAAAGACGAGCTGACAGAGCTACGGCGTTATAAAGACAATGAAAAAAGCACCCTTAAACCGCTTGGGTTCAAATTGGGTGCTTGTGGCGGAGAGAGAGGGATTCGAACCCCCGAAAGCTTTCACTTCAACGGTTTTCAAGACCGCCGCATTCGACCGCTCTGCCATCTCTCCATATGTAATTGACAGCTTATTTATTTTAGCAAAAACTATTATTATTGTCAATTAAAAACGGCAATCGTTTTAATTTAAATAGCCAAATCAAAGCGCACGCTTAAAACGTGTTTTATTTACAAAATGTGGATGAATAAGTAAAGTTGACACTATTAGCTTTTTATATTATAATTGATTTATGAAGGCCGAAAAGATTACGGATATATTTTTAAAATGCGCAACGGCTTTGCTGCTTGCAGTGGCGCTGCTGTTGACTTTTACCGTTTCCGACTACTACATATTCAACCGTATCGGACAGTTCAACGCCGTTTTCATCATTGCGCAATGGATAAAAAAGGCGGGGCTTATTTTATTGCCGCTTGCCGTCTTCTTCAAAAGAAAAAGCTGCGCCGACGCGGCGAAGTATTTATTACCCATATTCGTTATTATTTCAGGTTTTACATACGGCGATTTTTTTGACGCAACCACGATTTCCGAATCCAGCTCTCCCGCCGAACTCGTTTATGCGCATATCAACGCGATATTCACGAAAGACGCCAACGTCGCACTTTTTATTGCTTCAAATACGCTGTATATTGTAATATGCGCTCTGTTTTTTATCCGCGACGGATTCAAAGTGAAGGCGAAAAGCTTTTATGTATTACCTTTCGCAGTGATAGGTTCCACGCCGCTGAACATATTCGAAAATTTTTTCGATATTCAGAACTTCGACCGCAACGATTTTCTTTGGTTCAAGAATTTTACGATATGGCACCTGCTTGCCATACTGATACTTGTCGGGTTTACCGTCGGAGCATATTTCTTTCTCAGAAAAAAGAGCCGTGAAACGCAAAATGCTTACCTTGCGGCTACCGCTATCGTTCTTCTGTTGCAGTATCACAGCAAAGATTCTATGGTGATGGGCGACGGCTATAACGTGTATCGCACCTTATTTGCCTGTATTCCGCTATTCATTTGCAATATCGGCGTTTACATAGCTTCCGCTTCAGTATTTTTTAAAAAGAAAATATTGTACGCCATTGCGTTTTTCATACATTCGGCGGGCGCACTTACCGTATTCTTCTACTTCGGAAGAGACGATATGTCGAATTACGGAATCTTTTGCAGCTATTCCATACTCTACTTCTGCCTGACGCACTGTCTGCTTTTTGCCCTGTCAGTGCTTCCTGCCGCCTTAGGGCACTACCGCTTTAAAATTAAGGACTGCATAATACCGCTCGTCTACTACTTCGCCGTAATAATTACTGCGTCGGTTGCAAGCGCTTTGGTAACTTCCGCATCTATGCAATTCGGCTACGACGGATATATACTCGAAGAAAGCGAATGGCTTTACCCAAACTATGCGTTCACACAAATAAATCCTCTGCCGTTTAACGTGCCTATCTGGAAGCTGACCATTTGGCGGTACGATTTGAATATACTGTACGTCTTAGGGCTATACGCCGTTTACGTGGGGATATTTTTCTTATTCAACGGCGCGTATTACGCGTTTATGGCTATTCGCAAAAAAATCGTCAATCCCGCCGCCTCAAAAATTTACGGGATTGCGCAGATTCCTGAAGCTGAAGTTACGGAAACGGAGGCCGCAATTACGGACGACACGGACGATAACTAACCTTAATATAAAAGGTCGGGCAAGCACCCGACCTTTTATATGTTATATCCTCAGCCCCTTGGGAAGGTGATTTTTAGCGATACCGCAGGATACTTTGCACCATCCTATTGGAAAGCCTTTATGCGTTACGAGTTTCCAGCCGTTTATATCCTCGCCGCACCCAAAAGTCGATCCGCGAAGATAGCTCAGGGCGACTTTTTCGTCGACATCGATACTTTCCGCTTCACCCTCTTCAAGACACATTGCGAGAGAATGCGACGGTTCGAATCTGTTGCCCGTCAACTCCCCCAGTCGGACGCCAGCGCGCAGAGTCTGCACTGAGGCGCGCGGTATATCGTCAGGCAACGAATACAGGGTCTGACCTACCGCGTGAACGTTTTTGAAAGAGATTTTAAGGTTACGTCTTTCCCATTCGCGGTAGAGCGCGAGCGCTTTTTTATCCCTTACCGTAGGTACTACGACGGGAATATCGTTCTTCGTTCCGTCAGTTTTTTCAATGACGGCGCAGTAATGCCCCTCGCCGCGTATCTTGTGCGGGTATAATTTTTTCTCGTTCACCAGCTTGCAATCGCTATGTGCGGAGATAAAACCGCTGATTTGCAATTCGTCCTCGTCTCTTGAGAACGTGCAAGTGGAATAAACCATTCTGCCGCCCTTAGCAAGCATACGATAGGCGCACCCGAGGATATCTGCCTGCCTTTTTGCGCATAAACTAACGTTTTCTACGCTCCATTCGGGTATCGCCGAGGATTCTTTTTTAAACATTCCCTCGCCCGAGCAGGGCGCGTCAACGAGAATTTTATCGAAATATTCCACGAACTCCCCGGCGAGTTTTTCGGGCGGAGCACAGCAGACGACAGCGTTCTTTATGCCCATTCTCTCGACGTTGGAAGAGAGAATTTTCGCGCGTCGGAAATTGATTTCGTTGAGGAAGATTATGCCTTCGCCGTGCATACTCTGCGCGAGCTGAGTTCCCTTTCCTCCCGGTGCGGAACACAGGTCGAGAACCCTCTCCCCTGCGCGCGCTCCGAGTTCAGGCGCGGCGCACATCGCAGACGGTTCCTGAACGTAATAAAGCCCCGCCGCGTGAAAAACCGTTTTGCCGAGCCCGTCGCCCTTCACATAATATCCGTTTTCTTCCCACGGAACGTTGCCGTCAAGGGTCAACGGCGCGATTTTTTCGAAATCTTTACGCGTAATTTTCAGTGTGTTTACGCGCACCGCCTTTTCGGCAGGACGGTCGTAGCTTGACAGGAATTCGTCGAATTCAGAGCCGAGCTCCGTTTTCATACGCCCGACGAAATCAGCAGGAAGTTCAACCATTGAGCATCGCCTTTAAACCGTTTACGTCGGTTATGGTTATATTTTCTTTTTTTTTCGCGCTCTGCGTGCGGGCGGACTCGTCGTCCCTTTCCGCTATATAATAATCGCTGTGGGTGAGATGGCGCGAATACTTGCCGCCCCTTGCGTAGATTTCGTCTGCGAGTTTTTTTGAAAGGCCGCAATCGATTTCTATATCCCTTGAAAACGTGAACGCTTTGCCGCTGAATTTGCCGCCGCGCTTTACGCGTTTACGCGAAACGTAGTCGTAGAACTCCGTCCGTGCAAGCTCACGCCTGCGCTTTTCTTTAGACTGCGCCCTGTTATAAGCCGCAAAGGATTCGGAAACGGGCGCGGTTATTACATATTTTTTGATTTTGCCGTCTTTCATTTTCAGCTGCGCGGCAAGTTCGTTATACGTACAGTTCTTTTCCCTGCACATAGCCTCTACTATGCGCATAGTTGCGTACGCGTCGTCGGCGGCACGGTGCGGGGTAAATTCGACGCCGAGCGCGTTGGCGATATGCTCCAGACCGAACTGACGGGAAAAATCGCCTATATAAGTCATATAGATCAGCTGGCTGTCGGAAAAGGAAAATTTGAAAGACGGAAGCTTGAAGCGGCGCGTTTCGAGATTGAGATAATTTACGTCGTTCATCGTTGCGTGCCCGAGGACTACGTTGTTTTCATCCTCTAAAAGGTCTTTTATGTAGTTGTATACCTTGGGGAACGAAGGATACTTTTTGAACTCGTCATAAGCGTACGGCAAAACTATCCCCTTATCCCCCTTGCGGTCGGTCAGGTGGAATCCGCCGCGCGGATTGACGAGAATATCTTCCTTCTTTATGATATTAAAGCTTTCGTCGCAGATTACGTAGCCGAACGCGCAGATCTTTGCGGTTGTCTTGTTTACGCTTGCGCATTCGATATCGAAAAATACTAAATTCATCTCTACCTTAATAAACTTTTTTACCGCGTTATTATAGCATAAATTATTACAAATATCAACCGTTACGGCTTATATTGACAAATCCGAGTGTTTATTTTATAATTTTTTATGTGAAGACGTTATTGACGATTATAACATACGGCGATTTAGCGGCGGGCAAAGACGAAAGTTTACCGAAAGCAACCGAAATAATAGCGCCCGCGTCCGACGCGGGCGAGGGCGAGTTTTTGCTTTACGCGCTGAAACAGGCCAAGGGAAAATACATTGTTTTCTGCCGCGGCGCGGTCGCATTTGCCGATATTGAAAAATTCATATCCGAAATCGGGGCGTGCGGCGTCGACGTACTGCGTTTTCGCGGCGGAGCCGCATATAAGAGCGCGCTGTTCAAGGGGATATCCCAATCCGACTGCGCAGACGGGCTGTCCTGCGAAGCGTTTGCGGTATTCAATGCCAAAACCCTTGAAACGAGCAATGCCGCCCCTCTTGCATTTGCAGGGCCGGGAAAAATTCCCGAAGCGAAAAATCTTATCCGCGTGGCGGATAAATTCAAAAAGGTAAAGGCGAAGCTCACGAAAGAGGTGTACGGCTTTGCCGTGGATTTAATTTTGCCGCAGTTGATCAGGTTTTATATGCAGACTATGCTTGATATAAGAGACGGCGCGCTATCTGCGGACGTGCTTATCCGTTTTGACAACCGTCTTAAAGAGGATATCGTGCTTTACCTTGCGCTTGAAAAGCGGTTTAAAGCCGCCAACTTGAACAAACTGCGGGAAAAGGGTTTTAAAATTTCAGCCTTCACAGCAAGAAGATTTAAAAGGGCATCGGAGGACAAGTAAAAGTTCGTATAAGAACTCCTTTAATTTTATTTTTTAGGCAAAATCCTGTCCTTTCCGCCCATATATTTGCGCAATACCTCGGGGATATACACGCTTCCGTCGGATTGCAGGTGGTTTTCAAGAAAAGCGATAAGCATTCTCGGAGGCGCGACGACCGTATTGTTTAGCGTGTGTGCAAACTCGTTTTTACCCGTAGCGGTGTTTTTATACCTTATACCAAGCCGTCTTGCCTGTGCGTCGGTGAGGTTGGAACAGCTTCCCACCTCGAAATATTTTTTCTGACGCGGACTCCACGCCTCGATATCGCAGCTCTTATATTTGAGATCCGCAAGATCGCCCGAACAGCATATGAGCTGGCGCACGGGTATCTCCATAGATACGAACAGCTCGACGGTGTAATTCCAGAGTTTTTCGTACCAGCCGTCGCTCTCTTCAGGCTTGCAGATGACGATCATCTCCTGCTTTTCGAACTGGTGAATGCGGTAGATGCCGCGCTCCTCGATGCCGTGGGCGCCCTTTTCCTTTCTGAAACAGGGCGAATACGACGTAAGGGTCTGCGGAAGAGAACTTTCCGGCAGAATCTCGCCCATAAACCTGCCTATCATCGAGTGTTCGGACGTGCCGATGAGATAGAGATCTTCGCCCTCTATCTTGTACATCATACCTTCCATCTCTTCAAAGCTCATTACGCCTGAGACGACGTCGCTTCTTATCATAAAAGGAGGAATGCAGTACGTGAAGCCCTTATCTATCATAAAATCGCGGGCATAAGTCAATACTGCCGAGTGGAGGCGCGCAATATCGCCGACGAGATAGTAAAACCCGTTGCCGCTGGTACGCCTTGCCGCGTCGATATCTATACCGCCGAGTCTCTCGAGGATATCGAGATGGTAGGGAACGTCAAAGGGCTTTTCCGTGGCTTCGAGAAATACTTTGCCCTGAACGTTTTCGCTGTCGTCCTTGCCGACGGGCACGTCCGCCGCAATGATATTGGGAATCGACATCATATCTGATTTCAGTCGGCGCTCAATTTCCGCGCTCTCCTCTTCTATGACGGCAATGCGGTCGTTATTTTCCTTTGAAAGACGCTTTACCTCCTCAGCTTCCTCCCTCTTGCCCTCGCGCATAAGAGCGCCTATGCTCTTAGCGTAAGTGTTACGCTTTGCACGGCAGGCGTCGCCCTCGGACTGAAGGTCGCGCTTTTTTCTGTCAAGCTCTATAATTTCATCTACGAGGGGGAGTTTTTTATCCTGAAATTTTTTCCTGATATTATCTTTTACAAGTTCGGGATTTTCCCTTATGAGATTTATGTCTATCATTAGCAAATATATCCTCCGAAGAATAAAACAATTATACTTCAAAATAATTCCAATTGCAATTAAAACACCGTTAATATCTTGAAAAAAAAGCGAAGCCGTGTTATAATTGAAATGTAATAAATTTCTTACGGTATATTATGAGCAAAATTTTTTACAAAATAAATAGGGAAAGCGCTGATCCCCCCGAGGAAGTTTTACAGGAAGAGGCCGCAACCGCCGACGAGGCCGTTCAGATAAGGCTTTTCCCCGAAGACGAAGAGACGAATGTTCCGCAAACCGAGGCCGACGAAGATTTTAACAAGGATAAGCTTGTCAAATACTTTAAACGGCACCCTAAAAAGGCCGCCGATACCAAGGTGGAAAGGTTTACGCCCAAGCTGAACAAAGGGCTCACCTCCGCGCAGGTGCAGACAAGATTTTCCCAGTTCCTGTTCAACGATACAAACAGAAAGTATTCCCGTTCCTATGCAAGTATTTTTATAGGAAATATCTGTACTTTCTTCAACCTTTTATGCCTTCTGGCGGGCGTTGCGCTTATTATCGCCAACACTAAGGGCATTACCAACTATCTGGTAATACTCATCACCACCGCTAATATTGTGATAGGTATCATTCAGGAGATTCGTTCTAAACTTTCGATTGATAAACTGTCCCTGCTTGCGTCTAACTCGGTCAACGTTATCAGGGACGGCGAAGTTACGGAGATACCCGTCAAAGATATAGTGCTTGACGACGTAATCTTACTCGAACTCGGCAACCAGGTGCCCGCGGACTGCATACTCGCCGAAGGAAGCGTAGAGGTCAACGAGAGTCTGCTTACAGGCGAGTCGGTAGCCATAAAAAAATCTATCGGCGATATACTGTATGCAGGCAGCTTCATTTCCAGCGGAAGCGGAAAAATGAGGGTAGATAAAGTCGGTAAGGAAACTTATATCGAAAAGCTAACTTCAAAAGCCAAGAAATATAAGCGACCCAACTCCGAGCTGATGAACTCCACAAAACTCATCATCAAGGTGATAGCCATTCTTATCATTCCCATAGCGGTCGGTATGTTCTTCATATCAAGGCACAATTACGACCCGACCGCGGGGACGGAAGCGTTTATTTTTAATGAGGAAATAAACTTTGCGATACAGCGCACCTGTTCTGTAGTGATAGGTATGATTCCTTCGGGAATGCTTCTTCTTACAAGCATCGCGCTTGCTGTCGGCGTAGTGCGGCTGGCGAAGAACAAGACTCTCGTGCAGGACCTGTATTCACTGGAGATGCTTGCAAGGGTGAACGTGCTTTGTCTCGACAAGACGGGGACAATTACCGACGGCAGAATGCGCGTAAACGACTGCGTTATCCTCAATACGGTCGGCGAATACTCGTTAAACGATATTATGGGAAGTATGCTTGCCTCTTTGGACAGCAACAATCAGACTTCAATCGCGCTTTACAACCATTTCGGTTACAGCGATAAACTAACCGCCAACGCCACTATCCCCTTCTCTTCAAAGCGCAAGCTTTCCGCCGTCTCTTTTGACGACGTGGGAACGTTCTGTATGGGCGCTCCTGAATTCGTCTTAAAGCCCTGTCCCGTCAAAGTGGAAAAGATAGTAAAGGGATACGCCCAAATGGGACTGCGCGTCATCGTGCTTGCCCATTCCTCATCTCCCATTGTCGGCGAAAAGCTGCCGGCGATTATGAAGCCCGTCGCAATAATTTCAATTGCCGACAACATACGCGAGGACGCGGTCGATACAATCAAATGGTTTGGCGATAACGACGTCAAGGTCAAAGTCATTTCGGGCGACAATCCCATAACCGTATGCGAAGTCGCTAAGCGCGCAGGTATCAAAAACGCGGAAAAATTTATTTCGCTTGAAGGGCTAAACGAAAAAGAGGTTGAAAACGTCGCCAATGAATACACCGTATTCGGCAGAGTTTCACCCGAACAGAAAGCCATACTCGTACGCTCTATCAAGGCGGAAGGCAATACGGTAGCGATGACGGGCGACGGCGTTAACGATATCCTCGCGCTGAAAGAAGCAGATTGCGCTATATCCGTCGCTTCGGGTAGCGAGGCGGCGAGAAACGTCAGCCATCTTGTGCTAATGGATAACAACTTCAACTCTATGCCTAAAGTTGTAGCCGAGGGCAGGCGGGTTATCAATAATATCAAAAACTCTTCGTCGCTGTATCTGATGAAGACGCTGTTTACCGCGATACTTGCGACTTTGTGCATTATAATGCAGGTACCCTATCTGTTTATGCCGCAGAACGTTTTACTGCTGGAAATTTGCATTATCGCTATACCCTCGTTCTTCCTCTCCTTACAGCCGAACAAGGACCGCGTACAGGGCAAATTTATAACGCACGTCCTAAGCGGGGCTATTTCGGGCGCACTGCTGATGATAATATGCGTAATGGCTATGTTTATCACAAACAAGATAGCCCCCGACGAGTTCGGAAGGTACTATCTGCCTATGTGTATGATAGCGCTGACTTTCTCGGGACTTGTAATGGTTTACAGAGTGTGCAAGCCTTTGAACGTTTACCGCGCTGTATTGTGCGTATGTATGCTTGCGCTGTGTATTGCGGCGCTTTCCGTACCGCAGATCGCAGGTCTGCTGTACAGCGGTTGGGCGGACCTCGAATGGGATTACGCAAAGATACTGATAATAGTCGTCGTTATCGAGGCGGCATTCCCCATCTCCAACTGGCTGATAGAAATTATGCACGTAATAATGCCGTCCGCTTCGGGGAAAAGCAAGCAACAAAAGTAAGTATGGATTATAGCAGTAAAAAAGAGGAGATCGTACGATCTCCTCTTTATTTTTGTAAACGGTAATTTTGTTATTCTTCTACTATTCTTCCGCGCCGTCGGTTTCGCCGGAACCGTTTTCGGGCTCTTCGGCGACCGGCTCGGCAGAAGATTCAATTTCCACCGCGTTCTCGTCCGCTTCACGTTCGGTAAGCGCGATTGTCGCCACGGCGCCGTCTTTCAGACGCATAAGTCTAACGCCCTTGGTTGCCCTGCCTATACGCGAAATATCCGAGCAGTGCATTCTTATTATCGTACCGCCGTCGGAAATAATCATTACGTCGTCATCGGCGGTAACCTGTTTAAGGCATACAAGGCTGCCTGTAACCTCGTTAAACACGCCCGCCTTTATACCTTTGCCTGCCCTGCCCTGAACCCTGTAATCTTCCAAAACGCTGCGTTTACCGAAGCCGTTAGAAGTTACGGTGAGGACGTCCTTATTTTCATCCACGACAAGCATATCTACGAGCGCGTCGTCTTCGCCAAGTTTCATTGCCCTGACGCCGGCAGTATCCCTGCCCATAGAGCGCACGCCGCTTTCGTGGAAACGTATACATTTACCGGAACGAGAGGCTATCATAAGCTCGTTTTCGCCTGTCGTGAACTGGACTGAAATCAGCTCGTCGCCGTCGTTGAGTTTTATCGCTATCTTACCGTTGCGGTTGATACGGGCGAATTCTTCAAGCCTTGTCTTCTTTATGAGACCTTGCCTTGTGGCGAAAGCGATATAGCCCTCCGCGTTCTCTTTGACGGGTATGAGGGTAGTAATCTTTTCATCCTGGGCTATCTGCACGATGTTGACTATAGCCCTTCCGCGGGCGATACGCGCCGCTTCGGGAATTTCGTATGCTTTTATCCTGTAAACCCTGCCGTGGTCGGAAAACAGCAGGATGTCGTCGTGAGACGAGCAAATAAACATTCGCTCTACAAAGTCCTCGTCTTTGGGACGGTGGGCGGTTATGCCTGTACCGCCGCGGCGCTGGGCGCGGTACTCGCTGACGGGCAGCCTCTTTACATAACCTGTATGCGTCATAGAGACTACAACCTGTTCTACGGGAATAAGATCCGCGTCCTCTATCGCGGTATAATCCACCGCAATTTCCGTCTTTCTTTCGGAAGGATATTTGCGCTTTATTTCAAGCAGATCGTTCTTTATGACTTCGAGTACGCGCCATTCGTTGGCGAGGATATCCTTGAGGTCCGCAATCGTCGCTTCGAGAGCGGCAAGCTCTTCCTTAAGCTTATCGACTTCGAGATGGGACAGCCTGTATAGGCGAAGCTCGGCAACAGCCGTTGCCTGACGCTCGTCAAGCTCGAAGTTGGCGGTCAGCTTCCTTACGCAGTCAGACTTGTCTACGGCGCTGCGGCAGACTTCCACCACCTCGTCAATGTTTGCCTGAGCGGTAACCAGTCCGCGCAGGATATGGGCGCGTTCTTCGGTCTTTGCGAGGTCGAACTTCGTACGGCGGACGATTATATCTTTCTGATGTTCGAGATAGTAATATATAAACTCTTTCAGGTTGAGTAAGCGCGGCGTGCCGTCGACAAGGGCAAGCATAATGAGCCCGTCGGAAACCTGTAAATTTGTGTGCTTATAGAGTAAATTGAGCACGACCTGCGCGTTCGCATCCTTTTTGATCTCTATAACGATGCGCATACCGTCGCGGTCGGATTCTTCGCGGATATCGGAGATGCCCTCTATCCTCTTATCCTTTACGAGGTCGGCTATATTTTCAATGAGTTTTGCTTTATTGACCTGATAGGGTATCTCGGTAACGATTATGCGTGTACGCGTTGTATTGCCGCTCTGATATTCTTCAATTTCGCAACGCGAGCGGATAATTATATTCCCCCTACCCGTTCTGTACGCCTTTTTTATACCGCTTCTGCCCATTATCAACGCGCCCGTGGGAAAGTCAGGGGCTTTGATATATTCCATAAGTCCGTCGACGTCGATATCGGGGTTGTCTATCATCGCTATGACGCCGTCTATTACCTCGCCGAGGTTGTGTGGAGGAATATTCGTCGCCATACCGACGGCGATACCGTCTGCGCCGTTGACGAGCATATTGGGAAAACGCGAGGGCAGAACCGTGGGCTGCATACCCGTATCGTCGAAAGTAGGATAGAAATCCACCGTTTCTTTATCCAAATCGCGGAGCATTTCGGCAGCAAGCTTTGAAAGCCTTGCCTCCGTGTATCTCATTGCCGCCGGATCGTCGCCGTCCACGGAGCCGAAGTTGCCCTGTCCGTCGACCAAGGGGAAATTTATCGAGAAATCCTGCGCAAGACGAACGAGCGCGTCGTATACTGACGTGTCGCCGTGAGGATGGTATTTACCAAGACAATCACCGACGATACGCGCGCACTTTCTGTAAGCCTTGTCGTTGTATAAGCCCAGCTCGTGCATCGAATACAGTATTCTTCTGTGAACGGGTTTCAAGCCGTCCCTTACGTCGGGAATAGCCCGCGATACGTTTACCGCCATTGCGTATGCTATGAAAGAGCGTTTGAGTTCCTCGTTGACCTCAATGTCGAGCATCTTAGTCATTGCAAGGGTATTTTTAAATTCTTCGGTCAGCTCCGGACTTGATTGCTTTTTCTTCGCCATTGCTTTCTCCTTACACGTCGAGCTCTTCTACGAGCTTGGCGTTGTCTTCTATAAATTGACGTCTCAATTCGGGTTGTTCGCCCATAAGCAGGGCAAACATTTTGTCCGCCTCAACCGCGTCGTCGATATTTACGCGGACGAGCGTACGCTTTGCGGGGTTCATAGTGGTCTCCCAAAGCTGTTCGTTGCTCATCTCGCCGAGTCCTTTATAACGCTGTAATTCGAATTTCCCGTCGGACGACGCCCTGAATTCTTCGAGCGCCTTATCGTCGAACAGGTACTTGTCGGGCATTCCCTTTGCCGATACTTTATACAAAGGAGGCATTGCCGAATAGACGTGTCCTTTCTCGATCAGAGGGCGCATATAGCGGAAGAAAAACGTGAGCAGCAGTATACGGATATGCGAACCGTCCACGTCGGCGTCGGTCATTATGATTATTCTGTCGTATCTCAGTTTGCTTTCGTCGAAATTATCCTGTATGCCGCAACCGAACGCCGTGATCATTGCCTTGATCTCTTCGTTTTCGAGCACGCGGTTGATCCTGACCTTTTCGACGTTGAGAATTTTTCCGCGCAGGGGCAAAATCGCCTGAAAGCGGCGGTCTCTGCCCTGTTTTGCCGTACCGCCCGCCGAGTCGCCCTCGACGATATAAATTTCGCACAGTTCGGGACGTTTGTCCGAACAGTCGGCAAGTTTACCCGGAAGCTTGGTCGTTTCCAG
>CAYLQK010000041.1:0-13470 GCA_964385865.1 uncultured Clostridia bacterium | reverse complement strand
GTTACAACCTACCATAAGCAGACCACGCGGGGATTATCCCGCGCATACTCCAAAACGGCGCGCGCCGACACAATATCTTTCATCTACTTATCGTAGCTACTATTGGAAACGCAGTTGACGGGCGGACGAAAAATTTAATAATTCACGGGTTTATACCCTGCGGCGCTCCGTTTTACGGAGCGCCGTTTTGGTTGTCAAGGATAAAACGGAAGCGTTGTTCCGAGCGCAAAATGCTTCGTTTTGAACGGGGCGAAGACCGTCGCGGTTATATTCCGTTGCGGTTGTCAATATTTTTTTGTGATACCGCGCGGCCCGGTTAAAATTAATTAATTTAAATATAGATTCACCGCTTGCCGAAAACGGTATATTATGGTATAATCGAAAAGTAATTCAAATTAAATAAAGGGGCGTGGGAAAGGTACGTTATGGCCAATAAAAATAAAAAATTACCTGACACAATCGAGCTTGAAGGGGAGCTTTTAAACGCGGTAAGTTATGCGGCGTTCTATTGCCGTATGCCCCTCTTTACTTCCCTCAAAATTTTTAACTGCGGAGCGGAGAGCGCGGGCGACATAACGGTGCGTATAAGCGGTTCAACCGCATTGATACTGCCTTCCGAGATAAAGGTGGACGAAATCCCGCCCGAAAGCAGTATGGAACTCTCGTGCGGCAACCTTTTAAATCCCAAATATCTCGCCGATCTCGACGACCCCGCGCCCTGCGCTGTGGAAGTGCGGCTCTCCCGCGGTAAAAACGTTATCTGTACGCTAAACGCCGAAGTCTGCGCCCTGCCGATAGACTGTTGGAGCGGTCTTTCGGGCAACGTGGAAATGCTTTCCTCGTTCGTCCGTCCGAAAATCGCCGACTGTCAGAAGATTCTTACGGAAGCGGGGCTTCAGCTCAAGACCTGGGGCTATTCCTCGGAGTGGAGCGGCTATTCAGGCAACGACAAGAACGGCGTGAGAAACGCCGTCGCGTCGATCTATGCCGCTATACGGCGCCAAAATATTGAGAGAAACGACGGCGGCGATTACTCTAAGATCGTGCGCGCGGGAGATATAAGCAAAATCGTGCAGAGCAAAAAGGCGACTTCGTTAGAGCTCGCGCTATTTGCCGCGTCCTGCTTCGAGGCGGGCAAACTGAACCCCGTTCTCGTCCTCGGAAAAAACAAAGTGGGGGTGGGCGTATGGCTGTATGAAAGCTGTTTTTCGTCGCCCATTCAGGACGATACTTCCGTCATAGACAAGTACGTTACCGAAGGCATAAACAATCTCACCGTATTTGACGCCGACGACCTGTTCGCGCATAAAAACGCAAGCTATACCACCAGCGAAGCTCATTTTACAAACAGTTTAAAAGGTGAAAGTTTCGATATCTGCCTCGATATCAGGCGTTGCCGTATAGGCGGAATTTTCCCGCTTCCGCTGAAAGTTAAGACTCCTTCGGGCTACGAACTTCTCGACGAGAAGCAGCTGTCGTACGATTCCAAGCCCGGCGAAATGATAGACGCGAGCAAGTACGAATACAACAAAACCGCCTCCAAGGACAAGGGCTGGCAGAGAAGGCTGCTCGATTTATCGCTCAAAAACAATCTGCTCAATTTCAGATATACGCGCGACTGTCTGCATATCCTTTCGTCGGACGTCGCGTCCTACTGCGAAAAGGCCGAAAACAGGCGCTTTTCGCTCTGCGCCCCGTCGTCGCCGTTGAAAGAGACCGCGTATTTCGGCAAGGGCTCAAAGAATATGCGTGAACTCATTCTGTTGGAGCTCGGTTCGGGCACTATGCGCAGTTATTCGGGCGCGGACGGCATAAACGAGACTTGCGGCACGCTCATAAGAAAGGCGCGTTCCGCCGCGGAGGAGACGGGCGCCAACACGCTTTTCCTCGCCATCGGCTTTTTGCAATGGAGGCATCAGGGCGACAAGGAGTTCAAATACGCCCCGCTTGCGCTGCTTCCCGTCGGCATAAAAAAGACGAAAACCCAGGGCGTTACCGTCGAAACGGGCGAAGGATACGAAGTAAATACTACGCTCCTCGAATTTTTGAAGCAGGAATTCGGCATCGACGTGCGCGGCGTGGACGGAAAGGGACTCTCCCCCCAGGAAATAATCGCCGTTTTCCGTGCAAAGACTGCAAATATGAAGGACTGGACGGTATACGAGGATATCTATCTCGCCCAGTTCACCTTCGCGCGCTACGCAATGTGGGCGGACGTTAAGAACAATATCGGCGAATACTCGAAAAATCCGCTCATCGCCAGCCTGCTTACCAACACCAATAAACTGTCCGGAAACAAGCTCGCCGGGGCGTCGGAAGATGACGGCGAACCGTGCGAAACGATAGTGCCGCTGCCCTGCGACAGCGCGCAGTACGAGGCGATTGCGGAATCCGCCAAGGGCACGACTTTCGTGCTTCACGGTCCTCCCGGAACGGGCAAAAGCCAGACGATTACCAACATTATCGCCAACGCTCTGTACTGCGGCAAGCGCGTGCTGTTCGTCGCCGAAAAACAGGCGGCGCTGCAAGTGGTCAAAAAGCGTCTCTGCGAAATAGGCATAGGCGAGTTCTGTATGGAACTCCATTCGGGCAAATCCGCAGACAAGGCGGAAATCGTCCGTTCGATAGAAAATACTCTCTCGCTCACCGCGACGGCGGACACGGAAAACTTTTTGCAGACGGGCGAACGCATAAAAGAAAACCGTGAAAAACTCAAAGCGCCGTTCGCCGCGCTCCACAAAAAGCGCAGGCTGGGCGTGTCGGTTTACGAGGGCATTTTATACTATCTTCAGAACAAGAACGCCCCCGACCTGTTAAACATAGAAAGCACATTCTACGATTCGCTGACGAGACAGAAACTGGAAAATTACGAAAATATGCTCTCCACGGCGCAGGCGGCGGCAAACGAGTGCGGCGGCGTGTACCGTTCGCCGTTTTCGGGCGTAAATCTCACCGCGTGCGACAGACAGACGCGCGGGGCGGTGCTCTGTTCGGCGGAAGTCGTGCTTGCGGAACTAAAACATTTCAAAAACTATCTCGGTCTTTTCCTGGACACGTTCAACCAACGCGTCAGCACGTTTACCTATAAAAAGCTCGTAAACCTCGTCGAAATCGCAAACGTGTTAAAGAGCGAACAGCTCAACGTATTTTTCGAATGCGAGGAAGAGGCTTTCTATAAATTCTTCAACGCCAATCTGAGATACGACAGCGAAGTAAAGCATTGGCTCGCCAACTTCAGGACCCTTCCCGATATCTCCAAATTTGCCGACAGTATCGAGACGGAAATGGACAACTGGGGCGAAAACTACCGTTCTTCGAAGGTGCTTCTCGCCGTATTGAAGCGTATAAATAAGTGCGGCGCCAAATCCCTCAAGGAGAAAGACGAACCCGAGTGGATAAAGCGCGCGTACGAGATAGAGGAGGCAAGGCGGCGCATTCTGGGCAATACCGACCTCTGCTCCAATTTCCTCGGAATGGGCGGCGGAATCAACGATAAAAAGCGCGAAGAATTTCTGCGCCCTCTGTACAATCTCCATAAACTGTGCGCGGACGTATTTATGGACTACAACGCGGACGCGTTCAACAGCGTATGTATAGCCTCGTCCGACGGACATCTCAAACCGCTCGTGAACGGGCTTATCGCGGCGGCTACGGCATTCAATTCAAGCTGCGAACGTTTCCTGAAAACAATCAAAGCGGATAAATCCGACTTCCGCGACGGCGACATTCTCGAATTTTTCAACTCCAAATGCGAAGCGCTGATTGACAATATAGATATGCTCCCCGCCTGGTGTATGTATAAAGCCACGGCAAAGAAACTCAACGACTGCGGACTGACTTTCATCACCGACGCAATGGAGAGCGGCAGAATAAACGGCAAACAGATATTGTCGTCTTTCCGCAAGAACGTTTACAGGAATTTTATACAGACCAATATTCCTGCCGACGAAGCGCTTTCGTCCTTCTCGGCAAACGTGCAGGAAACCAACGCCGCCGAGTTTTCGAGGCAGATAGAGGAGTTTTCCGCGCTCACGCGCGAAAAACTGCGCGCCGACCTCGTCTCACGGCTGCCTGCTAAGGAGACGGAAGGTCCGCTCGCGTTAGAACTGATCGCTTTCCAGCGCAGCGTAAAGGGCAATATGCGCGGGCTAAACCTGCGCACGCTGTTCTCGGAAATACCCGAACTTATGCGCGTAGTCGCACCCTGTATGCTGATGAGCCCGATAACCGTCTCGCAATATCTTCCGGCGCAGTCTGATCTGTTCGATATGGTCATCTTTGACGAGGCGTCCCAGATGCCGACCTGCGAGGCGGTGCCCTCGCTCGCGCGCGCAAAGAGCGCCGTTATCGTCGGCGATCCCAAACAGATGCCGCCCACGTCGTTCTTCTCGTCGGCGGGTCAGGACGAGGACAATCCCGAAACGGACGATCTCGAATCGGTACTTGACGACTGCCTTGCGCTCGGCATACCCGAAAAGCACCTCATTTGGCACTACCGTTCGAAGCACGAAAGCCTGATCGCGTTCTCCAATATCACCTATTATTCAAGCCGGCTTTGTACCTATCCGTCGCCCGACGCCCTCGACAGCAAGGTGCATTTGAGATATATCGAAGACGGCGTCTACGACCGCGGAATGACCAAGTGCAACCGTCAGGAGGCGGAAGCGCTCGTCAACGAGGTCGTAAGAAGACTCAAAGACGAACGCCTGAAAAAATCGAGTTTGGGCATCGTTACGTTCAGCTTGCCCCAACAGATATATATAGAACGCCTGCTCTCCAAGCGTATAGCGGAAAAGGGTTTGGAGGAGGCGGCTTACGAGAGGGAGGAGCCTATCTTTATCAAGAACCTTGAAAGCGTTCAGGGCGACGAGCGCGACGTGATATTGTTCTCCGTCTGCTACGGACCCGACAAGCTGGGCAAGGTGTCCCTCAACTTCGGACCTTTAAACCAGCTCGGCGGCTGGCGAAGGCTGAACGTTGCGGTATCGAGGGCGCGGGAAGAAATGGTAGTTTTCTCGTCGATGCGCTACTCTATGATAGACCTGTCGCGCACGACCTCGCGCGGCGTTGCGGGGCTTAAAGCCTTCCTTGAATTTGCCGAAAAGGGCAGAACGAATATATCCGTTCCCAGCAACGAAATTATAATCAACAGAAACGGTATAGGAAAATTCATTGCGGAAGAACTTTCCGCTTACGGCTACGACTGCCGCTGCAACGTCGGCGTATCCGATTTCAAGATAGACGTCGCCGTAGTCGATCCGAAAAACAAGCACAACTTCATCCTTGCCGTTATCTGCGACGGCGAAAACAATTTCTCGGTCAAGGATCGCACAGTAACGCAGATACAGACCTTAAAGCGCAACAATTGGAACGTAGTAAGGCTGTATTCGATAAATTTCTTCAATAACCCCAAGCGCGAGATTAAGAAGATAAAGGATTACCTCGACAAGCTCACCTCGGGCGGAAAGCAGAACACCTTGAATTTCAAAAAGCCCTATAAGATTGCGAAAACCGAGGAAAAGAAGGAGGAACCCGACTATATCCTCTGCGGTGAAAACGACGCGGAAGTTATGCGCGTGATAAAGGCGGTCGTCGCGGCGGAAGAACCTATTTCCACTCAGTTTTTGATGAAGCGCACCCTGTCGGTATTCGGCATATCCAAATACGGAGTAAAGCTTGAAAGCAAGCTGCGCGCCCTGATAGACAAGTGCGCGTTTGAAAGGTGTGAAATGCTCGGCAACGTCTACCACTTCAAGTCGGACAAATATTCGGCGTTTGACAGGTACCGCGTGGAGGAGGGGACGAACGTCCGCACTTCCGATACCGATTTCACCCCGTTCGACGTAATTTCGCTCATAAAGGGCATACTTCTCAACAAGGTCAGCGTATATGCGGACGAACTCATACCCGCGGTATTGAAGGAGCTGAAGGTTGCGCGCGCGAGCGACAAACTGACCTCTTTCGTCTCCGCCTGCATTGACGAGGGCGTGCGCCGCGGTCTGTTCATTAGAAGTATTTCCGATAAAATATCTCTGGCTTAACCGATAAAAAATAATCGGCGCGGCGGACTACGCGTAGTCCGCCGCGCCTTATTTATATAATTTCTTTTTCGGCTATTTCTGTAAAAACTCTTTTTCGAACAGTTCGCCGCCGATACTCCCGTCGATTACGCTCTTTACGGCGGCAATGCCAAGCTTTATTCCTTCGTCTATTTTGTCGTCGAGCTTTTTAAAGTCGTAATCGCATTTATATTCCTGCCGCTTAGTGCGGTACATAAACCTCGTAAAGGCGAAGTGCCGCTTTAAACACCTTTCCACGCCCGTCATCGTTATGCGCGGTTCAACGCGTTTGACGCTGTCGTAAACCGGGCTTGTGCAGGCAAGTATACTCTCCTTAGGCAAAATCTGTCTGCGCACGGCAAACTTTCGGCTGACGTACAGCCCGAGGTCGTTCTCGAAATTGAAGTGTGCCAGCGGCGAGCGCCGGGTGTTCTCATAAGCGTATATGTCGGGGTGCAGGGTGCAGTCAAGCGCGTAATGGGTGGCGAATCCCGCGCAGTACGAGAGATTGCCGCCCGAAAGCTTTTTAAACAGCCATTTTGCGTCGGCGTTGTGCATCGTCCGCCCGAGGTTGGCTTTGGTCGGCTTTATATTGTAGGCGAAAAACACGTCGCCGCCCTGCGCGCCGAGCAGGTAGAGGGTCCGCGAAGTAATTTTCTTTTTGTATTTGCTTTCAAGTTTTTCGTATATGATTTCGGCGGTTACGCCGTGTGTGAAATAATCGGGCACACTATAAGTTTAACCGTTTTCCATAAAAAAGATACTGCTGTATATATCCCGAATCCGCGCCGAACGTGTTTACGAAGTATTCGGTAATTTTATCCCTTACCTTTAACTGCCCGCCGAAGTCCTCCCTGTAAACCTTCTCCATCCAGGTATCCACGGGGAAGCTGTCCGTCTTGCCGAATCCGAACAGCGCTATGCAGTCGGCGACCTTTCCGCCGATACCCTTATAGCCCAACAGCTCCTTTTTAAGCTGAGCGGTCGTCAATTTTTCCAGCCTCGAAATACCTTCCGCCGCGATTCTCTTCGAGGTCTCGGAAAGGTATTTGTCCCTGTAACCCGCCCCCGCCTCGCGGAAAAAAGAGACATCCGCCCCGGCAAGCCGGACGGAGGAGGGGAAGGAAAAATATTCCCGTCCGCCGAATTCCGACTTGTCGCCGAGCCCCTTGCAGATTCTCTCTATAATCCCCTTTATGCGCGGTATGTTGTTGTTTTGCGAGATGATGAACGAATATATCATCTCCTCGCGGTTCTGATTGAGTATTCTCAGTCCCCTGCAGGTATCCGCGCTGCGCGAAAGCAGCGGCACGCCGAACGACTTCGCCCTTTCCACAATCTGCGAATAATCGCGGTCAAGGTCGAAATATTTTTCAAAGTATCCGCAATCCCCGCTCTCCACGACCGTCTTTACGCCGTCGCTGAAAACGTAGCACGCCTTATCCGCGGAAATTACAAAGTAGCCGTCCCTGTAAGGGGCAAAGCGGAAAACCTGTCCGCATTCCAGCGTGTGCGTGGGGTTGAAGTATCTTGCGTCGTAATCTATCTTCATCTGTAAACCTCTGATATAAGCGGGAAATTGCATTTAAAAAATACGGCCGTCGTTACGGCTGTATTTTATCATCTATATTATCAGATTGTCAAACGCAGGACGTAAGATTGACGGAACCCGCGGAAACGTCGACTTCTATAACCTTGTCGGCGGCGCCCGTCTGTGCGCTCACGTTACGGCTCGTCCGGAATACCTTTCTTGAACCGAATATCCATAAACGATACTCCGATTTGTCTAATACTATACGTTGCATAGTATTGTTTGTTAAGTATTTTTATAAAATTTCTACTGATAATATTTTTATGGTTACGTTGGAGAAGAATATAAAGAGCGTAAAAGACGTCCTCACCTCGCAGGACGTAATTGTGTTCGAGTTCAATTCCTCCGAGGGAAAGAGGTTCGCGGCGATTTACGCGGACGGGCTTGCGGACAAACAGCTCCTCGGCGAGCTTGTCGTGAAGCCTTTAAGGGAGGTGAAGGCGGACTCTGCGCTCGAGGACGTCAAGCTGCTTTTAGCTTCGCCCGAAGTCAAGGACTGTAAAAAGATAAAGGACGCGATTGCGGAAATTTCGGACGGCAACGTCGCGCTGTTTATAGACGGCGAAAAGGATTTCTTCATATTGGGTTTGAAAAATCCCCCGGGCAGATCGGTCGCCGAGCCGCCCACTCAGATTGCGGTAAAAGGTCCGAGGGAGGGGTTCACCGAGGATATAAAGACTAACCTCGCGCTCGTGAGAAAGCGTTTGAAGAGCGACAAGCTCAAAGTCAAGATGTTGAAGTCCGGCAAACGCTCGGATACGGCGGTTGCGCTCGTCTATCTTGAAGGGATCTGCGCGGAGGGAATATACGATAAGGTTGAAAAGCAGATTGCCGCCAACGAGATCGAT
The DNA here is from genome assembly GCA_964385865.1 of uncultured Clostridia bacterium. Lineage (GTDB taxonomy): Bacteria > Bacillota > Clostridia > Christensenellales > Borkfalkiaceae > Coproplasma. The sequence continues at coordinate 4,972 of CAYLQK010000041.1, read as the reverse complement.
ATCGTGCCCGACTCCTCGTATATCTCGCAGTTTATTTCCAAAAAGCCGAAATCGCTGTTCAAACGCAACGGCACCGCCGAGAAGCCCGATGTATTCTGCGCCAAGATTTCCGAGGGCAGGGTGGGACTTTTGGTGGACGGTTCGCCCATAGCAATTACCGTACCGTATATGATCACAGAGGATTTTCAATCCGGCGAGGACTACTATGCGGTTTCGTACCGATCCACGATAATAAGGCTTTTAAGGCTGTTTTCGCTGTTCTTCGGGATATTTCTGCCCGCACTTTACATTTCCGCCCAGCTGTTCAAGATTCAGCTCATACCGTATCAACTGCTCTTGAAAATTTCAAGCTCGGTTTCGGGTCTGCCGCTCTCGCCGAGTATAGAGATGTTTCTCACCCTGTTCGTGCTCGAGGTCCTCAACGAGGCTTCGATACGGATGCCGAAGTACGTCGGGCTTGCGCTGTCCGTCGTCGGAGCGCTCGTTCTCGGCGACACCGCCGTGAAAGCAGGCATAATCTCCACGCCCGCGATAATTATAATAGCCTTTTCGGCTATATGTCTGTATACGACTCCAGACCTCGTGGAGACGTCGGCGACTCTGAGGTGGATTTATCTCATAATAGCGGGAAGTATAGGACCCTTCGGCATCGCGGTGTTTACGGCGTTTATCATATGCTATCTCGTGTCCGAACAGAGTTACGGCGTGCCGCTGCTCGCGCCGTTCGCACCGCTCATCAAAAACGACCTTTACGACAGTATGGTAAAGGCGAACGCCGCGGATCTCAAAAACCGTCCGCAGGCTCTCGGCAGCAAGAACAAAGTGAGGTTCAAAAGTCAATGAAAATAAGCGTAAGACAGATATGTTTCATAATGCTTGTATACACGGCGGTCAGCAAGCTGCTCACCTATCCGACCTCGCTGAGCTTTTTCTGCGGCAGGGATTTGCTCTTTCCGGCGGCGCTGGACTTTGCAATATCGGCGGTCGTCATCTGGGCGGTCAGCTATCTTTGCTCAAGATGCGACAAAACCTTCTTCGAACTATTGGAGGGAACGTTCGGCAACGTCGCCGCGCGGGTGATTTACGGGTTTTTCGCGCTGTTTTTTATAGTCTGTACGATATTGCCTCTGATTGAGCAGAAACTCTACGTGCACGCCATCTTTTACGATACCGTGCCGTCGCTGCTCGTCTTTCTGCCTTTCTTTTTCTTCTCGCTGTATGCGGCGAGCAGGGGGTTTGAAAATATAGGCAGGTGCGCGGATATCTGTCTGCCGATTTTCCTGTTTTCCATACTGTTTATCTTTGCAATGTCGTTGCAAAAGACCGAATGGTCTGCGCTTTTACCCATATTAAAAACGCCCTTAAAGGGCATATTCACCGCGGCGGGCGGAACGCTTTACCGCTTTGCCGAACCCTGTTATCTTCTGATGTTTATGGGTCATTTCAAGTACAAAAAGGGCGACGCGGCAAAGATAACCTTGTCATACGTCGGCGCGGCGCTGTTCGTGCTGTTTTTTCTCGTCGTATTCTACGGAACATACGGCGAAATTTCCGCGTCGAGGCAGTTCGCCGTATCCAAAATATCGCTGTTCTTCCCCGCGATCGATATGATAGGCAGAATAGATCTAATCGCCCTATATATCCTCGAGATAGCAATGCTTTTCGCGCTCGTGCTCAATATACAGCTCGCGGTGCACTGTATAGTCAAGTGTACGGGGTATGATCACCGTCCGCTGATATCCGTAGCCGTCAACGCGGTGTTGTTCGTCCTTCTCATAACGCTGAATAATAAGTTCAACGCCGTCTACAATCTGTATTACGCCTGGATGTGGATTGTGTTCCTCGTCTTTGCGGACATAGTGCCCCTCCTTGCCTGGGCGCTGAGAAGGAGGGAGAGAAATGCTTAAAAAAATTTCCGCTCTCATATACTGGCTGTTAATAATCGCGCTTTTGGCGCTGTTCTTCACCAACGACTTCGGCCTGGTCGATATCCATAAGACGACTATCGCCGTAGCCGTGGGTATAGACGCCGGGGAGGGCGAACTCAAAGTTACCGCGCAGCTTGCCGTCCCGCAGCCCTCGCAGGGTGGCGAAAACGTGCAGTATAGCGAGGTCCAGGGCAGCGGAGTAACGGTAGCCGAAGCGCTCAACGAGATAAATTCCAAGACGGGTTTTTACCCGAAACTGCTGTTCTGTAAGCTCATTCTGCTCGGGGAAAGCTGTCAGGAAGAGGAGCTTTTCCGCGTTCTCGGCTGTTTTTACAGAAAAAACTTTTCCGAGCTGACCGCCCTTGTCGCAATGTGCAAGGGCAAGGCGTCCGATATGCTGTCCATTCCCTCGGCGGTAAGTCCCGAAACGGTTACGGCTATACAGAGGGCGCTCTCGGACGAACTCGAAAAATCCGCCAACGTAGCGTCGGTTAACCTGAGGGATATTGCCGCAACCAACTATTCCGTCAGCGCGGCGTGCTATATGCCGTACGTCGAAGCCAACGTTCAGGGCACTTCCGAAAGCGGCGGCAACGGCGATAACGTTGGCGGGGAGAGCGGCGGCGGAGAGGGCGGCGGATCGTCCCAAAGCGGCGGCGAAGAGGGCGGCGGCTCGTCCCAAAGCGGCGGCGAAGAGAGCGGCGGCTCGTCATCGGGTTCGCAGAACGGCGGTTCCGAAGAAAAAATGGAGTTCACCGCGCGCAAGACCGCTATTTTTTCGGACGGCAGGTTCGCCGGTATTCTGGATGAAAGTCAGTCTTTCGCGCTCAATATTCTCAAAAACGACATCCGTCTCGCCGTTCTGCCGTGCGACGCGGAGGAAGTACACTACACTATGGGTCTTAAAAGCGCAAGAGGCGGGATAAAACTCAAAGTAAAGGAGGGCGTTCCCGAACTCACGCTGAGTTTCGGCGCGAAGGCGCAGATACAGAGCTCGTCTTCCGTGCTCGTTCCCGACAAGACCGTCTTTGACGACGTGGTGCCGAAAGAGGTTCTGAAGGGCGCGGAGGAAGAAGTGAAATCGCGCCTCGAGCAGCTCGTCGACGCCTGCACCGAGAGCGACTGCGATATATTGGGAGTAAAGGAACTTTTGCACAAGTACAATTACAAGTATTACGAGGCGTTCAAGGATAACGTCCTCACGCGCGCGCAGGTAAAGTACAATATAAATATCAAGAGCGTAAACTGATTGAATAAGCGTAAACTGATTGAATAGTGAAGTGCGGCGGCGCGTATGCGCCGCCGCACTCTCTACGGCATTTAAGCGTATTCGGCAAGGCGTGCAAGCGTCTGCGCGATCAGCCTCGACAGCAGTTTAATTTCGCTTTCGGTCGTGCCGTCGCCCGCGTATCCGAACAGTATCTCCGCGGCGCAGTCGGCGCCGTTCCCCGTTACGTCCTGCGCCAGCGCCTCCGCGACGGCTTTCGCCGCCTCGCCAAGCTCTTCGTCGGGAACGTAGCCCTCGATGAGTTCCGCAACCACCCCTTCCGCGGCTGTGTAGTCGCAATCCTTCCTGACGAACTGTTCGTAGAGTACGTAAAAAAGAGTTGCCGCCGCCCCCACGGATATGCCGTGTTCGAGAACGTAGACGTATTCCTCAAAGACGAACAAAATACTCAAATTCCGTATTGCCGCGTAGACGGCGAACAGAACCGTTCCCAAAACGAACGGCAGAAAGGTGATAAGCTTTTTCTGTACGTTTTTGAGCAGCGTGTTTTTCAGAACCTGCGTGATAACCGCGGTAACTACCGCAAGCAGCGCCACGTCGATGCCGTAATAGGTGAAAGTGTCGATAATTTCGATAAAATTCAAAATAATTACTCCTTTTTCCGCGTCTCCCGACAAGACGCCGAATTCTTTTCACCCGACGCTTATTTAAAAACCCGATTGCCGTCCGTAAAACGCCGCGGCAAAAAATAAAGTTAAAATTTATCCGTTACCTTTTCACACCGTTTGCATATCCCGCGCGCGTATGATAGAATAAGACTATGAGAATGCACAAAAAGGGACATTTGGAGGACAGGCTGGCTTCCTGCCGCGATATTTTGACGCTTGCCGATCTTTCGGACAAGAATATGCTGACCGCCGCCGAAAAGAAGGAATATCTCGACTTCGGCAATATTTTTGCAAACGCCAACCCCGTACGCCTTGAAATAGGTTGCGGCAAGGGTAAATTCGTCTGCGAGACTGCGGCTATGCATCCTGAAATAAACTTCGTTGCGTGCGAAAAGATCTCTAACGTGATGATTGACGCCTGCGAACGGGTAAAGAGGGAAAACCTGAAAAACGTATACTTCCTCGGCTGTGCCGCGGAGGTGCTTTTAAAGTATTTCAGACCGCACACGGTGGAGATAATATATCTCAATTTTTCCAACCCGCTGCCTAAGGAGGGTTATAAAAAACAGAGGTTGACCCATCCGCGCTTTCTTGAAATTTACCGGCAGCTGCTTGCCGACGGCGGCAAGATAATACAGAAGACCGACGACAGGGATTTCTACCTGTTCTCGCTCGAAAGTTATAAAAGCTCGGGGTACGCCGTTTTAAGCGTTTGCGAAGACCTGAAAAACAACCCCGTCGAGGGCGACGTGGAGACCGAACACGAAAAACTTTTCAAGCGGCAGGGCAAGCCGATATACAGGATAGTGGCGCAGGTATAAAAAAGCTCAATGACAAATAATAATCCCCGTGTATAGCGCGGGGTATTTTAGTTTCGGGCAATCAGCCCTTATTATTACCGTCGGCGCGCAAGTGCGCTTTATTCCTCTCTGTCATTGCGAGGCAACTTGTTGCCGTGGCAATCCAGACGTTATCATCTTTGTATAGCCGTGTTTTCTGGATTGCTTTGTCGCTTCGCTCCTCGCAATGACGGATGACTTGCGCAGGGAAACCCCTCTCTGCCATTCCGAGCGGAGCGCAACTGCGGTTTTCCTGCACGCAAATTATTTTACGTTCATCGTCAAACCTATTCTGCGCCCCGCGTCGTA
>CAYLQK010000040.1:0-13536 GCA_964385865.1 uncultured Clostridia bacterium | reverse complement strand
AATCCAGACGTTATTGTCTTTGTATAGCTGTGTTTTCTGGATTGCTTCGTCGCTTACGCTCCTCGCAATGACGGATGAAGAGCGACGCTTCGTCGCTCCTCGCAATGACGGACGAAGAGCGTCATCCTGCGCGAGCTTTGCGACGCTTTGCGCACCTTATTGTCATCCTGAGCATAGCGAAGGATCTCATTCAGATAATATGGCGCAAAGCGAAGCGAAGGATCTCGTTGCACAATGGGATTCTTCACTGCGTTCAGAATGACAAAGCGGTGTCATCCTGAGCATAGCGAAGGATCTCGTTGCCGTATTTTCTACATTATTATCCTATTATCCCCTAAATTATCCTATTATACCTTAAACCGCCTTGGGCAGTTTTTTGCCGCTCTTTAACTGCTTTTCTATCTCGCCGCAGGTTTCGGCGAATTCTTCCTCGCCATCGGTTAGCTCCACTCCGTCTAAAATCGTCTGCAAGCGGTATTCTTCATTGAGATATTTAATGGTCTGATAGCCGATGACGGCGGTAAGCACGCCGTTCGTCAGCCCCTGCACGGACGTGTCCACAAGCGCGGAGATCGCCGTGCCGAGAATGGGTATGCCCTTGACCGCGTCCCCCATAGTTTTGACTACGCCGTGCCCTATCCTGGCGCCGCCAAGACCGTAAGCTATCAGGGAATTTTGCAATACCCTGCCGAATATTTTCACAAGCTTTGCGTCCGACGGGCGGAAACCGTACAGAAACACGATATCTTTCACGAGCTGTAAGTTCAAAAAAGCGACGAGCAGCGCGTCCACCTTATTGGTCTGCGACAGCGCGGAATACATCGCCGACTTGACCGAGCTTTTGACGATGAGATCCTTTGCCGACCTCTTCACCGAGCCCGTGTACAGCGCGGTGAGCGAACGCTTTATCCCCTCCTCGTCGTCTGCCTTGAGCGCGATGGCGAGCGTTCCGACCTCGGCGGAATCGTACCAGCCGACGCCCTCCACCTTTGCGGTCAGATCTATCATTCTGTCGGCAATGCCGTGCCGCAGTTTTTTGTTGTGAACCTGCGCCGCGCGCGCGGTTTTGGCGTTTACGTTGACGACGAAGTAGTCCGACTTCATTATCTTTATCACGGGCACGATGAACAGGAATATGTACAACAGCACGCTTGCCGCGGCAACGCCGATACCCGCGTACATATTCAGCTCCCATACCTTCAAAGTAACCGAGAACAGACAGAAAAAGACAAATACGCCTATCGCCGCCGCGGCAAGCCGCAAAAGCAGCCTTGCACCGCGCAAATTCTGGCGTTTTGTGTACTTCTGTTCATATTCGTAGATCGTGAGTTTACCGCCCTGATCCAACCCGGCGGGGTCCCGTTTGTCTTTCTTCGGCATAATTCCTCCGGCTAACTCAGCCCTATTGAAAATTTATATAGCTCGGACTTGGGCACGCCCCTGTCCTTCGCCGCCTGCTTGACGGCGTCCTTTTTTTCCATTCCCTGCCGCATATAGTGCAGGATATGCTGCTCCTCGGTGAGGGAATTGAGCGCGTTTTCGCTCTCCTTTGCCCCCTCGACAAGGATCACGTACTCGCCGCGCTTTTCGCCCTGCAGTCCCTGCGAAAGGAAAAAGCCGACCGCCTCCTCGTGGATTTTGGTTATTTCCCGCACGGCGCAGGCGCGCCTTTCGCCGAACACCGCATACATTGCGGCGATATCCCTGTCGATATCCTGCGGCGCGACGTGGAAGCAGAGGGTCATATCGAGACCCCTGTACTTTTCGAGAACCGACCTCTTTTCGCCCGGCTTGCCGGGCAGAAAGCCGATAAACGCGAACCTTTCCGCAGGCAGCGCCGAAAGCACCAGCGCGGAGAGAAAAGCGTTGGCGCCGGGAACGACCGTATATGGCACGCCCGACTCTTTAAGGGCGGCGCAGACGGCGTTACCGGGGTCCGAAATTACGGGCATACCTGCGTCGGAGACGATTGCGACCGTCTGCCCTTCGCGCGCGGCGGAAATTATCCTTTCCGCGGCCTCGCGCTCGTTGAACTTGTGGCAGGCTTTGAGCGGTTTTTTTATATCGTACGCGTTCAAAAGCTTTAACGTATGCCTTGTGTCCTCGCAGAATATGACGTCGGCGGCTTTAAGCGTTTCGAGCGCGCGCAGGGTGATATCCTTTAAATTACCTATGGGTGTTGCTATAAAATAGACCATAAATAGACCATAATATTTTAATATACGTTTAATATACGGGCGGACGGGCGTTCAGTTTATTATCGTAGGGAGAACCTCGACGCCGCTCTTGCCGCCCTTGACGGCTTCCGCCATTACGAGGTAGGGCTTTGCGTCCTGCTTACCGCTGACGAACTGCAATCTCTTGACTTCAAGATTGCGCGCTTTGAGAGTGTAAATCAGCTCCGCCGCCCTGTCGGCGCGGTTTGTGACGGCGAGCCTGCCGCCGAATTTAAGTTTCTTGAAGGCCGCGTCCGCGATCTCGGGCAGGGTTAAGGTGATTTCCTTGCGGCAGACCGCCTTTTCGAAGCAGCTGTTTTCAAATCCCGACCGCTCGTACGGGGGGTTGCAAAGGATAAGGGAGAATTTGTCGTCGTATTCCCTGCCGATATCCTGCAGTCTGCAATTGACGACGTCGCAGTCAAAGCCGTTGAGCTCGGCGGTGCGGCGCGACATTTCCGCAAGGGACTGCTGCATTTCGAACAGCGTGAGCCCTGCAATCTGCGGGTTGAGGCAGAGAAAGTGGAAGCCCACGACGCCGCTGCCCGAACAGAAGTCCGCGACGTCGTCCCTGAATTTTGCGCGCGCAAACCGCGACAGAAGAATACTGTCGGAAGTAAAGCGGTATAGATTTACGTTCTGGATTATTTTTTTGTCCCCGTAAAAGTCCTCGAGAACTTCTCCGTCTTTCAGTTGCATAGAGATTTTCCGCCTTTAAAAGGTGCAGGAAGCAAAAAGGCGGAGTAAACTCCGCCTTCCGCCTTTTTTGTGTTTAAAAATTATTCTTCGGGATGAATCGCGCCGGTAGGACAAACGTCCTCGCAAGCGCCGCAGTCGATACAGGTATCGGGATCTACTACGTACTTGTCAGCGCCCTCGGAAATAGCTTCAACGGGGCAGGTGCCTGCGCACGAGCCGCAGCTTACGCACTCGTCTGAAATTGAATGAGCCATCTGATTGTTTCCTCCATTTGATCTTTTTAATACGTTTTGCGAATAAGATACAGTCCTATTCTACTGTATTATATCACACGTTTTTTTCGCTGTAAAGGGTTAATTTAAAAATTTTCCGCACTTAATCTGTCAATCCTTCGGGAATTTCTTCCGAATCCTCGTCTTTTTCCTGTTTCGGGGGGGCGGAACGCTTGAATTGAAGCTGTTCGACGGGGTAGTCGTGATAGGTGAATATGTCCTTCTCCTTGTCCTCGATTCTGACGCGGATCTGCATTTTCAGCATATTGATATTCACGACGGTGCCGACGCCGTCGGGCGTGCCCACCTCGCTGCCGAGCCTGGGAACCTGCTTGCCTGCTTCGGCATAATAATCGTTTTCATACGCGAGACAGCACATCAGCCTGCCGCACAGCCCCGATATCTTGCCGGGGTTGAGAGAGAGACCCTGCGTCTTCGCCATTTTTATCGTTACCTTTTTGAATTCGGGCATACAGCTCGAACAGCAGCATTCCCTGCCGCAGGGCGCAAGTCCGCCTATCATCTTTATCTCGTCGCGGATTCCTATCTGCCTCAGCTCTATCCGCATTCTGAACGCAGAGGACAGCTCCTTGACGAGCTCGCGGAAATCCACGCGGGAAGGCGAGGAATAATAGAACACCACCTTGCTGCCGTCGAACGCGAATTCGCAGTCGATGAGCTTCATATCGAGGTTGTGCTTTTCTATCTTCTCCTGGGTGGTCTGCATAGCCTCGGCCTTGCGCTCTTCGTTTTTCTTGACCGTCTCCTTGTCCTTCGCCGTAGCTATACGCACTACGGGTTTCAGGGGCGAAACGATTTTGTCGTCCGCGACTTCGCCGCAGGGTATCACGACCGTCGCGAATTCGAGTCCGCGCGAGGTCTCCACTATGACGTTCATTCCCTTCTCGTATCTCTCCTTGCCGGGGGCGAAGTAGTAAACTTTGCCGCCGTCCTTGAAGACTACGCCTGTAATTTTAACCATTTATCATTCTCCTCGATGATTCTCAGCATCAGATCGTACAGAAGACCCTGAAAATTTGCGTTGAATTTCAGGTCCGCGCACGCTTTATCCACGCTTTCCACCGCATAGACGAGCGCAGGCGTCGTCAGCCGCGAGCCGCTATTTCCGCCGCGTACCCTCTCGCAGAGTTCGGCGTGATATATGCGCGAAAGCTGGGCGAGCAATTCGGTCCTGTACGGAGTGTCGCCGTACTTTATGGCAACCGTACCGACTTCGGAGAGCCGCGATACTGCGCATATCCTGCGCGCCGCGCCGACCACTTCCGAAAACCAGCCGCCGTCCGCCATATTCTCTGCCGCGCCGAAACTGCCGCCGCAGCTCTTCGCCGCCTCCGCGTTGAGCGGATTGCCGCCCTTGCGTTCGAGAGCCGAGTATATTTCGTTCTCCGAAAACGGGGCTATAGTCAACACTTTCACGCGCGACAACACCGTGGCGAGCACGGGCGCGAGCGACGTTACGCCCAAGAGGAAATACACGCCCTCGGGCGGTTCTTCAAGCGTCTTTAAGAGCTTGTTCTGAACGAGCGCGGACGCCTGTTCGAAGCCGCTGATTATATAGAGCTTTCTGTCGCGTTCGACGGGGCGCATTGCGCTGTCGTCTAAAAGCGCCGATACCGCCTCCGCGGTGAGTTTTTTTCCGTCTTCGGGATATATCCTGCAATCGGTGAGACTTTCGCCGAGCAGGCGTCTGCCGTCAGGCTCGTTCTCCGTCAGAGAGAAGAATTTCAGCCCGAACAGTTTGAGGACTTCGCGCAAGTTCTTTGCGTCGTCCATATGCAGCATATAGGCGTGGGACAGGCTGCCTTTTTCAACGTCGCCCGAAAACACGCCGTATGCCGTTGTTCCCGAAATTAATTGTTTCACGTTTTACAAAATCCCCTTGCTTTCGAGCAAAGATATTATTTTAGCCGAAGTTTCCCACTTCGTTCCGCTGCAATCGACGGGGCATATCCTGGGGTATTTTTTCAAAAGCGCAATATATCCCTCGTATACCCGCATATGGAAATCCAGCCCGAGCTGTTCCATTCTGTCGTCATTGTCCGCGCCGTGCTTGCGCATAAACGCCTTGTCGGGCGGGATATCCAAAAACACGGTGAGATCGGGCGGATATTCCGAGATCGCGCGTGAATTTATGCGCTCTATATACTCCGTGCCCATTCCGCGCGCCGCGCCCTGATAGGCGAGCGAGGAATCGACGTACCTGTCGCAGACGACGAGCTTGCCCTCGTTCAGCGCGGGTATCACGGTGTCCTTCAGGTGCTGCGCGCGCGCCGCGGCATACAGCAGAGCTTCGCACTCGTCGCACATCTCGGTGTTCTTTCCGTTGAGTATGACCGAACGGATCTGTTCGGAAACGCTGCTGCCGCCCGGTTCCCTCGTCAGGATATAGGGTATCCCTCTTTCGTCGAGATATTGGGAAAGAAGCCTGAGCTGGGTGCTTTTGCCCGAGCCCTCGCAGCCTTCGAAAGTGATGAATTTGCCTTTCATTATTTTTTGACCACGCAAATCTTGCCGCCGGTTATCCCGAACGTATTATTTGCCTTCGTTAGTATTTTTATAGCGGCGGGGGTGATGATTTCGCCCGCGACGGTAACGGGGAAGCAGGGCGGGGTTACGCCCGCGTTCGCCGCGCAAATTCTGCCTGCGGATTTGTCGAGATCCACCCGCTCGTGCGGTTTTCCGAGCGCGTAGAGGTAACCGTACGTCCTCTCCGTCCCCAAAAAATTTTCCCTCGCGGCGTAGGTGCCCTTCAGATTTCTGTCTCCGACCGCCGCAAGCAGCCGCTTTTTGAGTTTTTCAAGCTCCCCCGTCCCTGTGAGCGGAGAGAGATAAAAGAGTATATATCTGCCGTCCGAAAATTCGGCGTACACGCCCTTGCTTTCGAGAATTTCCGCCACCTTGTCCGCGGAAACCGAGAGGGGTTTGAAATCTACCGCGAGCTTGAATTTATCGTCGGTCGGCCGGACGGGCAACGGGAAGCCGTCGCCGAACCGCCCGACTTCTTCGAGTACGGCGGCATATTTTTCCCTGTGATTGGCTACGTACTTCACGCCGTATTCCACCGACGCCATCACGGGATAGCTCGGGGAAGTGGTGCGGAATATGCCCAGCGCCTCCTCCGCACAGGGGACGAGACGGGAATCGTTCACGCACACGACCGCGCCCTGTGTGAGGGTCGGCAGAGTCTTGTGCGCGCCGTCCACCCACATATCGGCGTACGCGCCGGCATAGAGCTTTGCGTCCCCGAACGCCAAATGCGCGCCGTGCGCCTCGTCGACCAAAAGTAATCTGTTATGGCGCCGCAATATCTCAGAATATTCTTCCAGCGGCGCGACGTTGCCGTAATAGTCGGGAGAGGTGATGAGCGCGGCGGAAATCTCGTCGTCTGCGGAAATAAGTTTTTCCAGCTGCCCGGGTTCGGGCGGAAGGTACACCCCTTCGCGCTCCGCGCCGGGCAATATCAGAGGCTCGAGTCCGAAGAGCGCGCAGGCGTTCCACACGCTTTGGTGCGACGTGCGCATCAGCGCGACCTTTTTGCCGTATTTCGCCGCGCAGTACAGCATCGCGAATACGCCGCTCGAGGAGCCGTCGGTAGTTATATAACTTTTGCGCGCGCCGAGTATTTCGGCGATATCGCGCTGCGCCGCGGCAATCACGTCCTTCGGGCAGTGGAGATTGTCCGAATAGCTCAATTCGGTTACGTCCATCGGCGCGACGGGAAATTTTTCGGCAAATTCTCCGTCCGCCTTGTGCCCGGGCATATGAAAGCTCTTGCTCTTTTTTGCGTATTGTTTCAGCCGTGAATATATGAGATATTCGTTCATACCCGCCTTTTATAGCGTAAAATAAACGCCGTCTGCGCACGTGGGAGCGCTTTCCCCCGATTGGGGGAAAAGTTTAAATATTCCTACTTTTTGGGCTTCATCGTGGGGAACAGCAGAACGTCCCTTATAGTGGGGCTGTCCGTGAGCAGCATAACCAGCCTGTCCACTCCGAAACCGAGTCCGCCCGTGGGGGGAAGTCCGTATTCGAGCGCGGTTATGAAGTCCTCGTCGACCTGCGCGTTGCAGTCTGGTTCCTGAGCCTTTTTCTCCTCGACCTGTTTCACAAAACGCTGTTTTTGGTCGATGGGGTCGTTCAGTTCGGAAAAGGCGTTGCCGTACTCGTGGCCGCAGATGAAGTATTCGAACCGTTGCGTAAACGCGGGGTCGTCCTCCTTGCGCTTTGCGAGAGGGGAGTTCTCCACGGGATAATCATAGATGAACGTGGGCTGGACGAGTTTGTCCTCGCAGAACTCGTCGAACAGCGCGATGAGAACGTGCCCCTTGGTCGCCCTTTCGCCCTCGGGCACTTCGGCGTGGAGCGCCTTTGCGCACTCGCGCGCGTCGGCGTCGCTCTTCCACCCGTCATAGTCCGCGCCGCAATATTTCTTTACCGCCTGCTTCATCGTCAGCCTTTCCCACTTGCCGCCGAGGTGAAGCTCGGTACCCTGATATGTTACGTCGGTTGTGCCCAGCACCTTCGTTGCGACGTGCCGGTACAGATCCTCCACGAGCTGCATCATAGAGAAATAGTCGCAGTACGCCTGGTACACCTCTACCGTAGTGAATTCGGGATTGTGGTAGGCGTCCATTCCCTCGTTACGGAAAATTCTGCCCACTTCGTACACCCTCTCGAGTCCGCCGACGATGAGCCGCTTTAAATAGAGTTCGGTCTCTATTCTCAGATACATATCGATATCGAGGGTGTTGTGATGGGTCTTGAAGGGGCGCGCCGCCGCGCCTATCTCGAGGGTGGTGAGTACGGGCGTATCCACTTCCAAAAAACCGCGTCCGTCGAGAAACGCCCTTATTTCCCTGAATATGAGCGAACGGGTAACGAACGCCCTCTTGACCTCGGGGTTGACGATGAGGTCGAGATCCCTCTGTCTGTAACGTATGTCCGTGTTGTTTAGCCCGTGCTGTTTTTCGGGCAGGGGGCGAAGGCACTTTGTGAGCATTTCGACGTGCGTGCAGTGCACGGAAATTTCGCCGGTCTGCGTCTTGAATACGAAGCCCTTTATCCCGATAACGTCGCCCAGGTCGTAGTCCTTTTTGAACGCGGCGTAGTTCTCTTCGCCCACGTCGTCGCGGCGGACGTATATCTGTATCTGCCCGTCGCGGTCGGAGATATGTGAAAACGATGCTTTGCCCATTATGCGCCTTGACATAAGTCTGCCGGCAATGCTGACTTCCTTACCTTCGAGACTTTCGAAATTTGCCTTTATCTCTTCGGAATCCGCAGTGATTTCATAGCTTACTTTTGCGAAAGGGTTGTTGCCCTCGCCGATAAGTTTTTGTAATTTCTCGCGGCGTATCCTCGCCTGTTCGGCAAACTCCTCTTCGGAGAGCGCGTCATTTTTTACCTCTTCCATATTGTCTGTCCTTATTTAATGCCGAGTATCTTGAGAGCGTAGGCAGAGCCGTCGGGGCAGGATACGCTGACCGTATCGCCTACCTTTCTGCGGAGAAGCGCCGCGCCCACGGGGGACTCGACGGAAATTTTTCCGTTCATAACGTCAACGTCGGTTACGGAAGTTATGGTGTAGACCGCCTCTTCCTCCATCTCTTCGTCATAGACGGTAACTACGCTGTTGAGGTGAACGTAACTCGTGTCGGTTACCTCTTCCCTTACGTCCGCGTTCTTGATCTGATATTCGAGCTCGGCTATCTTCCCCTCGTTGGAACGCTGTTCTTCGCGCGCCGCGTCGTATTCGGCGTTTTCGGAAAGATCGCCGTGGCTGCGCGCCTCGGCAATGCGCTCGATTATTTCTGGACGCTTGGTCTTTACGAGATAGTCCAGCTCCTTTTTCAGATCTTCATAATTCTTTTGCGTCATTACAAATTGTTGGTCTGCCATTTGATACCTCTTATATAAACTTTTAGTTTTGCGATAAAATGATAAACAAACGTGATTCCGAATATAACGGAACCACGCACTGCTGCTACTTTATTATATATGCAAATATCCGTTTTGTCAACACTTAAAGCAATCCGCGGCGAAAGTTTACCGGTTAAACTTTCGCCGCGGGCGTCTATCGTTATTTCAGCCCCTCGATATACTGCGTGATTCTGTCTATCGCTACCGCGAGCTGCTGCATAGAGGTTGCGTACGAGCAGCGCACGTGATTTTCGCCTGCCGAGCCGAAAGCCGTACCCGGGACAACCGCAACCTTGTGCTTTTCCAAAAGCCCGTTTGCGAACGCCTCGCCGCCGAGCCCCGTGATTTCCACCGACGGAAAGACGTAGAACGCGCCCTTCGGCTGGAAACATCTCAGCCCGAGTTCGTTGAACGAACTGACGAGGAACCTGCCCCGCCTGTTGTACTCCTCGCGCATCTCCGCGACGGTGGAGAACCCGTCCGCAAAGCCGTCCTTCAGGGCGCACACCGCGGCGCGCTGGCTCATCTGCGGCGCGCAGAGTATGGTGTATTGGTGAATCTTGAACATCGCCTCGTCTATTTCCGCAGGCGCGCAGACGAAACCCACTCGCCAACCCGTCATCGCGAACGCCTTTGAAAAACCGTTTATCAGCACCGTTCTCTCCGCCATATTGCCCAGCGACGCTATCGACGTGTGATTGCCGATATAGGTGAGTTCGGCATAGATTTCGTCGGAGATGACCAGAAGGTCGTGCTTTTCTATGACGGGCACGATTGCCTCGAGCTGTTCCCTCGTCATAACCGCGCCCGTGGGATTGTTCGGGTAAGCCACGATGAGCGCCTTGGTTTTGGGCGTTATCGCCTCTTCGAGGATTTCGGGGGTCAGGATAAAATCGTTCGCCGCCGCACACTTTACGGGAACGGGCGTGCCGCCCGAGAGCGTAACCGAAGGAGCGTAAGAGACGTACGACGGTTCGGGAACGAGTATTTCGTCGCCCGGGTCGCAGACGGCGCGAAGCGCGAGGTCGATAGCCTCGCTCGCCCCGACCGTGATTATGGTGCGTTCGGCGGGATAATGCACGTTGAACCGCTCTTCAAGATACCTGACGATGAGTTCTCTCAGCTCGGGAAGTCCCCTGTTGCCCGTGTACTGAGTGTAGCCGCGCTGAATGGAGCGGATCGCCGCGGCGCGCACGTTCCAGGGCGTCACAAAATCGGGTTCGCCGACGCCGAGGGATATAGCGCCTTCCATTCTCTGGACTATATCGAAAAATTTTCTGATACCGCTCGGTTGAAGGGAAGCGGCTCTCTCGTTGACAAATTTTCTCATAAATTTTTAAGGCTTCCGTTAAGCCTGAACGCTGAGTCTGTCGGGAGCGGAATCTTTGTACATTACCGCGCCCTCTACCTTATATTTTTTCAAAATGAAGTGCGTTGCGGTGGAAATGACCGTGGCGTAAGTTGAAATTTTTTCCGAGACGAACCTCGACACGCTGCGCAGGGAATTGCCGCGGACGATCACGGCGAGGTCGTACGCGCCGCTCATAAGATACAGGTTCTGCACTTCCTCGTGCGCGGCGATTTCATTGGCTATCATATCGAAACCGTGTCCGCGTTGAGGAGTTACCTTTACTTCTATCAGCGCTTCCACTGCCTCTTCTTCGAGCCTGTCGCCGTTGATTATGGCGGTGTATTTGACGATAACGCCGCGCTCTTCCAGCGCCGCAAGTTTATCGGCGACCGTCTTTTCGTCGGCGGCGAGCATAGAGGCGATTTTCTTGGCGCCGAGGCGCGAATCGGCAGCAACGAGCGCGAGTATGTCCTTTTCCAGCTTATCCATAATATTCCTCCTTGAATGCGGCAAAAACCGCAACCGTTTTATTGATTTTATATTTTTTTTCGGATAAAGTCAATACATTTGAAAAAAGGTTTACTTTTTCCGCTGAATTTTGTATAATCCGAATATGTTCAGGATTTGGGCGAAAGTTATAAAGGGAGAAAAAATAATAAAACAGATGACCTACGAGAGCAACGAAAAGTTCGTCTACTCGCAGTTTTTTAAGTACCTTGCGGATATCTGCGAGGAGCTTGACACCGCCACGCCCGTGCTGTTAAAGACGCATATCTTCAATTACGCGAAGTTCGGCACCGTGCGTTTCCTTCCCCGCGACTTTGCGGAAGCGGTGGATTTCGACAAACTTGTGCTTGAAAATATAAAAATCTGACCGCAAATCCGGTCGGCAACGCCGCGGCGGGGTTTCCCCGCCGCGGCGTTAAAACTTATATCGTTTTTTCAGCGTTTATATCGTTTTATCCGCCGTACGCGCCCTTTAAACGGTATCTGTTAAATCGTATTTTTTATCGGTTTTACCTAAATTTCCCGAATAAGATATAGAATAAAAATCCGTAAAATAAACTTTGCCGTCCGCGTCGGTCGCAAGTTGAAGTTACCGAATACCAATTACTAATAAAAAACGCAGACGCGCGCATAATGATATTATGAGGCAAACCTGCGTTTTATGTTTGATGCTGCTTGTTTTTGTAGGTATATGCGGCGGAGTTTACGCCTTTACGGGTTTCAACCTGCTGATGTTCGTATGTTTTAATTCCCCGCGCATATTCAAAAGTTTTCTTGCGGTAACGGGCGTCGCCGCGCTGTTCACCGCGTACAGTCTGATAGTCTTTAAACCCTTTAAAGGGCTTAAATGATTTTTACGCCGCGCGAAAAAATTATTCGGCGGTGATTTTAACGCTGGCGCCCGTCGCCGCGTCCTGATACATTACCCAGAACCCTTCGGCCCCGCCATCCTTTTCGGACGGGATAAAGGAAGCGAGCCCCGAGAGCGATTCCGGGGGGCGTGCGGGATTGTTCGAAGGCACGCCGTAGCAGATATACTGCGGTTTTCCGCCGCCGTAAATTACGCCGAAGACGTAGAACTTTCCGTCGCCGTAATCGATCTTCACCCAGCGCGAATTTTCAATTACGCCCTCGAGCTTTTCCTCCGCGGGAAAATTAGACAGCACCTCTTCGATCTCGCCCTTCATACGCCCGTAAAAGCATCCCCCGCGCGCAAGCGGAATCTCTACTGCGCCTTTGCCGCCCTTGAAAGCGCCAGCAGCCGCTTCATCTTCGTCAGATTCGCGCCCGTCCGCTTTTTTTTGCGTATCTTCGCGTACAGCCCCACCGTCTTTAACAGTCTGTTCGTATTCATAATAATTCTCCTCAGCCAGCGCTTCGTCCTCATAGACGTCAGGCGGCTTTTTTGTTAAATTTACCCTTTCCGTCTCCTCTATCCTCTCCCTCAATCCGATAGCCGCGGACTGGAAATTTCCGCAGACCGCCGAAGCTACGGGGGAAACGGCGCCGTTGACGAAACATATCAGCGCGGCAAAACCCGAACCCGTATCCACTTCCGATACGCCCTCGAACCCGGTACCGTCGAGAATGCAGCAGTTTTTGCCGTCGGATACGGCGGTAACGTACCTGCCCTCGGACAGAGGCGCGAAGTTTATCAACGATACTTCCACTTTCAGCCTGCCGCCGTATTTTTCGGTCTTTACCAGCCCCGACAACGCGCCGCCGTTCGCCGAAAAGCCGCTTTTAAGTTCGCGTATCACGGCTATGTTTTTAGAATAATATCCCACTGTACGAAATCCTCTCGGTTATTCTGTACTCTATTATATTGCCGGCAAGGGCGAAAAAAAGCGCAAGAAATGTAAAAAAGTATATATTTTTGCATATTATTTTCATAAGCGAAGATTTCATAATCAAACGCGCGCCAATCGTTTGCATTTACGGCATACTTTATGTATAATGTATAAGGAAAAAATTGTTTTGAACCTATAAGGAGTATGTAAGATGGCATTGACCAAAAACAAAAAAGTTCTCGACTTCGTCGAAGAGAGCGCAGAACTCGCTCAGCCCGACAAAATAGTCTGGATAGACGGCAGCGCCGACCAGATAAAGGCTCTCAAGGAAGAGGCCGTAAAGAGCGGCGAACTTATTAAACTCAACGAGAATAAGCTTCCCGACTGTTATCTTCACCGCACCAAGGTGAACGACGTTGCGCGCGTTGAAGACAGAACGTTTATCTGCACGAAAAACAAAGAGGACGCAGGTCCCATCAACTATTGGATGGACCCCAAAGAGGCTTACGAGCTGACCAACGAGATCGCGCGCGGCTCGATGAAGGGCAGAACGATGTACGTCATTCCCTATTCTATGGGCGTTGTGGGCAGCGACTTCGCAAAAATCGGCATCGAAGTTACCGACTCCATCTACGTGGTTCTCAATATGAACATAATGACCCGCGTCGGAAAACAGTGCCTTGACGCTATCGGCAAGGACGGAGACTTCATCAAAGGTTTTCACGCAAAATGCGACGTGGACGCGGAAAAGAGATATATTA
>CAYLQK010000039.1:0-13562 GCA_964385865.1 uncultured Clostridia bacterium | reverse complement strand
ATTTTACCCCCGTCTTCGTATCAATGGAAATTGACTAGAATACTGCACCACTATATCAGTTATAAAAATTATATCACAAGACAGTATAATTGTCAATGAAAATTCAGTGAATTCTTTGTCTTACGAATCTGACGAGTTCTTTAAGAAATTTTGTATCGCCGTCAAGCTTTTCAAGCAACCCAATGCATTTGTCCGTCATAAAATCCGCTTTCAGCTTGCTTTGCTCAAGCCCGTAAAGGCGAACCCCCGTATACTTACCTTCCGCGTCGTCCTTTCCCGTACTCTTACCGAGGTTTTCAAAGCTCCCCTCGACGTCGAGTATATCGTCGGTAAGCTGAAATAACCACCCTAAGTAATGACCGAATGTTTTAAGTTCGACGAAATATTTGCCGCGGCAAAGTATGCTGGGCGTAACGACCGACGCGATTATCAGTTTTGCCGTCTTGTTTTCGTAGATAAAATCGAGCGTTTCTTCGTTGACCGAGCCGTCGTTCTCGTGAAGCAGATCGGCGGACTGACCGGCAATCATTCCGTAAATGCCTGCACAGTCGCATATGGTTTTGGCGGCGGAAATATATTCGTTTCCGTTAAAACATTCGCCAAGCAAAACCGAATATGCCGTATTCAGCAACCCGTCGCCCGCCAACACGGCGTTACCCGTCCCGAAAACCTTATGCGAAGTGGGCTTCCCGCGCCTGAAATCGTCGTTGTCCATTTCAGGAAGGTCGTCGTGTATAAGCGAATAAGTGTGAATAAGCTCCAACGCCAGAGAATAATTTTTCAGCTTCTCCCTATCGACCCCGAGGACGTCGCCTACGGCGTACATCAGAATGGGTCTTATCCGCTTGCCGCCCGATTTCAAACTGTATATTAAGCTTTCTTCCAGAACGTGCGGTTTACAGTTTAACCCCGCACAGAACCTGTCAAGTATCTCTTCAAATATCTCTTGATATTCGTTGTATCTCTCGTTATAATCCGTCAATTCGCATTCCTCACAGCCGCAAAGTAAGTATTATACATAAGCATTGTGATAGTCATAGGTCCTACGCCTCCCGGCACGGGAGTTATATACGAACATTTATTCTTGACGTTTTCAAAATCAACGTCGCCGCAGAGTTTGCCGTCTTCGTCCCTGTTCATTCCCACGTCTATTACAACGGTGCCGTCTTTAACCATATCCTCGGTTATGAATTTTGCTTTACCTATTGCGGCGACAAGCACGTCGGCTTTAATACACTCCTCTTTCAGCCCGACCGTTTTACTGTGGCATACGGTAACCGTTGCGTCGGCGTTCATAAGCAACATAGCCATAGGTTTTCCTACGATATTCGAACGCCCTACCACTACCGCTCTTTTGCCGCGCAGCGATATTCCTTCGCTTTCAAGCATTTTCATTACCCCGTACGGAGTACACGCCACGAGGCTATGTTCGTTGAGGCATAATTTGCCGATATTTTCAGGAGAAAAACCGTCTACGTCCTTTTCGCAGGGAATTAGTTTCAGGACGCCGCCGCTATTCAGATGGGAAGGCAACGGAAGCTGTACGAGAATGCCGTTGATATTTTCGTCCGCGGCAAGCCCGGTCAACAATTCTTCGAGATCGCCCTGCTCCGTCTCCTCCGGAAGATAATAAGCATACGATTTTATGCCCACTTCCTCACAGGCTTTTATCTTGTTACGAACGTAGACCTGCGACGCCTGATTGTTGCCGACAAGCACCACCGCCAATCCGATTTCCCTGTTTTTCTCCGTCTTAAATCTTTGAACGTCCAGCTTAAGCCGCTCGCGCATCTGCGCGGCAAGCTTTTTCCCGTCTATAATTTTATACATTCTTATTCTCCCGTATAATTTCGGACAGTATACCGCTTATAAAGGACGCGCTCTTCTCCGAAGAATATTTAGACGCGATATTGGCCGCTTCGTTTACGGATACGGGCGCAGGTATGCTTTCGCAATACAGTATTTCCGCAAGCGCTATGTTAAGTATACTTCTGTCGGAAGCGAACAGGCGGGATTCGGGAAAGAGCTTGGAATGCTTGTCCAGAATTTCGGCAAATTCGCCGCCGTGTTCTTTAAGTATTTCAAGAATGGATTCGCAGTACTCCACGTCGTTTTTATCAAGCTTGTCCGCTTTAAAAAGCGAACGCTTTAAAACCTCGTCCGTATTACCGAATTGCGAGGCGAAAATTATTTTGAAAAGTGTTTCTCGTGCTATGGTTCTCATTTTTTCACCGAAATAATTTTATTTGCCGCCGGTTCTCCGTAAAATACAAATATTCCCTTAAAGTGTTTTAAGGGAATAACGTAATATTACAATGCCGAACTTTCGGGGAATTTCACGTCCTGAATATGGACGTCAACTTTCTCAACCTTATATTTCGTCATCGACTCGACGTTGTGCTTTATTGATTGCTGAATTCTGAAAGCGAGAGACGGAACGTTATAAGTGCTGTCCACCTTTACGCTTATATCGGCAATTATACCTTGTTTATCAAATATGAGTTTAATACCCTTGTTCTTGTTGTTAAGAAGAGATACTCCGTCAACCTCGTTGATGGCGAGCGCCACTATACCCGTAACGATTCCGGAATTATAACTGATTTTTCCCTTCTGCGTAGAAGTAGGGTCGTGCCTGAAATGTGCCATAATCAATCTCCTTGACATTAGTATAACACACAATTTTTATTTTTGCAACTAAAAGTTAAATCTGAGAATAAACAGGCATAATTATTATGTTTTCGGGAATGACGCCTGCCTCGTCTTTAAGACAATTATATATTGAAAGAGCCGTCGTCATATCGAGTTCGTTGGAGTTGATAAATACGTTTACGTTATCAGAGTCAACGCCGATCGATACGACCGCGTCGGAAAAGCCCTTTGATTTTATCATTGTTTCAAGGAGCAGTTCCTTTTCCATTATCTCAACTATTTTCATCTTGAGATTGACGGCTTCGGTATATTTTTCACTGTTTTCGTCATAGAGCGCAATGACGCTGTCAAGCTGGACAAGCTCTTCGCTTCTCGTCGTAGTCCTTTCGGAACGGTATGTAGTGAAATAATTAGCAGTTGCAACTGCGGTATCGCCTGTTGCCGTCCTGTTTCTTGCAAGCAGCACGTTGAGCACCGCCGTTAAAGCGAGTAAAAATACGAGTGATGACATTACGATGATTTTTTTGGTTTTGGACATAAAATTCTCCTTATACAGCTAATGAATAAATTGCAATTATTTGTTTGTTTATACACAGCGCCGTTGACACCGCGTTTAAAATGTTGCTCCTCGTCATCAAATTGTTTGCGCCCTCGCAAACTATCACAACGCCGAGGATTTCTCCGTCGTTTTCCGTTATCATTACGTCGGTATTTCCTACGCCCTCGATATTTGCGAGAATCCCTATAAGTTTCGCCTCCGTTTCGCTCTTTTCAGAGTACGACTCGGAAATCTGTTGGGTCGTCTTCTTGCTTTTGTTAATAAAATATACGGCGCCGATAAGTAACACGATCAGCAGGACTACGATTATTATTTTTCTGTTCTCTTTCACGTAATCAATCACTTTTCGCATATACTGTTATATTTATATAACCGAGCTGCTCCAAATATTCGTAAATATCATCAATTATTTTTGTTTCATCTCTATCCAGCAGCACCGTCACGCCCGAAACTTTAAATTCTCCCTCGTCGAATATAACTGCAACGGCGCAGTCGCCTATTTCCCCGAAGTTTTCCGTTATCAGTTTTTCAAGCTGTACGCTCTGGTTTTCGGAGTAAACTTTACAAATATATGTATAATCGAAAAAAGTATCATCGACAGAAACGGAGTCAAGTTGAAATACCCCCGTTATCGGGCGAATAAGAACGAGTATGCAGACTATTCTCATAACAAAAACAATGCTCTTATTCAATTTACCTTCTGGAATCAACAGAGAAACGATTACCGATAGAAATATTGCCCCTGCCGCCGTCAATAAGTAGGCTTTCATACAAAACTGTTCGCCGAATTGATTATCAGCATTATTATCAATGAATACATAAAAGCTACGGTAAGCAAACCTGCTATGAAATATTCGATATCTTTCGAGAGATCGGAAAGCAAGTTATAAAGGGTCTGTTCGCCGACGGGCTGGACTATTGCCCCCACCAATTTCATAATCAGTGAAAAAGCGGCAATGAGAATTATCGGCTCTATCAGCTCCATAAGCAGTAATATCAGACCGCACACCCCGACAGAGCTCTTTATAAGCAATCCGGCAGAAGTAAGCATATCGAATCCGCTTGAAAGGAAACTGCCGACCATCGGTACGGAATTGCTGACAACGTATTTCGTAGTCTTGAAAATTATTCCGTCAAAGAGCGAAGACGCCGAGCTTTGCATCGTAATAAAGATACTGAACACGGTTACCGTGATTCCTATCACCCATTTCATTATGCTCTTTATGAAAGACGTTACTCCCGAAAACGACATCCGGGAATTGAGTTTTGACATAAAGTCGAGGACCACGACCGCAATGGTTGCAGGGAATATAAATCCGCTGACTATTTCAACCGCGCCGCCCGATAAAAAAATTGCGGACGGCTGATAAATTGCCGCCGTACCCGTTCCTCCCGTCAATACGGTAAGCGTCGCAAGGATAGGCGTTATTATCTCTATCTGCCGCTTCACGTTATCGATACAGGAAATACAGTCGGAAACTATACCCGTAAGCACAGTCCCTATTATGAGTACTATCAGCGAATAACAGGCGAGATGGACCACTTTCGAGGTGGATTTACCGACGAGACTGCCCTCCGCCGAACTGACTATTGCCGAAAGCAGCGCAACAGCCGTTACCTCCGCAAAGGCCGGTATGAGCGAAATAACGTTTTTGAATACCACCGAAAAGAGTTCTTTTAAATAGCTTCCGTAATCCGTGCCGAGGTTGCCTTGAATAAGGTAACCTATTATTTCTTTCGCCGAATCCCCGTACCCCGTTAAAAACTTTCCGTCGTGTTCGTCGAGATATTGTTGCAGTTCAGACAGATCGAGATTATCCAGCAGGTCGGAAATACTTTCGTTCAATTCCCCTTCTCCCGTCGTGTCAGCATAAGCGGAAATTCCGCCTGCCGCAAACAGAGCAAGCGCCGCAAGTACCAAAATCAAAATCAGACGTCTTTTCATACAAGTTCGATCAATGAAACTATTATTTTATATGTACTGCTGAGTATGGGAACGGCGACCACGAAGATTATCAATTTACCGCACAGGATAAGCTTGTCCGCCAGACTTTCGAAACCGAGATCCTTGACCGAACTCGCCGTTAGCTCGACAAGAAATCCTATCCCTATAATCTTAAAAATAATTCTTATAACTTCGTTGTCGATACCCGAGTTTTGGGAAAAAGATTTGATAAATTCAACGCTTTCGGAGAGGTAATCGAAGGCGTATAAAAACATAAGTATTCCGCCTGCGGTAAGGCATAGCGGAACGAGTTCCGATTTATGATTTTTCAGAATGAGAGCGCAGACTGCGGTTATCACCGCTATACAGCAAAGTCGGAAAAGATACATCAGAAAATATCAAAAAGCTGCCTTATTTGCGAAAACAGATCGGCGATCATAGAAATAACTACCGTAAGAACGATTATCAGTCCGACAAGGCTGACAAGCGTAGCGATGTCGTCCCTGTCGGATTTTTTCAGGACCTGACAGATTATAGTAACAATAATACCAACCGCGGCAATTTTAAAAATTATACTGATATCCATTACGCCATCAAAACTGCTATCATCACTCCGACAAGAAAGAAAATTTTAACGTACAGAGAACTGTATTTTTTATAGTCGGCAAAGCTTTCATCCTTTAATTTTTTTAAAATATTCTTACGCTCCGAAAGATAGTCCACCTGAGACAGCGCGTCCGTCTTCCCGAGATTAGCTTTATATTCATTGATTACTTCGAGGTCGTAACCCTTCAAAAGCGTTTCGCCGTTCAGTATTTTAGGGACGAATTTGAACGGTTTGGCAATCTCTTTTACCGACGACCTTGTAAATTTTAACGTGAGGATAAGCTGTTCGTTGAACTCGTACAGTTCCGAATAGATTTGCATCCTCTTCTTTTTATTTGCCGAAAGCAGCACCCCCAGAGAGGTCGTCAGAATTATCACGGCAATAAGTATTAAAATTTTTATCATAGATTACAGGTTGCTTACCTATCCCCACAAGCTCTGCATAATACTCAAAAGGCATTTTTTTTAAGAGTTCCCTGTTGCAAATATGGGACGACGCGATCACGTAAATCCCACAGTCCGCGGCATATTCCACCGCCCTGATATCGTCCTCGCCGTACAGTTCGTCGGTTATAATAACGTCGGGCTTCATTGCCCTGATGGCGCTTGCAATTGCCGATTTTTTATTATGGCAGCGAATCACGTCGACCGTTTCTCCCAAATCGAACCCGTTTCCCTCGGCGTCAACGGCTGAAATTTCGCTTCTCTCGTCAAAGACAAGCAAGTTGCATTTATGCAGTCGGCTTATATTTATTGCAATATCCCTTAGCATTGTCGTCTTGCCCATACCGGGTTTGGAAAACAACAAAGTACTATGTAAACGGTCAAAAAATAAGATTTCAACTAAAAAATCAGAGCAATGAGCTATATTATGCGGTATACGGATATTCAGAGACGTGATATTTTTTATGGTTTGCACTTCGCCGTTTTGCGTAACGTATTCCCCCGCTATACCTATTCTGACCCCGTGTTCAACCGTAATAAATCCGCTCTTCATCTGTTCTGTATAGTTATAAATACACCCGCCTGTCGCGGCATTGAAAATAGGGATAATCTCGTCAACTCTTATTGCGCCTCTTATTGACTCCGTTATGCCAAATGAATTTAGGTACCTGTTTTCACCTCTATATTCGATTATCACAGGCTGTCCTTTCCGAAGCCTTATTTCCGAAATAAAATTATAATTCAGGTTAGAAACCGCCAGTCTGATCTGCTCGGGCAGGAAGGACAAACTCATACTTTAGTCTATTTTTACCCGTCAAAAAAAAGAACGCCGCCAAGCGTTCTTTTCAAAATTTATAGGAGCTATTGTTAAATTAAAATTTATCAAGTATTCTTTCGAGGGCGTATTTTCCGTGTTCGTACGTCAGACCGCCCTGAAAATAAGCTATATATGGCGGTTTTATAGGACCGTCGGCCGAAAGCTCGATCGAGGCGCCCGAAACAAAGGTTCCCGCCGCCATTATTATCTTTTCATCGTAGCCTGGCATATCCCACGGTTCACAACATACGTAACCGTCGACCGGCGACGCATACTGCACTTCCCTTATGAAGCCAATCATTTTATCCGCCGAATCGAATTGAATGGCGCGTGTTATGTCGTACGGGGTCTTATCTATTGACGGATAATTTTTGTATCCGAGATCCGACATTGCCATACCGATAAGCAGACTGCATTTTACCGCCTGCGCAACCGTATGCGGAGCCATAAACAATCCCTGATAAAAATACTGATATCCGCCTGAATAAGAACCGACTTCTATCCCTATGGACGGCGCGGTAAGGCGTTTGCCGATCAAATCGATATAATGCTTTTTCCCGCAGATATAGCCACCGTTCGGGGCAAGCCCGCCGCCGGGATTTTTAATGAGCGAACCCACTATTACGTCGGCGCCGACTTCCGACGGCTCCCTCGTCTCAACAAATTCGCCGTAACAATTATCCACGAAAATGCAGCCGTCAAAAAATTGTCTTACGAAAGATATCACCTCTTCAATTTCTGCGCACGAAAAAGCGTCTCTCAGCTCGTAGCCGCGCGACCTCTGTATATAGACCATCTTTACTTTATTATTAAGCTTGTTTTTTATGCCGGAAAAGTCAAATTTGTCGTCTTTAAGTTCGCAATAGTCGAAGTTGATTCCGAAATCTTTTAAAGAACCGTTATTCTCACCGAATATTACCTCTCTCAAAGTATCATAAGGCATACCGCTGATACAGAGTAAAGTATCGTCTGGGCGCAAAATCCCGAACAGAGCAACGGTCAATGCGTGCGTTCCCGAGACCAAATGCGGAGAAACGATTCCCGATTCAGCGCCGTATATTTCGGCATACAGCTTCCCGAGGCAATCCCTGCCCTCGTCGTCGTATCCGTAACCAGTTGTGCCGTTGAAATGTCTCAGCGCTACTCTGCAATTTTTAAACGCTTTTAACACCTTTACCTGATTGTAATAGGCTATTTCGTCAACTCTTTTAAACGCATCTTTTAACTTATCTTCGCATTCTTCAATAAATTTTAATTTATTCACCTAATAACCCCAAAACCTTTTCCGCAGCGGCTTCCTGCGGATCGAGCCAGATCAAACCTTCCAGCTTCTTGAAAAAAGTAATTTGCCTTTTCGCATAATGACGGGTATTTTGCTTTATTATATCACGCATAGTACTCTCTTTATCGCCATTATTGATACATTCGAGCACTTCTTTATACCCTATCGCCTGCATACTTTGGCAACTTTTTGTAACTCCGCTACGAAGCAAACCTTTGACCTCTTCAATAAGTCCGTTTTCAAACATAGCATCCACCCGCCTGTCGATCCTTTCGTACAATTCATCGCGCGGGTAATTTACGGAAACCGCGACGTAATCGCGTCTCGGTATCAGGCAATCGTTTATCTGAGATTTTTTCCTGCCCGTAATTTCAAAAATTTCCAACGCCCTTATAACTCGTTTAGAATCGTTCACGTGAAGTTTTTCAGCTGTTTCCGCATCGACGGCTTTCAATAATCCGTAAAGATATTCCTTGCCCTTTTCTTTGAGCAGATTATTATATTTTTCCCTGATTTTGTCGTCTGCCGCGGCGTTACCATAACTCAAATCAAATAACAGAGAATTAATATAAAAGCCAGTGCCCCCGCAAACTACGGGAGTTCTTCCTTCGCCAAGCAAATTTTCTACAATAGGCTCCGCCATACGCGCATAATCGGAAACGCTGAACGACGCGTCTGCGTCGACGACGTCTATCATATGATGCCTGACGCCTCGCATTTCCGCTAAAGAAGGTTTAGCCGTCCCTATGTTCAACCCTCTATAAATCAATTGCGAGTCGGCGGAAATCACGTCCGTATTCAGTTTTAAAGCGCATTCTACCGCAAGATCGGTCTTGCCCGTCGCAGTTGCGCCGCATATTACGAGAAGCTTTTTCAAGTTAAACTATCCTCTTGAACATTTTCTCGATATCTTTCTTATCCAGCGTAACGCAAACGGGTCTGCCGTGCGGACACTTTAACCCCGTATTTCCCTTTAACATTTTGAAAAGGGTCGAAACCTCGTCGTCGGTCAGCTTTTGCCCGCCCTTTATCGCGTGCTTACAAGCCGTAGTTGCGATTTTATCCTTTAATATATCCTCTAACTTTATCTCGTTTAAACCCTTTAAATCGGAGAGCAAATCGTCGAAAAACTCCTGCAAATTAATATATTGCAGATCCGCAGGCACCTCGTCCACCCTGAAAGAGCCAATTCCGAAAGGCTTTAAATCAAAACCCATACTGCGGATAAGTTTTATGTTATTTTCAATAAATTCGGTTTCCTGTGCGTTCGTATTGAATAAAAAAGGAATTATAAGACCCTGCCTGTCTATCGAACGCTTTTCCATTTTCTCGCGCAAAGAGTCGTAAATCAACCTTTCGTGAGCCGCGTGCTGGTCGATAAGATAGACCGTATCGCACTTTTCATAAATCAGATAGGTATTAAAAAGATTGCCCTTAAACTTGCAACTTTCAAATTCTATCATCTGCTGCTCGTGCATTCGCCGGGCATAAGCCTCGTCAACCCGCGTATCGGCGCCGTATCCGCCGCCCGACATCGTATCGTTGGAAACCTTAAGATAAGTCGGCTCCTGAGAGGTAAAGCTGTTAATATACTCGTCAAGCGGGTCGTAAATTCTGAGCCGGGTTTTGGGCTCCCCGGAGATTTCGGGACCTTTAGTTTTTTCCTTATTATCAAATACGAATCCGAAATTTAAGGGCTTGTTAAAAGATTCCCCGGATATCCCGCCATTTCCCTCTATCCTTTGCTGAACGCCGTCGTTATACACCTTATTCGCCTGTCCGTCCATCGTCGACTTGATCTCGGGTATTCTGCCGTTATTTACCACGAACCGCGCAGCCGTCGTCGTGCCGTCAAGGACCGATGAGATAACCGAATGGACGGCGCCGAACACCTGACGGTTATCGACAAAGCGGACGTCCGCTTTATTGGGATGCACGTTTACGTCCACTATTTCAGAGGGCACGTCAACGTTTAACACGTAAAAAGGATATTGCCTCTTCATCATATAGCTTGCATAGGCGTTATTTATCGCCGTAGCAATAGTATTGTTGATTATATATCTGCCGTTCAGATATAGGCTTTGGTAGGTCTTGTTGGGTTTGAAAAAATTCTGATTCCCGATAAAACCGTATATCCTCAACCCGTCCTTTTCCGCATCGATTTTAAAACATTGGGATATAACTTTTGCGCCGTACACCTGCGCCATAGCCTCGTCAAGCCCGCCGCCGTGGGATTGCAGAACGAGTTTTCCGTCCGCATAATACCTGAACGATACGTCAGGATTGCCGAGAATATAACGGGTAACGAAATTGGTTATATCGGTCTCCTCTTTCTTGTCGGCTTTTAGAAATTTAGCCCTTACGGGCGTATTGTAGAACAGGTTGCGGACGCAAATTTCAGTACCGCATTCAAGCGCAGCAGGCTCAACCTGCCCGATTTTTCCGTCCTCGCAAGTAATTTTATACGCCTGATTTCCTTCTGTTACGGACGTAAGCTCAACGCGGGAAATTACGGAAATACTTGCAAGGGCTTCCCCTCTGAAACCGAGGGTCGTTATTTTATCAAGGTCGTCCACACTGGAAATCTTGCTTGTCGCGTGAGGCAGAAAAGCCGCCCGCAAATCGTCCCTGTCTATGCCGCAGCCGTTGTCCGCTACTTTAATCAGCTGTTTCCCGCCGTTTTCTATAAAGACGTCAATCTGCGTTGCGCCTGCGTCAATACTGTTTTCAATAAGTTCCTTGACTGCGGAATACGGGCGGTCTATGACCTCGCCCGCAGCTATTCTGTTATATATGCTCCTCGATAAAATATTTATCTTCATCCCTTAACCTTCTCCACAAGATCGCCCAGCAACAAGAATGCCTGCATAGGCGAGATCTTATTCATATCAATTTCACCGAGAATGGTCTCGATCTCCGAACGCTTAACATCGGCCGACTGCTCTTCATAACCGTTCACCGACAATTTGTCGCCGCTCTCGATATTCTTTAATATTTGCTTCGCTCTCTCCGTTACTGAGGCTGGCACGCCAGCAAGTGCAGCCACCTCTATACCGAAGCTTCTGTTTGCCCCGCCGCGCATTATTTTACGCAAGAAAACGACTCCGCCGTTTATTTCCCTGACGGATATTTTATAATTTTTTACACCTTCGAGGCGGGATTCGAGTTCGGTCAGCTCGTGATAATGGGTCGCAAACAAGGTCTTAGCGCCTATTTTTTCGGTAAGGTACTCGATTACCGCCCACGCAATACTCAATCCGTCGTAAGTGCTTGTTCCTCTCCCCACCTCGTCGAGAATAAGCAGGCTGTTTTTTGTCGCGTTCTGCAAAATAGAAGCGACCTCAATCATTTCGACCATAAAAGTGCTTTGGTCGGATATCAGATTATCGCTCGCGCCGACCCTCGTAAACACCCTGTCAATGAGCGGTATCTGCGCGGATTTAGCAGGTACGAAGCTGCCGAGATGAGCCATAATGGTTATTATCGCGGTCTGGCGCATATAAGTGCTCTTGCCCGCCATATTGGGACCCGTGATTATCATAGTCCTGTTTTCCGACTCGTCGAGCAGAGTATCGTTGGGAATAAATCTCTCCTTTGAAATTGCCTCTACGACAGGATGCCTGCCCTCCTTGATTATCAAAGGCTTATCGTTTTCAACGATATCGGGGCGTACGTATCTGTTTGTCTTTGCCACTTCCGCAAAGCTCACAAGCAAATCGAGCAAAGCAACCGATGAAGAAATCTTTTTAAGCTTGTTGATGTTTTCGGCGAGAGCTGCCTTTATTTCATCATAGAGTCCGGCTTCAAGCTTTAACGCCATATCCTCGCTGCCTAAAATCTTGCTTTCAAGCTCCTTCAATTCCTCCGTCGTGTACCTCTCGGCATTGGCAAGAGTCTGACGGCGCTGATAATTGAACGGAACTTTATCCTTGAAAGACTTCGAAACTTCTATATAATAACCGAAAACTCTGTTAAAATTGATTTTCAGAGTTCTTATCCCCGTCGCGTCCCTTTCTCTCGCTTCGATTTCAAGTATAAGCTTACTGCCGTTCTTTTGAATATCTCTCAGTTCGTCGAGCTTGGCGTTGTATCCGTCCCTTATGTATCCGCCGTCCTTCATCTGCGCGGGCGGAGGATCGGCTATCGAGTTGTTTATGAGCTCGGCAACGTCAGTTAAATCGAAGAGATTTTCATATATGTCATTTAAAATTTTAGAGGAAAATCCCGAAAGCTGGAATTTAATGTTGGGGATAGCGGAAATAGAGGTTGCGAGCGCAATACAGTCCTTGGGCAAAACGTTGTTGTTGCTTATTTTACCGGTCAATCTTTCGATATCCTTTATGCCCTTCAAAGAATCGGCAAGACCGAGCCTTACGACGGTTGAGTTATATAGCTCCTCCACGCCGTCCAGTCTGTAATCGATATCTTCCTTGCGCGCAAAAGGATACAGTATGCCGTTACCCAAAAGGCGCGCGCCCATAGCCGTACAAGTCTTGTCCAATACCCACAAAAGAGAACCGTACCTCTTCCCATCGCCGAGCGTTTTTACAAGTTCGAGATTTTTTATAGCCGTACCGTCAAGCTGAAGAAAATTATCTGCCCTGACGAACTTAATGCCGTCGATGTTTTTCAACGCGTGCATCTGCGTATCTTTTAGATATTCAAGAAGCGCGCCTGCGGCGCTCACCGCATTCGGTTTGCCTGCAACGGGATAAGCCGAAAGAGTTTTCGCGTTAAATTGCTCCAATAAAATGCGTTCCGCCGCAGCGTAATTGAACGCCCAGGAAGGATAACTTGAAATATGAGGTAAAACTCCGCGCGACACCTCGGGCGTATCTTTTGCGGAAAATAGCATTTCGTCGTTGCCTATGATCTCCTTTACTCCGAGCTTGACCATATGCGAGACGCTTCGTATAACGCCGCTGTCTCCGTAAAACTCCGTAGCCGTAAGCTCGCCCGTAGTGATATCCGCCCAGGCGAGAGAAACGCAGTTTTCGTTTTTATATGCGCAGCAGATATAATTGCTCGATTTTTCGTCAAGGTGTTCGTTGTCTATGATGGTTCCCGCGGTAACGACGCGGACGACCTCCCTCGCAACCATACCTTTCGCGGTAGCGGGATCCTCCATCTGCTCGCATATGGCGACCTTTTCACCGAGAGATACGAGCTTGGCAATATATTCGTCAGCCGCGTGATACGGCACGCCGCACATCGGCGCGCGTTGTTCAAGTCCGCAATCTCTGCCGGTGAGAGTCAGGTC
>CAYLQK010000038.1:6148-13892 GCA_964385865.1 uncultured Clostridia bacterium | reverse complement strand
ATCTCGTTGGTATCGGTTATTATCACGAACGCCCCGGGATCGTCGTTGTTTATAAGCGTTTTCAGCTTGAACGCCTCGCCGCGCTTGCACACGCAAATTATGACCGTCCTCGCCTGTCCCGTATAGCCGCCCGTTGCCGTGTAGTAGGTGAACCCCCTGTGTATATCCTTCAAAATGTGCGGCTTTATGCGCTCGGGGTGTTCGGTGATGACCGTAAGGTATTTGTTCTTTCCTATGCTCTCGATGACTTCGTCCACAAGGAACGCTTTCGTGAAGAGACCGAGCAGGGAGAACAGTCCCGTCTGTATGTCGAATATAAAGAACGTGGAGGAAGCTATCAAAAAGTCCGTGATGAGCAGGGCGATTCCGACGTTTATTTTGGTGTATTTTTTAATGATCAGCGCAACTATATCCGTGCCGCCCGACGACGCGTTGCAGTTGAATATGATAGCGCTCCCCACGCCCGTCAAGAGCATCGCAATGACGAATTCCAAAAATATCTCGTCGGTGAGCGGAAGACTGAGCGGAATGAATTCCATAAGCTTCATTTCCGCGGAGTAGACGAGGCTGCAATAGACCGTCTTAAGCGTACAGCCTCTGCCGAGAAAAATAAATCCCAATATGAGCAGCAGAGCGTTTATTATCAGCATAATGTCCTGCTGGTTCAAAGCGCCGATGAATTTGTTTAAAATTATGGCGATACCGCTGACGCCGCCCGTCGCAAAGTTGTTGGGGCATTTGAAGAAGTACACGCCCGCCGCAAGCGACAGCGTCCCGAGATTGAGAACGACCCAATACAGTACCTTGCCAAGTATCTTTTTACTCTTTTCCGAAGCCATAGCTCCACCCGAACTAAATAGTTCCGCCGAAACCCTTTCCAAGTATTTCGTTCGCGTCCGTAATTATGACGAACGCCGACGGGTCCGTCTGTTTTACCTTGGTTTTCAGCTTCAAGGCCTCGCCGCGCTTGCAGACGGTAACCATCACCTTTTTCTTTTCTCCCGTATAACCGCCCTCGGCGTCGTACATAGTATAGCCGTGATTGATCACCTGTAAAATGAATTCCGATATCAGCTCGGGGTGAGTGGTGATGATGGTTATATATTTCGTCTTGCCGATGCTCTCTATGACGCTGTCCAGAATTACCGTCCTCGCAAACAGTCCCATCAGCGAAAACAGCGCGGTTTCCAAGCTGTCGAACGCGTAGAAGGAGATGCACACTATGATAAAATCTATTATCATAAGCGAGATTCCGACGTCCAGTTTGGTGAATTTTTTCAGTATCAGCGCGATAATGTCCGTACCGCCCGAGGAAGCGTTGTTGTTGAATATCAGCGCGCCGCCTATTCCGAACAGCAGTATCGCATAGACAAGCTCCAAAAACGGCTGGTTTGTGAGCGTCGCGTTGCCGCCGCTGATTAGACCCACGAGGTCGAAATGCTCGAATATCCAAATAATCCCCGAGTACAGCAGCGAGCAGTAAATCGTGCGGATAGTACACTGTTTACCGAGCAGTATAAGCCCTATGACGAGCAGCGCGACGTTTATGATTATCATAAGCAGTCCCTGCGAGAGCGGGACGTAGTTTGAGAGCAGTATAGCTATGCCCGCAACGCCGCCGAGCGTAAAGTTGTTGGCTGTCTGAAAGAAGTAGACGCTTACCGCCATCATTATCGAACCGACGGTGAGAAGAAACCAACTGAATAAAATCCTCAGGCGGGGGTGTTTAACGGTTTTCGGTTTATCTCTGTCGGGCAAATTCGCCTCTCCGGCAGTCTTTACCTCTTCGCCGGCGATTTTCGCCTCTTCGGCAGCCTTTACCTCTTCGCCGGCGATTTTCGCCTCTTCGGCGCGCATTTCGTTTGTTTCTTTTTCCATATTATATCCATCTCTCTTTTTTGACGCATAAATCATATCATAAAGCTTTTTTCTTGTCAACGGGAATTTTTAAATTGTTTCCGCATTAAAATTGCATATTGACTTTGAGAGTTTTATATGTTACAATTTCTTAGACGCTTAAGTATAAAGGACAGAATATGATAAACAGAAAGGCGTTGTTTGCCGACGAAACGGAGAGTTTCAAAACCCCTTACGAACCTGTTCCCGGCGACAGGGTTACTTTAAGGTTCAGAACGCTTAAAAACGACGTTCTACACGCATACGCCGTCATAAACGGCATAAAGAGAACGATGACCAAGCTGCCTTCGAAAATTGTCGGGGGCGATTTCGATTATTACGAATTCGACTACTATGAAATAGTCTTTACCTGCACGGACAAGGAAGTGCGCTACTATTTCGTGGCGTACGACGAGGACGACAAGGTCTCTTACAACAGGCTCGGCTACGTCGAAAACGCGCAGACGGAGTACGAATTTTCGTTCGTCCCCGGGTTCAAGGTTCCCGACTGGGCAAAGGGCACGGTCTTTTACCAGATATTTACGGACCGTTTTTGTAACGGCGATACGACCAACGACGTCGCCGACAACGAATATTATTACACGGGCGGGCACTCCAAACACGTGTGCGAATGGGACAAATATCCCGACGAACTCGACGTCCGCTGTTTTTACGGCGGAGACTTGCAGGGGGTGGAGAGCAAGCTTGATTATCTTCAGGACCTCGGCGTCGAGGCGATATATTTCAATCCCCTGTTCGTGTCCCCGTCCAACCATAAATACGACACTCAGGACTACGACCATATCGACCCGCACCTCGCGGTTATAGACGAGGATCTCGACCACAAAATGCAGCAGTGGGAGCACAATAACGGCTACGCTCCCAAGTATATTAAGCGCGTAACTTCGCAGATAAACCTTGAGAAATCCAACGCGTATTTTGCCGAACTCGTCAAAAAGATCCACGCGCGCGGTATGCGCGTCGTCATCGACGGCGTGTTCAATCACTGCGGTTCGTTCAACAAGTGGATGGACAGGGAGGGAATATATCTCGGCAAAGACGGGTATGAGAAGGGCGCGTTCCAATCGGAAAAGAGCCCTTACCGCAGCTATTTCAAATTCGAAAAGCCCTATGAGGCGAGGAGCGAGTACGAGGGGTGGTGCGGTTTTTCTACTCTCCCCAAGCTCAACTACGAACAGAGCGCCGAGCTGGAGGAGTATATCCTCTCTACGGGCAGTAAATGGGTATCCGCGCCCTTCAACGTGGACGGTTGGCGGCTCGACGTCGCCGCCGACCTCGGACACAGCGAAAAATACAATCATAAATTCTGGCGGAAATTCCGCGAGCGGGTGAGGGCGGCCAATCCCGACGCGTTCATCTTTGCGGAGCACTACGGCGACCCCTCAAGCTGGTTCAACGGCAAAGAGTGGGACTCGGTTATGAACTACGACGCGTTTATGGAGCCGGTTACCTGGTTTTTGACGGGTATGGAAAAGCACAGCGAAGTCTTCGACGGCGGAAAGCTGTGGGACGGCAACTTGTTCTTTGACAGTATGGTAAAGAATATGAGCAAATTCCCCCGTCCCGCGCTGGATTCAGCGCTGAACCAGCTCTCCAACCACGACCATTCGCGCTTTTTAACGCGCACCAACAGCACGGTGGGAACGCTCGGACAGAGCGGTCCTCACTCCGCTTCGTACAACGTGGACAAACGGCTGATGTCGCTCGCCGTGCTCATTCAGATGACCTGGCCGGGTTCTCCCGGGATATATTATGCGGACGAGGCGGGACAGGTCGGCTGGACCGACCCCGACTGCCGCAGAACCTATCCGTGGGGGCACGAGGATAAAAAGCTTATCGCCTTCCACAAGACGGCGGTGGGGCTGAGAAAGATTATCCACTGTCTCAAAATGGGCAGTCTGAAAAAGCTCGACGCGGGCAACGGCTATATCTCCTACGGCAGGTTTGACAAAACGGACTGCGCGGCTATAGTCATAAACTGCACCGACGGCGACGTGAGACTTTCCGTACCCGTATGGGAATTGGGCGTGCCGATAGGCGCGACTATGAAGAGGCGGCTGCTCAGCGGCACTTACGATTTCGACACGGACGAAGTGGAAAGCGAGGTGAAACACGGCAGGCTCTTTGTGTCGCTCTCCGCAAAATCGGGCTGCGTCTATACCTATTCGTTCAAGGACGAATGACGGGGAACGGATATTAAACGACGGTAATTAAAAAATATATGCCCTGCGCCGCAAGGCGCGGGTAAAAATGAAAGGTGGGGAATATTATGGAGAAATTTTTCGGCGATCTGGACAGATATCTGTTCCATCACGGAACTCATTACGAGCTTTACAATAAGATGGGCGCGCACATACGCGAAGTGGACGGAGTGCGCGGCGTTCAGTTTGTAGTCTGGGCGCCCAACGCGCGCGGAATATGCGTCGTATCCGACGGCAACGGCTGGACTCCCTGGCGCGACGTTATGAAAAAGATGGACGACTGCATTTGGGAGCTGTTCGTGCCCGGTATGTGCGAGGGAGTAAAGTACAAATATCTCGTCGTGCGCGCGGACGGCTCGGAGGTGTATAAGATAGACCCCTATGCGTTCCGTTCGGAGCTTCGCCCCGACAACGCGTCCATTGTCGCGGACCTCGACAAGTACGTTTGGGGCGACGACGAATGGCGCAGGGAGACGCACGGCCAGAATTTCCTTGAAAAGCCTATGTCGGTCTACGAGGTCCATCTCGGCAGCTGGAAAAAGGATCTCGAAAAATGGTGGGACGAGGATAAATATCTCGATTACCGCCGCCTCGCGCACGAGCTGTGCGAATATATTCAGTATATGGGCTATACGCATATCGAACTTATGGGCATCTGCGAATATCCCTTCGATCCTTCCTGGGGCTATCAGGTAACGGGTTATTTCAGCCCTACGGCGCGCTACGGTACCCCCGAAGACTTTATGTACTTCGTGGACTATATGCACAAAAACGGCATAGGCGTCATTTTGGACTGGGTGCCCGCGCACTTTCCCAAAGACGACTTCGGACTCTCCAACTTTGACGGAACCCCGCTATACGAGTATTCCGACCCTCTCCGCGCCGAATATCCCGAATGGGGCACAAAGGCGTTCGATTTGGGCAGACCCGAGGTCTCCAACTTCCTCATAGCGTCGGCGTTCTTTTGGGTGAACAAGTACCACGTGGACGCACTGCGCGTGGACGCGGTCGCGGCAATGCTCTACAACAGTTTCGGGCGCGAGCAGTGGCGGCCCAATAAGGACGGCGGCAACGAAAATTACGAAAGTTTCGAGTTCTTCCGCCATCTCAACAGCGTGCTGCGCCAGCGCACCGACGCGTTTATGATTGCAGAAGATTCCTCTATAATAGACGGAATTACCCGTCCCGCGGCAAAGGGAGGTTTCGGGTTCGGACTGAAATGGAATATGGGTTGGATGAACGATACGCTCACCTATATCAAGAAGGACCCCATTTACCGCCCCTATCACCACTGGCTGATGACGCATACGTTCGAATATATCTTCAACGAACACTATATGCTCGTCCTCTCTCACGACGAGGTCGTGTACGGCAAGGGCAGTATGTTCAACAAATTCCCCGGCAACCGTATGGATAAATTCGGCAGCTTAAAGACCTGTTACACGATGATGATGGGACATCCCGGCAAAAAATTGTTGTTTATGGGTCAGGATTTCGGTCAGGAGAACGAGTGGAATTTTAAGACCAGCCTCGATTGGCACCTCTGCGACGACGAGGGGCACCGCGACGTAATGAACTGTTACCGCGCGCTTTTGCACCTCTATAAATCGCGCCCCGTTCTCTATAACGACTGCAGCCCCGGCTCGTTCGAGTGGATAAACAGCGGCGACTATAACCGCAACATATTCACATTTATCAGGCGGAATCCCTGGAATTACAACGACGCGCTCATCTTCGTGTGCAACTTCGCGCCCGTCTACCGCAACGATATGGGCGTGGGCGCGCCCGTGGACGGCGTGTATAACAGGATCTTTTCCACTTATCCCGACGAAACGCCGCTTAAGGTAGAGGCAAGGGAAGAGCTGTGCGACGGACGAAAGTACAAACTGACGTTCGATCTGCGCCCGTTCGAGTCGGCTATCTTCGAGGTGCCCTATCACGAGCAGACCGAGGAAGAGAAAAAGAAGGAGAAGACGGTAAAGAGCAAAATAAGGCGCGAGCATAAGCTCGCTAAAAACGACGAAACTCATATACCTCAAATCGAGGTCCCTGCCGAGCTGAAAACCGCCGAGGTCAAGACGGCGAAGAAACCCGTCTGCGAAGCGGCAAAGAAATGAGTTTTCGCGAATGAATGGCGATTGCACGCTATACGGGCGCAAAATATTTAAATCATAAAAACGAGGCGCGTTCCGCAACCGGGCGGAACGCGCCTTTCAATTTAGCCGCGTTGTCCGATATTTTATTGACTTTTTGCGGGCGTAATAGTATAATCCATTTATTCACAAAAGGGATATAAGACAATGATTAAAGACGTTCAGCAAAGAATCCTGGAATTGAAAGGGCGCAACGACGTGTGCATTCTCGCCCACAGCTATATGTCGGAAGAGATCTGTGAAATCGCGGACTTCGTCGGCGACAGCTACGCGCTTTCCCTTAAAGCCAAGACGGCGCCCCAGCGCTCCGTCATTATGTGCGGCGTGCGCTTTATGGCGGAAACGGTAAAGATGCTCTCGCCCGAAAAGAGAGTTTGGCTCGCCAATCCCGGGGCGGGCTGTCCTATGGCTGAGCAGATGGACAGGGAGGTCATCGCGGAAGTCAAAAAGATGTTCCCCGGCTATGCCGTCGTAGCGTACATAAACACCACCGCGCAGCTCAAAACCATTGCCGACGTCTGCGTAACTTCTTCCAGCGCCGTCAAGATCTGCCGCGCGATTCCCGAAAAAAATATTCTGTTCATTCCCGATATAAATCTCGGTACGTACGTCAAAAATCAGTTGCCGGAAAAGAATTTCAAGCTCCTCTCCGGCGGCTGTCCCACCCACGCAAAGATAGAAAAATCCGACGTAACCGCGGCGAAACAGGCTCACCCCGAAGCCCTTTTGCTCGTCCACCCCGAATGCCGCCCCGAAGTCGTGAAATACGCCGACTACGTCGGTTCCACTTCGGGAATAATGGACTATGCCGAGAAGTCCGAGGCGAAGCAATTCATAATCGGCACCGAAAACGCTATCGTTCAGCACCTGCAATTCAGATGCCCCGACAAGCAGTTCTATCCGCTTTCAAAGGATCTTGTATGCCATAATATGAAAGCGACCACGCTTGTAGACGTTTTGAACTGCCTCGAAGGGCGCGGCGGCGACGAAATAATTATGGATGAAGAGTTGCGCGTTCAGGCGGTTAAATGTATAGATAAAATGATAGAATACGGCGGTTAAAACGTTTTATGATGATAACGACCAAGGGCAGGAACGCCCTGAAAATTATGATAGATCTTGCCAAACACGAAGGCGGGGGCTTTATCTCTCTCAGCGATATAGCCGAACGCCAGAGGGAGTCGGTTAAATACCTTGAAATTTCCGCCGCTCAGCTCTCCTCGGCCGGATTCGTTGTGAGCGCGCGCGGAAAGAGCGGCGGTTACAAGCTTGCAAGGCCGGCGGAACAATACACCGTCGCCGAAATTCTCCTTTTGGGCGAGGGCTCGCTTGCGCCCGTTCACTGCCTTGAAAACGGCGGTTGCGAAAACGCCGATACCTGTATGACCCTGCCCCTGTTTAAAGAGCTTGACGAGGTTATAACCAACTTTTTAAGCTCGAAAACTCTGAAAGATCTGATAAAGTGAAATATGT
>CAYLQK010000038.1:0-6048 GCA_964385865.1 uncultured Clostridia bacterium | reverse complement strand
TCAAAATATTTCAAAATAATATGAGGGAAAGAGGCTAATTCCTATTGACAAAATAGGAATTAGCCGTTATAATATAGCCGAAATTAAATCATACTTATTGAATAGGAATTAAAATTTTGGAAAAGAGATTGATATACGTTGACAATGCGGCTACTACCGCAATGAGCGATAAGGCGATCGCCGCTATGACGCCGTACTTAAAGCAAGTTTTCGGCAACCCCTCGTCCCTGCATACGGTGGGACAGGTGGCAAAGGAAGCTTTGGAAGAGGCGCGCGTGCGCGTTGCGAAGTGTTTAAACGCGGATCCCCGCGAGATCTATTTTACCTCTGGCGGAAGCGAGGCGGATAACCAGGCAATACGTTCGGCGGCGTTAAACGGCGCAAAGAAGGGCAAAAAGCATATCGTTTCGACTGCGTTCGAGCATCACGCGGTTCTCCATACCCTCAAAAAGCTTGAAACAGAGGGTTTTGAAGTAACCTATCTCGACGTTCATCCGAACGGTCTCATCACCGCAGGCGAGGTGGAGGCGGCTATCCGCCCCGACACCGCGCTCGTTACGGTTATGTACGCAAACAACGAGGTAGGAACCATTCAGCCCGTACGCGAAATCGGCGCAATCTGCCGCAAAGCGGGTATTCCGTTCCATACCGACGCCGTTCAGGCGGTGGGGCACATACCCGTTGACGTTAAGGCGGACAACATAGATATGCTTGCGCTGTCCGCGCACAAATTCCACGGACCCAAGGGCGTAGGCGCGCTGTATTGCAGGAGGGGTATTCCTCTTAACAGCCTCATCGAGGGCGGTGCGCAGGAGAGAAACAGACGCGCGGGCACTGAAAATATCGGCGGAATCTTTGCAATGTCCGTCGCTCTGCAGGAGGCGTGCGAAAATCTTTCGACAAACGCCGAAAAAGAGCGGGTTCTTCGGGACAAGCTCATCGACGGACTTCTGAAAATTCCCCATTCCAAACTCAACGGCGACAGGGAAAAGAGATTGCCCGGCAACGTCAATATGTGCTTCGAGGGTATAGAGGGCGAGGGACTTTTGCTTCTCCTCGACGGCAAGGGAATCTGCGCTTCGTCCGGTTCCGCCTGCACGTCGGGTTCGCTCGACCCCTCGCACGTGCTTTTGGCGCTCGGACTGCCCCACGAAGTTGCGCACGGCTCGCTGCGGTTAAGCCTTTCGGAATACAATACCGACGAGGACGTAGAGGCGATTTTGCAGGCGGTTCCCCAAATCGTTTCGTATCTTCGGGATATGTCGCCCGTTTGGGAAGACCTTGAAAAGGGCAAAAAGCAGCATCTTATCTGAGCTGTTTTAAATATAAACCGCGCTTTTGACGGCGGCGACAAATTTTCCGCACGCCGCGGCGCGTAAAGCGTATTAAGACAAAGGAGATTATTATGGCACTTTACAGTGAAAAAGTTATGGACCACTTCACAAATCCGAGGAACGTGGGCAAGATAGACGACGCGGACGGTATCGGCGAAGTCGGTAACGCCAAGTGCGGCGATATAATGAAAATTTATTTAAAGATCGAAAACGATATTATCGTTGACGTCAAATTCAATACGTTCGGCTGCGGCAGCGCGATAGCTTCGTCCTCGATGGCTACCGAGCTTATCAAGGGTAAACCTCTTTCCGAGGCGTTGGAGCTGACGAACAAGGCGGTTGCCGAGGCGTTGGACGGACTTCCCGCATACAAAATGCACTGTTCGGTCCTCGCTGAGGAGGCGATACGCGCGGCTATCAAGAACTATTACGACCGAAACGGTATCGAATACGACAAGTCGCAGTTCCCCGACCCCGCCGGCGAAGAGGAAGAACACAACTTCAACGAAGACTGATAACCCGTCCGACGCAAGCGTTTGCGCCGGACTTTTTATATCTCACATTAGGCTTGAAAAGCGCTAAATAACGGGCGTTGCGCGCGAACTTTTTTTCGACAATTAATTCGGGCGCGGGAAATTATTCCCGCGCCTTTCCCGTTAAAATGTTGAAAATTACGACTTATTGTGATAGAATGTTGGTATTATGAAAATTACGGAAATATTAAAGGATAAAAAAGCGGCGCTCTCCTTCGAGGTGTTCCCGCCCAAAACAGTGACAAACTACGAAAGCGTGCTGAACGCGGTGCGCGGAATCGCGGCGATCAATCCCGACTTTATCAGCGTTACATACGGCGCTGGCGGCGGAACGAGCGATTACACCGTTGCCATAGCCGAAGAGATAAAGGCGCTGGGCATAACCCCCCTCGCGCATCTCTCCTGTATCTGCCACAATAAGGCGGACGTTGCGGCGAAGCTCGGGCAATTAAAGGATCTGGGGATTGAGAATATCCTCGCCCTGCGCGGCGATATCCCGCAGGATTTCAAGGGCAACACCGACTACCGCTATGCGAGCGAACTCACCGAAGAGGTGAAAAAATTCGGAGGGTTCTGCATCGGCGGAGCGTGTTATCCCGAGGGCCATCCCGAAAGCGAAACGCTGTTCTCGGATATCGAGCACCTCAAAGCCAAGGTCGACGCGGGTGCGGACTTCCTCACGACCCAAATGTTTTTCGACAACGATATATATTACAGCTTTCTCTCAAAGGTGCAGGCTAACGGCATATTCGTGCCCGTTTTACCCGGCATAATGCCCGTTACCGCCGCCGCGCAGATAAAGAGGATAACGGGAATGTCCGGCACCTACCTGCCCGTACGGTTCAGAAGGATAGTGGACAGGTTCGGCGACAATCCCGCGGCTATGAAGCAGGCGGGCATAGCGTACGCCACGGAGCAGATTATCGATCTGTATGCAAACGGGATAAGGGCGGTTCACGTCTATTCGATGAACAAGCCGGACGTCGCCGCGGCAATCAAGGCTAACCTTTCGGAAATTTTATGATAACTCTCTTAAACGGCGCGGGGCGTATAGACAGGCGGGAAACTATGCGCTATCTCGGTTACTACGGCGTAAAGGATGAGGGCGGTCTGCAGGGCGTTTTCGACGAATGCGAAAAACTTCTGCTCGCCGCGCTTGCGCCCAAAGCCTGTTACGGCGAATACCCCGTCGTGCGCGGCGAACGGCTGGACCTCGGCTTTGCGCAGACCGACAGCAAATCGCTTGAACGCAACCTTGAGGGCTGTGAAAAGATAGTGCTATTCGCGGCGACTATAGGTCCGGGCGTCGACAGACTTATTTTAAAGTACGAAAAGTTGTCTCCTGCGCGCGCGTTGATTCTGCAGGCGATGGGTTCGGCGGCGATAGAGTGCTGGTGCGACGACGTCAACGCGGAAATCACGCAAAAATACGGAGCAACGAAGCCGCGCTTTTCCTGCGGCTACGGCGATCTGCCGATTGAGCTTCAACGCGATATATTTTCCGCGCTGTCCGTAACCAAGCGGCTGGGCGTTACGCTTTCGGACAACCTGTTTATGACCCCGACCAAGTCTGTTA
Source organism: uncultured Clostridia bacterium (assembly GCA_964385865.1). Lineage (GTDB taxonomy): Bacteria > Bacillota > Clostridia > Christensenellales > Borkfalkiaceae > Coproplasma. Next base: position 2,605 of record CAYLQK010000038.1, on the reverse strand, counting down.
CGGCGATAGTGGGCGTAAAGGGATAAAACCGCAGCGGTGACTTGCGCAAATTAAATTTTCTTTTGGGATAAGACGATGACGTTAAGGCAAAAGCTTGAAAATTCAATACTCGTATTCGACGGCGCTATGGGCACGCAGTTGCAGAACGCGGGGCTGCCGGCGGGCGTTCCCCCCGAAAAATGGAACGAGACCAACCCCGAAAAGATAGCTGCCGTTCACCGCTCCTATCTGAAATCGGGGGCGGACGTCGTGCTCTCTAACACGTTCGGGGTAAACCCGATAAAATACGGCGACGATACCGAAAAGCTCGTGCGCGCCGCAATAGGTATAGCTAAGGGCGCGGCTGCCGGTTTCAAGGACGCATACGTCGCGCTCGATATCGGTCCCACGGGCAAGCTGTTGAAGCCCCTCGGCGAGCTGGATTTCGAGGCGGCGGTGGAAAGTTTCAAGCGCGTCGTTCGTGCGGGCGCGGCGGCTGGCGCGGACCTCGTGTTCATCGAGACGATGAACGACATTTACGAGGCGAAGGCGGCCGTTCTTGCGGCAAAGGAGGAGTGCGATCTCCCCGTGTTCGTGAGTTGCGTGTTCGGCGCGGATATGAAGACTATGACAGGTTCTTCGCCCGAAGCTTTTGCGGCTACGTTCGAGGGGATGGGCGTGGACGCGCTGGGGCTCAACTGTTCGCTCGCCCCCTCGCAGATGAAGCCCGTTGCGGAGCGGCTCGTCAGGTGCAGCAGCGTGCCCGTTATCGTCAAGCCTAACGCGGGTATGCCCGTCTTGAAGGACGGCGCTACCGTCTACGACGTGGACGCGGACGATTTCTGCGCCGATATGCTGGATATGGTGCGCGCGGGAGTGCGCTGCGTCGGCGGCTGCTGCGGTTCCACTCCCGAATATATAGAAAAGCTTTCAAGGGGCGTCGCGGATATTCGCCCCGTGCCCGTACGGGATAAAAATTTAACGGTTATAAGCTCGTATACCAACGCGCTGTATTTCGGCGACGTACCCGTGCTTATCGGGGAAAGAATAAACCCCACGGGCAAGAAGAGGCTCAAACAGGCGCTCAAAGAGCGGGATATCGGCTATATTCTCAACGAGGCGGTAACCCAGGCGGAGAGGGGCGCCCACGCGTTGGACGTGAACGTCGGGCTTCCCGAAATTGACGAAGCCGAAATGCTGACGGAAGCGGTCTGCGAGATACAGGCGGTAACCGATCTTCCCCTACAGATAGATACCTCCGATATAAGGGCGATGGACGCCGCTATGCGCCGTTACAACGGCAAACCTCTCGTCAACTCGGTAAACGGCAAAGCGGAGTGTATGCGCGAGGTGTTCCCACTCGTCAAAAAATATGGCGGCGTAGTGATTGCGCTCACGCTGGACGAGGACGGTATACCGCCGACGGCGGAGGGGCGTATACGCATTGCGGAAAAGATACTGAAAACCGCGGCGGAATACGGTATAAAGGGCAAGGATATAATTTTCGATACGCTTGCAATGGCGATAAGCGCGGAGAGCGGTGCGGCGGTTGCCGCGCTCGATTCCCTGTCGTATATCCGCAACGTAATGGGCGTGAACACCTCCCTCGGCGTGTCCAACATCTCGTTCGGTCTGCCCAACAGGGACTTTATAACCTCCACGTTCTTTGCAATGGCGCTGCGTTCGGGGCTGTCAGCGGCGATTATGAACCCCAATTCGCAGGAAATGATAAAGACCTATAAAAGTTTTCTCGCGCTCGCTGGCAAGGACGAAAACTGTCTGGGTTATATAGAATACGCGTCGGGCGTGCAGACGGGCGAGATCACGCAGCCGGCCCGCGAAAAAGAGGGGAAGACCGATTCTTCCGACCTGAAATACTGCGTGGTAAAGGGCTTGAAGACCGAGGCGGCGGCGCGCGCAAAGAACGCGCTTGAAACGCTTTCCCCTCTTGACGTCATAGACGGATTCATAATACCTGCTCTCGACGACGTGGGACGGGATTTCGAGGCGAAAAAGGTGTTTCTGCCACAGCTTTTGATGAGCGCGGAGGCGGCGTCTGCGGCGTTCGAGGTCATTAAGTCCTCGTTCGGCGGAGGCGGCAACTCCAAAAAACTCAAAGTCGTCCTCGCAACGGTCAAGGGCGATATACACGACATAGGCAAGAATATCGTCAAAACGCTGCTCGAAAATTATGGGTTCAACGTCATAGATTTGGGACGCGACGTGCTTCCCGAAAGGGTCGTCGAGGCGGTTAAAGACAGCGGCGCGCAGCTCTGCGGTCTATCCGCGCTGATGACCACGACTGTGGCGTCTATGCGCGAGACGATAAAGCTTTTACGGCAAGATTGCCCGTGGTGCAAGGTGATCGTCGGCGGTGCGGTTCTTACCGAAGAATACGCCGCGGAGATCGGTGCGGACGGGTACGGAAAGGACGCTATGGCCACCGTAAGGTTTGCCGAAAGTCTGGAAGCGGCTATATAAATTGAGGCGGCGCGCCGCAGGAAAACGGCGCGCCGCCTGTTATGGCTGCACTTTAATGTCGTCCTGCGCGAGTTTTGCGTGGCTATGCGCCAAGTCATCCGTCATTGCGAGGAGCGAAGCGACGAAGCAATCCGGAAAACACGGC
>CAYLQK010000037.1:10388-14429 GCA_964385865.1 uncultured Clostridia bacterium | reverse complement strand
AATGCTTGAAAAGGCAAGAGACGGCAAATACGCAGTCGGTCAGTTCAATATAAATAATTTGGAGTGGACAAAGTCCGTTTTGCAAACCGCGGAAGAGCTTAAATCACCCGTCATCCTCGGCGTTTCCGAAGGCGCGGGCAAGTATATGACGGGATTCAAGACCGTTGCGGCTATGGTAAAGGCGATGATTGAGGAACTTAAAATAACCGTTCCCGTTGCGCTTCACCTTGACCACGGCACCTATGAAGGCTGCTATAAATGTATAGAAGCGGGATTCTCTTCCATTATGTTCGACGGCTCGCACTTCCCTATCGAAGAAAACGTAGCTAAAACCAAAGAGCTTGTAGCCGTTTGCGCTGAAAAAGGTTTGAGTCTTGAAGCCGAAGTAGGTTCCATCGGCGGTGAAGAGGACGGCGTCGTAGGACTTGGCGAATGCGCAGACCCCGACGAGTGCAAGAGAATAGCCGACCTCGGCGTAACGATCCTCGCCGCAGGTATAGGCAATATCCACGGTAAATATCCCGCAAATTGGCCCGGACTCAGATTCGACGTTCTTGCCGCAATCAAAGAAAAGACCGGCGATATGCCCCTCGTTCTTCACGGCGGTACGGGAATACCCACCGATATGATCAAGAAAGCGATCTCCCTCGGAGTTGCAAAGATAAACGTAAATACCGAATGCCAGCTTTCGTTCCAGGCGGCGACGAGAAAGTATATCGAAGAGGGCAAAGACCTTGTCGGCAAGGGATTCGACCCCAGGAAATTGCTTGCGCCCGGCGCACAGGCCATTAAAGATACCGTTAAGGAAAAGATGGAAATTTTCGGCAGCATCGGCAAAGCCTGAAAACTTCAATACGAATGATAAAGAACCTCCGCCTATGCGGAGGTTTAATTTTACGCCCGCTGCGCATACTCGTAGTTAATGAAGAAAATTTTAAATATAGTCCCCATACTTGCGCTGTTTTTGATTTTTGTCGGCGGCTGCGACGCCAAAGAGGCGGGATCGCTGAAAACCATAACAAATCCGTATATAGCCCACTACGAATGCACTGAGGCGTATTTCGGGGACGAGAACCTTTTGGACAAATACGACTATATAGAAATTATACTGATTAATACAAGCAAAATGGATATCGCAATCAAGCCTAAGGACGGCGAAAAACAGATTTACAGCGGGGCTTATTCATATGATAAAGACACAAACGAATTGTCCGCCGATTTCGGTATCCTCGGTTACAGGTTCAGGCAGACGACGAAAATCGGGCGCGGCAAGTTCACGATCACCAAGACGATAGGCAACAGACAGCTAATTATGAATTTCGAAGTTAAATAAAACGCAGAAATTTTTCTGCGTTTTATTCTATCTGAAAAAACTGTAAGGATAAATGACGTGCTCTCCCTTTACGTCCAAATCGCGGATTTTGGGATCTTTATAGACGACTGCCGCCTGAATTATGTTGTTGCCGTATTTCTTGCGCAATTCGTCGATTGCCGCGTCGAGCCGCCTCTGCTTCTCGTCCCTCTCGCAGTTTTGAAAGAGGTCGAGCTGGACGGGGCCAAAGTAAAAATCGGATACGGAGACGCCTATTCCGCGCACGCTTTCATTCCAGGGGTATACCTCTTTGAACAATTTAAACGCAGCAGCCGCTATATCGTTGACGTTGCCCGTCGGCCGAGGAAGCTTGCCCTGTTTCCCGTAATTTAATAGCTTGCAAGACCGCGCGCTGACGTGAACCGTCCCTGCCTTATCGAGCCCCGTTTCGCGCATTCTTGAAGCCACGGAATCGGCAAGCAGATAAATGACCATCTCCACGTCCGCATTGTCAATCAAATCGCGGTAGACGGTCAGGCTGTTGCCGATAGATTTTACGTTCTTTTCCTCCTCAACCTTTACCACGGGCGATAAATCCTCGCCGTTTGCAAAGGTGTGAAGGTACGTTCCCCACTTCCCGAGAAGCTTTACAAGGCGAGCTTCTTCCGCCTGCACGAGGTCGCCAATCGTACGCACCCCTATTCTGTTTAATTTTAATTGGGTAGCCTTGCCGACGTATAATAGATCCTGAACAGGCAAATTCCAGACCGTCCGTCTGAAATTGTCGACCGTAATTTCCGTGATCGCGTCAGGCTTTTTCATATCCGAACCGAGTTTTGCGAAAATTTTATTCCAGGAAACGCCTATGCTGACAGTAATTCCTATTTCATTTTTGACGCGCCGCCGTATCTCCTCCGCAATTTTTCCGCCGCTGCCGAAAATACCCAAAGCATCGGTAACGTCAAGCCAGCATTCGTCGATTCCGTAAGCTTCTATCCTGTCCGTGTAATCCTCGTAAATGGCGCGGACGGCTTTCGAAACCTGCAGATACGCAGTGAAATCAGCCTGAATTTCCACAAGACTTTTCCCGCATTTAAGCTTTGCTTCCCAATATACGTCGCCCGTCTTTACGCCCGCGCGCTTGGCTATCATATTTTTTGCAAGGACAATGCCGTGCCTATCCTCTTTGGAACCCACCACTACCACGGGTTTATTTCGAATCCCGGGATTGCGCAGGCACTCGACAGAGGCGTAAAAGTTATTCAGATCGCTGTGCAATATAGTACGCATACTCTATCAGTATGCGCAATTCCGGTTTATATTTCAATTAAATACAGGCTTTTCGACAAACCATCTGTTCGTGCCCGTTTCGAGATAGAGCACCTTTACCCTGCCGTCTATTTTTATCTCGTATCTGCGCGTAAGAATTGCCCCGACGTGTTGCGGAGGACTCATTCTCTCTGAGAGAACGCTGTCGATTTTAAAACGCCTGCCCGTTTCCCACTCTATTGCGACAGGTTTGGTCCTGCCGTCGGTATCGGTATACAGAAACACCCCGACGTAAACTTTCAAGTACTTCATCTGTTGACGTAAACGATATTTTCGCGCCGAACGAGCGGATAACGGATAAGCGAGGAAGAATCCAGATCTTCCCGATGCATTTCCACAGCCGTAACGCTATGATTTTCATACGTTGTATAATAATAAATTCCCCTGTCGGCGTTACAGCAAGAGGTATAGACGGTGATTTCATAGCCGCCGTTTTCCACGGCGCAACACCCTCTCTGCTGCTCTACGCTGCCGAGGATATGGAAGAACTGATTGACGCTTGCCTCCTCGGATTCGCCGGATACGGAATTGTTTTTAACGAAAGCCGCCCTGACGAATCTTGACTGCGACGACGCGTCGCCGGGCAGACCGATAGCGCCCATTCCTCGGCTGTATGCCTTTAAAGCTATGCGTTCCGAAAAAGTATTCTCGGGCTGTACCGACGATAGGCGCATAAAATTGTTCAGGTTGAACGTCTGCATATTGAACGGCGGATTGTTGGTAAGTATGCCTACGGGGTTATCGTAAATCCTCAGCCCCTCCCTCACGAATTCAACCGTTACGGCACCGTTCTTATCCGCTATCATCCAATGCAGTTCGGCCGCGGGAAGGTTGCCGTACGTTTCGGCAGTGATATTGATTTTTCTTAAAGTGCAAACCGCCTCGTCCACGGTTGCGCACCTACACAGGATATAGGGCAGCAACTCGAATTGGGCGAGGTTTATCTCTTTATTTTTTTGTTGATTATAGAACGCGTTGCCGACAAAATTCAGACCCGCCATACACAGCCCTTTTTCATTGACGGCGTCGTAATATAGCGGAAAATCATCGGGAACGTAGGCGACGCCCATAACCGCGTAATGCGACTTTATGATACCTTCCGACAAAAAGCCGAAAGGAAAATTGCGCGGCGTAACGGTTATTTCTTCGGCGTATGAAAAGTCGTTGTCAAGAGTACGCCCGAAGTAAAAATCTTTTGTCTTATAGGCTGCCGCAGTACACATAATTTAAAATACTCCTTTAAATTATTATGCCGCAAAAAGCCGAAAATAAACTAAAAGGCGCGCACGGATTTTCCGTGCGCGCCTTTTTTTATATTAAGTTAAAATTGTCCCTATTGATAGTACACTCGCAATAATGACCATAGACACGATTAAGCCTATGACTACGCCGATACCGAT
>CAYLQK010000037.1:1420-10288 GCA_964385865.1 uncultured Clostridia bacterium | reverse complement strand
CACTCGCAATAATGACCATAGACACGATTAAGCCTATGACTACGCCGATACCGATGAATACTGCGGATATTATAATACCCGTTTTCGAGAAATTTTTACTTCTCTCGTTTCCCTCTTCTATCGCACTTCTGTATGCTATTATACTGCATATCAGCCCCACTAACGGACTGATAAACGCAAACACAAAACCGACAATCGAAAGAACGCTTAAAGACGCCGTCTTGTTGTACTGAGTGTAGGCGTACGGATTGTTACCCGTAGCACAGCCGCAACGAGGACAGATTACCGACTCATCCGCAAGCTGGTTACCGCAATTACTGCAATATTTCATAATAATCTCCTGTGTGTTACTTCGTTATTATTATAATATAAAAATGCTTAGCCGTCAAGAGTTGTGTTGTGTTTCTTTTCGGAATGCAGTTCTTGCTGTGCAAGACGGTAGATCTCTTCGGTGGCGAACGAAATTTTCATAATCACGTCGCGCTTATTTACTGGATGCAGCCAAAAACTGTCGTCGGATTTAGAGATATCAAGGCAGTCCCCGAAAGTCTCTTTCTTCTTTCTGTCCCTGTAATTGAATTCTATGTGGACGCTTTCAAGCTCGTTGGGGGCAAGATGCATCTCAAACGGTTCGCCGTAGGCGTTGCACCAAAAGTGCGTACCCGTCATATCCTGACGGAATCTGCCTTTGCCCTGATAATAATACTTGTTTTTCGGCAGGGTGTGCACCTCGATCTCGTCCTCGAAACAATACGTGCCGTTTTCAACTTCGCGCCTGACGTTTTCCCTCTCCCAGGCAAACCAGTCGGGGATATGCGCAAAGCGCGTTTTGCCGTCGTGCGCCTCGAGTCTGCCGTATTCGGTCATCTCCCACTTCTTGCCGCAGCGCCGACACTCGAGAGTAGTTCCGCCTGAATACATTTCGCGTTCTGAACCGCATTCACAGCACTGATACAAAATACTATGAAGTCCGCGGGCACGCTGGGGAAAATCGATTTTGATATTGTTCTCGTACTGGTAACGAAAATCGTCGTAGACGAAATTTTCCGCTATACGCCTGTTTATTTCTTCTGCGGAAAGTTTCTTAACTTTCTCCGCCGTGGCTATGCAAATGAGTTTGCCCTTGACGGGCGCGGGGCGGAATTTATCCTTATTCCACTGCGGATTACAGATAAAATTGCCGTATGATAACAGGACTACTACGGGGATTTTCAGATATTTTGCCATTTTGCCGAGCGCAGGCGTAAGAAAGCTTGTTGTGCCGTCGAACGTATAGCGCGCTTCTGGATAGATACAGATGGGATTTTTGTAGTGCTCGGCACAATATTTCATATGCTTGATGAGCGTAAGATCCCTTATAAATTTGCGTTTACAGATACCGCCGGCAAGGCGCATCAGTGTAATAGTATTGTCGTGCATTGCGTCTATCGCGACGACGTAATTCATATTATAAGGTTTTATCGTGCCGTAGAGAATGCGGAAATCCATTTCACTTGCGTGATTTGCAAGCAGAAAATAAGGCGGTTCTATGCCCTCCATATTTATGTACTCGCACTCGAAGTTATGTTTCTTCAACAACGGATACGCCGCAAACTGTTTGGCAAACCACATAAATATTTTACTCGGTTTTTTGGGTTTGACCTTAAAGTTATAACGTGCAACTTTCATTCAATCTCTCTCATAAACTTTTTAATTATTATAACACGGTACAACGCCGTTGGTCAACATTTATTTCAAATTTGTTCATTTATATAAAAGAGCTCTCCGTCGGAGAGCTCTTTTAAGCTTGTTTTTAAGAATTCCAGGTTCTGTACGTCTGAAACCATTCGGTATCCTTTAATATTGTATCGTTATTCGAGCAGTACAGTTTCAATTCTCCGCCCGAATAATAAAACACTATATTTCCGTTCATTGAGGTGTAACCAAAACTATTGCCCGTTATTTTTCCGTCCACTACTTCCCCGAGGTCCGTCGCGACGCTCGTTACGTATATTTTGTCCGTGTACAAAGCCAAACGGTCTATCGTTGCCTGGTACGGAAAGGTATTTAAGCTTGTCACAGTATACTCAGGCGAACCCGCGCAACAACAGATTGCAACGTATTTTGGTCTTATGACATTTAAGAGTTCAGCCGAAGACGAAGTTCCGCTGCCGTGATGTCCTGCTTTATATAATTCAACCTGCGGAAGAATATTGTATTCCGTCCGACATTCAGCAGGAACGTCAGCATAGTACTTCACGAGACGTTTTTCTCCGTCCGCTTCCAGATCGCCCGTAAAAAGATAGTATTTGTTGCCGTCGTCAAGCTCCTGAGTGAGCAGCATTACTACCGAATAATTGTTTTCATAGGAAGAGTGGTTGTAATAATAGTAATTGTAGAGTATGTTTATCGATATCGTCTCGTTTTCGTCAAGATAATATTGTCTATGCGCGCCGTCCTTCTCTTCGTAGCACTCGCTTGCGGTATATACGTCTGTTCCCTGCGCAGCTATGTAATCGACGGCAGACAGATAGTTCTTATAAATATCCGTATCGCTGTCGGATAAGTCGAACTTTATAAACGTACCGATCTTATACTGATATAAAATCCCCGTACGGGTATCGCCGCTTTTATTTCCGTAAAAACCTGCGATATGATCCCGATCGGCGTGGGTGGAAATTACGTATTCGAGAGTGCCGTCCGTACAATAGCGGTTGACGTACTCGGTAATCGTGGCAGCGCTACCTTGCCGTGAGCCTGCGTCGATAAGGACTTCGGTATCTCCGCATTTGATTAAGATGCTGTCGCCCGCATATTTGTTGCCAAGTTCGAGAAAATGAATCGACAGATCGCCTTCGGCTATATCCGCTTCGTTGCCGCTGATTATATTTATGTCGCTGTCGCCGCCTTCGCCGTCTTCGCTATTGTCCTTATCTGTTCCTATCAGCGAAAGAACAGGCTCCAAAACTTCCGGTTTTAAATACCATATAACGGCGACGGCAATGATTATTAAAACGAGAATTATTATAACCGCCGCAAATAGTTTGGGATGTTTTTTAGCCGCTTTTTTAGCTTGCGTCCTATTACTTGCCATTTATACTCCTTTATCAAAGGGATTTGAGCTGGTTTAAAATCTTTTCGCGCATTTCAATGAACTTTTCAAGTTTTGCGCGTTCTTCATCTACAAGTTTTTTGGGCGCCTTAGAGATGAATCCCTGATTGCTGAGTTTGCCGTCGGCGCGGGCGATTTCCGCCATAACCTTTTCAAGCTCGTCGTTCAGTCTTGCCTTCTCCTTTTCATAGTCGACAAGTTCGCCCATCGGGATAAAGACCGTTCCTATGGCGAGAACCTTAGTTACCGCCTTAGCGCCCGCCTCTTCGGCACACGTTACGAATTTGATTTCCTTTGCGCCCGCAAGCCTTAAAATGCTGTCCTCGTTGGCGGTTATAAGCCGCTTACTTTCGGTTGCGATATAGAGATTCACCTTTTTAGCAGGGGGACAGTTAAGCTCGGTCTTGACGGCGCGCACCGCCTTGATTATATCCATAATCCCCGAGAACGACTGCGAATCCTTCTTATACGCGATCTTTGAGTTATAACGGGGAAAATCCGCGGTCATAATCGTGCCCGACGTGCCGGGGATATTGCGGTAGATTTCGTCGGTTATGAACGGAATGAACGGGTGAAGAAGTTTCAACGCATTCTCAAGCACGAACACAAGCACGGAGATTGCGCCGTCCTTTCTGTTATCGTCGTCAGACCAAAGCACGGGCTTGATAAGTTCTATATACCAGTCGCAGAAGTCCGACCACATAAAATCGTACATTATTTGGCACGCTATGCCGAGTTCGAACTTGTTCATTGCGAGCGTTACGTCGCGGATAGACGATTGAAGGCGCGATATTATCCACTTATCCGCCGATGAAAGTTTGATCTCGGAAAGGGGCTTTATCGTTCTGCCTTCCGTATTCATTATGACGAAACGGCTGGCGTTCCATATTTTATTCATAAAGTTACGGCAGGATTCCACTTTTGCGTCGGAATAACGGGTATCGTTGCCCGGGGCGACGCCCTGCAAAAGCGAAAAACGAAGAGAGTCCGCGCCGTATTTATCTATTACCGCAAGCGGATCTACGCCGTTGCCGAGACTTTTCGACATCTTCCTGCCCTTTTCGTCGCGCACGAGACCGTGTATAAGCACGTCGCGGAAGGGCACTTTTCTCATATGTTCGAGTCCTGAGAAAATCATTCTTGCAACCCAAAAGAAAATTATGTCGTAACCCGTAACCAAAACGTCGGTCGGATAGAAATATTCGAGGTCCGCAGTGTCGTCGGGATAACCGAGCGTCGAGAATGGCCAAAGCGCCGACGAGAACCAGGTGTCGAGCACGTCCTCGTCCTGTCTGACGTTCGTACTGCCGCATTTTACGCATTTGTCTATATCCGTTTTAGAGCAGATTTCCGCGCCGCAGTCGTCGCAATACCAAACCGGTATACGGTGTCCCCACCAAAGTTGTCGCGAGATACACCAGTCCTTAACGTTCTCCATCCAGTTATAATAAGTTTTGGCGAATCTTTCGGGTATGAATGAAATTTTCTTGTCGAGAACCGCGTTGATGGCGGGACGCGCAAGTCCCTCCATTTTTACGAACCACTGTTTGGAAACGATAGGCTCTACGGTGGCGTGGCAACGGTAACAGTGCCCTACGCTGTGCGCGTGAGGCTCTATCGCGACGAGATTGCCGAGCTCTTTCAGCTTTTCTACGAGCCGTTTGCGGCATTCGTATCTGTCCAAGCCGTTGAATTCGCCGGCAAGTTCGTTCATAGTGCCGTCGTCGTTCATTACGCGGACAACGGGCAGATTATGGCGTAGCCCGACCTCGAAGTCGTTGGGGTCGTGTGCGGGGGTGATTTTAACGCAACCTGTGCCGAATTCCATATCTGCGTGCTCGTCGCCGACGACGGGTATGGGTTTATTGACGATGGGAAGTATAACGTTTTTGCCGATAAGATGCTTATAGCGTTTATCGTTGGGGTTGACCGCGACGGCCGTGTCGCCGAACATCGTTTCGGGACGGGTGGTTGCGACCTCAAGGGCGACGTCGGACGATCCCTCCACAAAATATTTTATATGCCAAAAGAAGCCGCTTTCATCGGCGTATTCCACTTCCGCGTCCGAAAGCGCAGTCTTGCAGCAAGGGCACCAATTTATTATTCTGCTGCCCCTGTATATGAGTTTTTTATTATAGAGATTGACAAAAACCTCCCTTACCGCTTTGGAGCATTTTTCATCCATAGTGAAGGTAAGGCGAGACCAATCGCAGGAAGAGCCGAGTTTTTTGAGCTGTCCCACTATCCTGTCTGCGTATTTATTTTTCCAGTCCCACGCACGTTCGAGAAAGCCTTCGCGGCCCACAGATTCCTTGGTAAGCCCCTCTTCCTTCATCTTTTCGACTATTTTTACTTCGGTAGCGATTGACGCGTGGTCCGTACCGGGCAACCAAAGCGCGCAGTAGCCCTGCATACGCTTGAAACGTATGATAGTGTCCTGCAACGTTTCGTCCATTGCGTGCCCCATATGCAACTGACCTGTGATGTTGGGCGGCGGCATCATTATTGTGAACGGCACTTTGTTATCGTCGCGTACCGCCTTGAAACAGCCGCTGTCTTCCCACTCCTTATAGAGTCTGTCCTCGAATTCTTTGGGGTTGTATGTTTTTTCCATTATCCGACCTCTTTATGTATACCTTTATATTATAAACCAAAATATCTGCGAATGTCAAACGGTAAGGCAAAGCGCATAAGATGTATTATTAAATTTTTTTAAGGCGGCGTTTTAAACTACATAGGTTATTATAACCGCCGCCGCAGGAGTATATATTGAAAAACAAACTGATAACAGCTCTTCTGACCGCCGTAATTATTCTTACGTTTCCCATAGCGGCAGCAGGTTGCAGCAAGAGCGGGAACGTTTTAAAAATAAACGAAGTAACGCACTCGGTCTTTTACGCGCCTCTATACCTTGCCGACGCGCTGGGATATTTCGAGGACGAGGGAATAACTATTGAACTTACGAACGGCGGCGGCGCCGATTCGACTATGGCGGCGGTGCTTTCGGGCGGAGCCGATATCGGATTCTGCGGACCCGAGGCGGCAATTTACGTCGCTATCGGCGGCAGCAACGACCAGCCGATGGTATTCGGTCAGCTGACAAAGCGAGACGGAAGTTTCCTCGTGGGAAGATACGACGAGGATTTCGATTGGAGCAATCTCGATGGTAAAAGCATACTCGCGGGCAGACAGGGCGGCGTTCCCGCTATGACTTTCGAATACGTCATAAACAGTCTGAACGTATCGGCGACCCTAAACTACGACGTCGCGTTCGATATGATGACGGCGGCGTTCGAGAGCGGTATATCCGATTACTGTACTATGTTCGAGCCTACCGCTTCTGAGTATCAAAAGGCGGGCAAGGGCTATATCCTCGCATCCGTCGGGGAACAGTCGGGCGAAATTCCTTATACCTGTTTCATAGCTAAGTCCGGCTACATTGAAAAGAACGGCGACACGATCGAGGGCTTTTTACGCGCCGTAACCAAAGCGACTAAATACCTGCTTGAAACCGGCAGCGCGACTACGGCGAAGTATCTTACGTCATATTTTGACGGCACGAGCGAGGAGAGTATCAAGACTTCGCTCGACAGCTATATCGCGATAGACGCCTGGGTTACCAATATGGCGATGAAAGAGAGCGCTTTCACCCGTTTGCAGGACATCATCGATTTTGCCGGAGAGCTTGAAAAGAGAGTTGCGTTCGGGGACGTGGTAACCACCGAAGCGGCGCAAAAGGTGTACGACGAAGTTTACGCATAATGCTCAGATTTGACAGAATTTCTTATATCTATCATACGAAATCTGGAGAAACGACGGCGGTCAAAGACCTTTCTTTCACCGTTGAGGACGGACAGTTCGTCGCCGTGATAGGTCCCTCGGGCTGCGGAAAGACGACGATACTATCGCTTGCGGCGGGGCTGCTTTCCCCCTCCTCGGGTAAAGTGGAGCGCGGCAAAGGCGAATTCGGATATATGTTGCAGCGCGACGCCCTGTTCCCCTGGCGGACCGTTGAGCAGAATATTTTTCTGCCGCTGGAAGTAAAAAAGCGGAACACTGCCGAAATGCGCGCAAGGGCGGTATCTCTTGCGGAAAAATACGGACTGAAAGACTTTCTGAAAAAATCGCCCTCTCAGCTTTCGGGAGGAATGCGACAGAGAGTCGCGCTTATCAGGACGCTTGCGGCAGAGCCGGAAATACTGCTTTTAGACGAACCTTTTTCCGCGCTCGATTATCAGACGAGGCTTGAAGTCTGCGACGACGTTCAGGGTATAATAAAGAGCGAAAACAAGACCGCTTTGCTTGTTACGCACGACATATCCGAGGCGATAGCGCTTTCGGATAAGGTAATAGTGCTGTCGGCGCGGCCTGCGCACGTGGTAGCGGAACACGATATAAATTTCGGCGGAAGCAGCCCAAAACGGCGGCGCAACAGCGGCGAATTTGCAGCGACTTTCGAAATTCTCAGAAAAGAACTCGGTATTTGATTTAATTCTTATCTCCCGACTTTAAAGGTACTTTATGAAAAACACAACCTACTCGCGCGAACACCTCGCGTATTTAAAGAAAATCAAGACGAAAAAGATTATCGTTACCCTTTCGCGTATACTTATTCTCGTTGCGGTGCTCGGTATATGGGAATTGTGCGCACAGCTTATGGTCATAGACCCGTTTATCACGAGCTCCCCTTCGCGCGTTGCCAAGACGATAGCCGAGCTGTATAATAACGGAACGCTTTTTTATCACATAGGAATCACCCTTGCCGAAACGTTGATCGGTTTTGCAATAGCGGTGATTTTAGGATACGCAGTGGCCATAATTCTTTGGGCAAGCGAAACGGTGAGAAAAGTTCTGGAACCATATATCGTCGTGCTGAACTCCCTTCCGAAAATCGCGCTCGGTCCGCTTATTATTATATGGATAGGCACGGGCTACAACGCAATCATATTTATGACGGTGCTCGTTTCCGTCATAGTCTGCATAATGAATATGCTGGCAGGATTCATTGCCGTCGATAAGACGAAATTGTTGCTTATGAAGGCTATGGGCGCAGGGAAAGCGACGACGCTGCGAAAGCTCATTATTCCCGCCTCCCTCCCCGCTCTGATAAACACGCTTAAAGTTGCCGTCGGGCTTGCCTGGATAGGCTCGATTATGGGCGAATACATCGTATCGCGCGCAGGGCTGGGATATCTGATAGTTTACGGCGGTCAGGTGTTCAAACTTGACCTCGTTATGACTTCGACCTTTATACTTTGTATACTTGCGGGCGGAATGTACGGTATTATTGCCTTAGTTGAAAAGAGAATAAGCAAATAAAACAAACGGCGGCATACTGCCGCCGTTTTCAATATAAAAATTATTAACCCTCTCTATTTCATTTTAAAAGTTTGCGTATCTTGTGTTTGATAGGGAACGCCCAGCAAATGGAGACTGCCCAAATCAACAGATAGCAGATACCGCTTATCCAGGTCAGCGATGAGATCGCGCCGAACACGCCGGTGATTGTTGCAACCATTTCGGCGCCGAGGAAACCTTCCAGATACGAGCCGAAATTAATGAAAAGTATAGGTACGAGCCAGTAAATCAGACAAGGTATACCGCCGAAAAGTTTTGCGTACCACATCATAAAGCGCTTGTTTTTGGAGAACAAATGCAGGAACGCGAACAGGAACAAGATTACCCAAATCAGCACAAAGAACGCCATTATGCCGAAAAACGCCTTTAATATTAAGGTTGCAATTTTCTGAACCTGTTCAACCGTTTCCGAAGATTCC
>CAYLQK010000037.1:0-1320 GCA_964385865.1 uncultured Clostridia bacterium | reverse complement strand
GAAGATTCCCCCGAAGATTCCTCAGAAGACTCCCCCGATTCCGTCAAACCGTAAGCTGCGGAAGACGGGTAAGCCGGTTCCGAATCCGACGCAGGTTCGGAATTGTTATTGAGCAGATGCTCGATAAGTTCGTCATATGTAGTGTAAACAACGTCACTGCCGACGTATTCGGAATACGCGATACAGATAAGGGCCTCCTTTGTGAAAGTACCGTCGTTATTTTGCATAACCTTATCGTACATTTCATTTACGACCTCGCTTACGTCGTCCTGGGAAAGATCCGCTTCAATTCCCGCATTTTCAAGTTGGGTAGTAATTTCGTTATAAAGTTCTTCGGATACGGCGTCGGGATCCGCGTCTTCATCTCCGAGCTTTGAAACTATATCCATAATTCCGTCCACGTCAACATTGTCGAGCTGTTCCTGCGTTATACCGCTATCCGACTCTATAAGCGACGCATAAATAGTATTGACGATTACCGCGTCCACTACCTCGTCGCTCAATACGTATTCTTTTATAATTTTGGCAACGGTGTTCTCGGAAAACGCGAGTTTACCCAATGAATAAACACTGAAAGACATATCCACGCCCGAAAGCGAGGAACTGAGGTTATCCATAATAGTAGTAACCGTGTCTGAACTTTCCTCACTGTTTACATCGCTTACCTTTTCCTTTACGGTATCGGAAACGGCGTCTATCAATTTACCGCAGTTGATTTTAATAAAGGGCATAAACATAAGAGAAATCGCGGCAATGAGTGATATTATAGCTATAGTTATGTTTACCGGAATGAGCTTCCTTTGCAACCGCTTCATTTCCGGCATATCATATCTTCCCATAATAATGCTCCTTAAAATTTTTTTATATAAATTTTTAAATTATATCAATATGCTCTTGCGAAGATAACGGTATGTTTTGCCTTTTTTCCGCATACCGCACACTTTTCACTGTGCTCGTTTTCGGCGTAGACCCTTGCCGTTGCGGCGGTTTTCGCCTTGACCGCGTCCTCGCAATCGCGGCAGCCGCACCAGCCCGCTTTAACAAAGTTTCCGCCCTCTACCGCTTTCAAGATCCCGTCGACGTCGTCGGCGTATACGATCCTACCGTCCCTGCGGACCCTTGCGGCTTCAAGCATATCCTTTTGTACAATATCGAGCAAGCCGTTGACGCTTTCCGTCAGATTTTCGAGAGAATACTCTGCCTTTTCGAGATTATCGCGGCGGAAGACAATCGCCTTGCCGTTTTCGATGTCGCGGGGTCCGAGCTCTATTCTTAACGGAACGCCCTTCATCTCCCACTCGTTAAACTTCCAGCCGGGGC
>CAYLQK010000036.1:0-14809 GCA_964385865.1 uncultured Clostridia bacterium | reverse complement strand
TGAAAACGTCGTTGCGGCAAAAGCGCCGATAATTAAAATTATATTATTGACAGTTTGTCGAATAAAGTGTATACTCAAAGTATTGAATTAACGTTAAATGCGGCGCCTCGGTGCCGTTTTCGGGGGAATATCGCAATGAATAATACAATACCGGTCATATCTTTACAGAGACTGCCTGTCTACCTCAACTATCTTAAAACATTGCCGCCGGAAAGAAAATTCATATCTTCGGGCAATATAGCCGAAGCTCTGGGAATGGGCGAGGTTCTCGTAAGAAAGGACCTTGCCTACACGTCCGCAATCGGCAGACCGAGGGTGGGTTACGTCGTGAAGGAACTGATTGCCGCGCTGGAAGATTTCCTGTGCTGTAACGGCGTGCGCAACGCGGTGATCGTCGGCGTCGGCGCGCTCGGCAGGGCGGTTTTAAGTTATGGCGGGTTCAGGAATTACGGCATAGAAATTGTCGCCGCGTTCGACAGCGACGCAAGCAAAATCGGCGCCCTTGCGGGCAAACCCGTCTACGACATAGCTGAGCTCGATACCGAAATAGCCCGACTTGACGCCGAGCTTGCGGTCATCTGCGTACCTGCCGCACACGCGCAGGACGTGGCGAATAAACTTATAGCAAGCGGCATCAAGGCCATCCTGAATTTCGCGCCCGTTCTCATAAGGGCGCCCGAGGGCGTGCTCGTCCGCCATATCGACGTGGCGGCGAACCTGGCGATACTGTCAAGTATGATATAATTTCGCGGTAAATTTAAAAAACTTACCGCATTTAAAGGAATAAAATGGAGAAACAAACTTTGACCGAAAACAAGGAAGAATATGCAAGGGCGCTGGCGGCAAAGGCGGAAAAATGCGTAAAACTTATGAAACGCTTTTTGATTTCCGCGCTTGTATTGGCTGCCGCTCTTGCCGTTTTTTTAATCATACTATATATATTGAACGCCTTTTATGCCCCCTCCGACGGCGGCAAAACGTTGTCGTTAGTCGGCGCGGCGGGGGTTATCGTGCTGCTCGCGTGCATTCTCGGACTTGCCATAGCGGTAATTTCCACCTATGCCGCGGCAAAATGCAGCTTAAACAAGCTGAGCGCACTGGATAAGGAGGACTGATGAAGAAATTTTTCTCGTTTATAATCAGACAATCGGTCGCAGTGGTGCTGATAGTGCTGTTAGTCCTCGGCTTCGGCGTGTGGGCTACGGCAAGTATGAGCATAGACCTGCTCCCCGACATAAACGTGCCTATAGTGTGCGTTCAGGTCATCTATCCCGGGGCGAGCGCCGCCTCGGTCGAAGAGGACGTTACCGAAAATCTCGAAGAAGGGCTCGGCTCGATCAGCGGTTTGACCGACGTTATGAGCTATTCCTACGACAATCTGTCAGCGGTAGTGCTGTATTTCGACTACGGCACCGATACGGACGCCAAAAAGGACGACGTACGCAACAAACTTCTGACCATCGACCTTCCGGACGGCGTATCAACGACTGTCTACGACCTCGATCTCAATTCCGAGGCCCTCGCGGTGCTGTCGCTGACCTCGGATAAGGGGCTCGACGACGCGTATACGCAGGCAAAGACCCTTTCCTCAAAACTTTCGGCAATCGACGGCGTCGAAAGCGTGGAAATAAAGGGCGGCGCGGAATATTCCTACTTTATCAGACCCTTCGGCGGACTCGAACTTATCAGCCCGCTGCTGGTACAGGCGTTTTCATACGGTGAGCTCGATATCCCTCTCGGCAACATTACCGACAACGGTACGGACGTGCAGATCCGCAACAATTCCGACGTAAAGAGCGTGGAAGATATCGAGAATATGCCTATAGAGCTGCCCGCTTCGCTGATACAGCTGTTCGATACGATTACGGCAAAGCTCGCGGCAAACGAATGGCTTATCGGCAAGCCCCCTTTCGACGACGATACGCTGAAACTCATCAAGCAGTTGAACGGTCTGAATATCTCCAACGAACTCATAGCGTTCATACAGAACGCCGATTTTACCCAACTATCCGTCAACTCGGAGGGCGAGGAGGAATTCATAACCACCGTCGGGCAGATAGCCGAAGTCGAGCTGGTTCCCGAATATTCGTCGTACGCCTACTACTACGGCGGCGAAGTGGAAGTCGTTTCACCCGGAATAATAATCGAAGTCTATAAATCCAACGGCGCCAATTCCTCCGCAATAGTGAGGGAGGTGAAGAGCGTCTATACCGAGCTTGCCTCCGCCGAGGGGTTCAACGCGGAAATATCCCTGCTCGACGACCAGTCCGAATTTATTTCCGACAGCGTATCCAACGTGCTCGTGAGTATGGCGATCGGCGGCGTGCTCGCAATACTGGTTATCTATCTGTTCCTGAAAAAGGTAAAAACGTCGCTCGTTATAGCTATAACGATGCCTCTCTCGGTGCTTGCCGCGCTCATATGCCTGTTCCTTATGGGCATAACATTGAATATGGTTTCCCTCGGCGGTCTCGCCGTCGGCATAGGAATGCTCGTCGACAACAGTATCGTCGTCATCGAGTCCATTTCGAAACACCGCGACAAGGGTAAAAGCGCGTTTGAAGCCGCGGTCGACGGCACCGTGGAAGTGGGCGGCGCGCTGTTCGGTTCTACGCTGACCACGGTCTGCGTGTTCATTCCCATAATCTTTTCCGGCGGATTGACCGCCGAAATATTTACCGACCTCTCGTTTGCGGTCATCTTCTCGCTGGCATTCTCGCTGATAGTGGCGGTAACGGTAATACCTACGCTCTACGCCCTGTTCGAGGGCGGCAAAAGGATGCTCAAAGGCGGCAACCTGACGCAGGGCGTCAACGCGGAATCGGGCGAACAGCTGACCGTCGACGGCATATTAAACGGCGCCCAAACCGCCGATGCGCAGCCCGACGTTCAGTCCGCACAGCCCCAAGCCGACGCAGCTCAGGAGTCAGCAAACCCCAAAGCCGCGAAAAAGAGCCGTCTGTCGTTCTGGAAAAATTCCGCCGTTATGGACAGGATAACGGCATTCTATTATAGATTGCTCCCCAAAGTTATCTCGCATAAATTGGTTACGATCTTAGTCGCGCTCGTAATTTTCGGGTCGAGCATAGGGTTGCTGTTCCTCACGGGAATGGAGTTTTTGCCCTCTATCGACAAGGGCACGGTGGAAGTAACGATGTCCTACGGCTCGGGCAAGGACCTTCAGACCGTTCAGCAGGACGTCCTCGGTTTCGCCGACGTAATTAAGGATAATATCGAAAATATAGACTATATATCCGTGAGCGTGGGCAAGAACGGACTTCTCGCCCTGACCGATTCGGGCGTAATAACCGTTCAGCTCACTACAAACCGCAATACCGATAAGGTTGTGGAAAAGATAGGCGACCTTGCCGCATCTCACTCAACCGTCGGCACGGTAACGGTAAGGCAGATAGACGGCGTAGTGGCGTCCCTGATGTCCGGCACCGACGATATGTCGGTAACGATCGTCGGAAGCGACGCCGACACGCTGGTCGAGATTGCCTCGAAAATCAAGACCGAGCTCACCGCGCAGGGCTTCAAATACGCGGCGGACAGCTCGACGGATAAGTCCGTTCAGTACACTCTCGACTTTGACCGCGACGCGCTTTCGCGGCTGGGGCTGGATTATCAGACGGTCGTGCTTACCCTCAGGATAGGCATAGCGTCGTACACTGCCTGCACCGTAACGATAGACGGCGAAGATTACGCGCTCAACGTCAGCTTTGCCGACACCGCCATAACGGGTAAGACCGATCTCGAAAATTTCGTCATAGGCTTCGACGCCGAAAACGGCACGGCGATAATGCTGAAATCGGTATTGAAGGGCGGCGGCGTAACGGTGGAGGAGACGGACGCGTGCCTACGCCGTTCGAACGGCAACAGTATGATATCCGTTTCTGCAACTCTTCCCGACGCGGACACGGGTACGGCAAGCAAAAAGATGCAGAGCATAGCCGCAAACGTATTGAAGGACTACGAGGGTTATACTTTCGAATCGAGCGGCGTTTCGAGTTATCTCACCGACGCGTTCACGGGGCTTGCGGTAGCATTGGTCATCTCGCTGTTCCTGCTGTACGCGGTAATGGCTATTCAGTTCGGGTCCGCCTTGAAACCGCTCATAATTATGGCAAGCATTCCGTTCAGCTTCACGGGCGGCTTTATCGCCCTCGTCATCACGGGCACAAGTCTGAACGTAGTGTCGTTTATAGGTCTGATAATGCTTATGGGCGTAGTTGTGAACAACGCGATAGTTATGCTTGAAAAGATAAAGCAGCTCAACGACGAGGGTATGCCGCACTACGACGCGGTAAGAGAGGCCTGCAAAGTGCGGCTTCGTCCCATATTTATGACCACGCTGACGACGATACTCGCGCTCATACCTATGGCGATAGGCGTGGGGCAGGGCAGCGAGCTTATGCAACCGCTCGGCATCGTAGTCATCGGCGGACTGCTTATAGGTACGCTTGTAACGCTCGTGCTCGTGCCGGCGGTCTACTGCGCGGTACACAGGCTTTCTGAAAAATATCCCGACGGAAAACGCCGTAAAGAGAAAGCAAAAAATTGATAAGCATCGGCGCCGCGTGCGTTAATTTTCGCAAAGCCGAGGGGACTTATTGTCTTCAAATAAAAACCCCTTTCCGACTTCAACGCCGAAGGGTTCTTCCGCATAAGAGTAATAATAATTATAAATTTATATACAGGTCCCCCTTGCGCCGCCGCGCAAGGGGGACCTGCCTTTATGCTAAAAGGGCGGATACCGTTATTTTTTCGGCGGTGCGGAAATATATTTAAAATATGTCGCAGGAAAGATTTAAAACGAGGGGCGGGTTTATTCTCGCAAGCATAGGCGCGGCGGTCGGGTTGGGCAACGCGTTGCGCTTCCCGGGACTTTGCGCAAAGTACGGCGGAGGGACCTTCCTTCTGATATACTTTATAGCGCTCCTGTTTATGGGGGTGCCCGTTCTCAACGCGGAGATCGCGCTCGGCAGAAAGATACGCGGCGGCGCGCCGAAGTGTATGGCAAGACTTCAAAGGAGAGCGGAACCCCTCGGCTGGTCGTCCTGTTTCAACTCTCTCATTGTTGCCGTGATTTACGCGGGGCTTTTGGGCTGGGTGCTTGCGATGCTGGTGAAGATAGCGCCGCTTTGCGACAACGCCTCGGAGATGACGCGCAGGGAGGAGGCGGATTATTTCTTTTCAGAGGTGCTGAAAACGCAGAGCGGCGGCATATCCGTATGGGTAGGCGCGGCGATAATCTGCGCCTGGGCGCTGATGTATTTCTGTCTGCGCGGCGGCGCAAAGTCCTTGTCGCGTACCGCTAAATTCACCGTTATGATTCCGATTGCGCTCCTCACTCTGCTTGCGGTGCGCGGGCTTTTATATTCGAACAGCACGGAGGCGCTTAAAAAGCTGTTCATACCCGATTTAAGCGCTTTCGGCAACGCCGAACTGTGGCTGAACGCACTCGGGCAGGTGTTCTTTTCGCTGTCCATTCTCGTGGGGATAATGCCCGCATACGGCGCGTATCTGCCCGACGGAACCAACGTATTCCGCGACAGCTTCATCATCGCCGCCGCCGATTTTTCCGTGTCGGTGCTGTCCGCCGTCGTGCTTTTCACGACCCTCTACGGCTGCGGACTGCAGGAGGAGATAACCCGGTCGGGCATAGTTACGGCGTTTATCGTCTATCCCGTGGCGATAACCACCGTGTTCGGGGCGGAACACGCCGCGCTGAACGCGGCAGTAGGGATAATTTTCTATCTTTCCCTCGCTATGATGGCAACGCAGTCGTCGGTCTCGATGATAGAGGCGGCGGCGAATCCCCTTTCCGAAAAATTCGGCGTAAGCAAGAAAAAACTCGTGGGCGTGATCTGTGTCGCCGGCGCGGCGGTATGTCTCGTGTTTGCCACCCCCGTCGCGACCGTCGCGCTGGATATCGCCGACCACTTCGCCAATTATTTCAACATACTGTTGCTCGGAATAGCGGAGTGCCTTCTTATCGGTTCGAAGGCGAAGGAGATAAACCTGGCGGGCGAAATCAACAGATATACGGGCAGGCTGAAAATGCCCGAAAAGTCGCTCGTGTTTTCCCTGAAATATCTCAGCCCCGTAACGCTCTCCGCGCTCACCGCGTGGGGCGTATACCACCTCGTCGCGGCGGAAGGCGGGCTTTACGGCGGTTATCCTCTCTGGGCGCAGGCGGCGTTCGGCTGGCTCGTAAGCCTCATTGTCTTTTCCTCCGGTTTAATAATAAAGTTCGCGTCGCGCGCGCCGCGTGCAGCGGCGCGTGCGACGCTTTAACGCCTTTGCCGGACTCACCCGCGGCATTGTCCGCCGCTTTTTTATCGCCCGCAACGTTTTTGCCCTTGACAAATGCGCTATTGCGCTGTATACTGTAATCAGTTGCGCACGCAACAATTTTTCAAGAGAGGGTATTAACGTGGCGACGTTTCTGAAAAATATAAACGCGGTCTCGCGCGCTTCCACGCAGTTTCTCGACGAAACGCTGTCGGGGCGGGACGTCAAGGGTTTCCAGTGCAAATACATATTGACCGTATGCAACAACGCGGGGGTTTCGCAGGACAAGATAGCAAAATTGATGTTCGTCAACAAATCCAACGTGGCGAGGCAGCTCGGCGACCTCGAAGAGAGGGGGTATATCGAAAGGCGGCAGAGCGAAGAGGACAAGCGCATACTTCTCGTCTATCCCACAGAAAAGGCGATAGAGTTTCTGCCTGAAATACGCGCTGCAAACGCGCGCTGGCGCAGCCTCATTACTTCGGGATTTACGGACGAAGAAAAGGAGGCGCTCTTTCTTCTGACCGACAAACTCTACAAAAACGCCGCGGCGTATCTCGGAGAGGAGTTATGACAAGGGTGCTCGGATATCTTAAACCTTACAGGGGCAAGACAAGCGCCTCTCTCATAATAAAATTTTTCGGCTCCGTAGCGGAGCTCTTTCTGCCCCTGCTTCTCGAACGGATAATGGTGAAGGCGGTTCCCGACGGGGATCTGAAGATGATAATCCTGCTCGGCGCGGCGATGGTCGTGTGCTCGTTTGCCGCGCTGTTCGGCAATATAATAGCAAACAGACTGTCGGTCAAGGCTTCGGGCGGTATGACGCACGATCTGCGTTACGACCTATTCGAAAAGATCTCGTATATGAAGTGCGGGCAGGTCGACGAGTTCAGCGTACCGTCCCTGATATCCCGCCTGACTAGCGACACGTATTACGTCAACCAGATGGTTGCGCGGACAATGCGCCTGGGCGTGCGCGCGCCGATACTCATCATAGGCGGAATAATTTTGACCTTCACGCTCGACCCCGTGCTTGCCTGCGTGCTCTGCGCGACGGTGCCCTTCGTCGTCATCGCGCTGTTCATTATAACCCGGCAGAGCATCCCTATGTACTTCAGGGTACAGCGCAGCGGCGACGATATAGTGCGCTCTATGCAGGAGAACGCCACGGGCATAAGGGTCATAAAGGCGCTTTCCAAGACGCCCTACGAAGTGGAAAAGTTCGGCGGCTTTGCCGAACGGCTCGCAAAGGAAGAATACAGGGCGAACAGAATTATGTCGCTCTCCAATCCCCTTGCCACGCTGATACTCAGCCTCGGTCTTGTTGCGGTAATAGTCGTGGGCGCGCTTCGGGGCAACGACGCGGGCACGGTCCTCGCGTTTCTCACGTATTTTACGATTATCCTGAACGCTATGCTCGGACTTTCCAAAATTTTCGTTGTAATCTCGCGCGGCGCGGCGTCCTGCAGCCGCATAGAGAAGGTGCTCGCCGTCGACGTTTCCGAAAACACGGGCGAATATCCCGAAGGTGACAAGTCGTTCAAGCTCGAGTTCAGGGACGTGTCGTTTTCTTACAACGGCATAGAGGACAACCTTAAGGGCGTCAGTTTCGGACTGCGCGCGGGTCAGACTTTGGGTATCATCGGCGCAACGGGCAGCGGCAAATCAACAATAATCAACCTCTTTATGCGTTTTTACGACGTGCGCTGCGGTCAGGTGTTCGTGGACGGCAGGGACGTCCGCTCCTATCCCGCGGAAGAATTGCGCTCAAAATTCGGCGCGGCGTTCCAGAACGACTTTCTGATGTCGGCTTCCGTGCGCGATAACGTGGATTACGGCAGGAACCTGTCCGACGCGGACGTCAACGCCGCGGTGGACGCGGCACAGGCGCGCGAGTTCGTAGACGGGCTCGAAGGCGGGCTTAATTACAACCTCGCGCAGAAGGCGATGAACCTTTCGGGCGGGCAGAAACAGCGTCTCCTGATTGCGCGCGCCCTTGCGGGCAAGCCCGATATACTCGTGCTGGACGACAGCTCTTCCGCGCTCGATTACGCAACCGACGCAAAGCTGAGAAAGGCGCTGGCGGAAGAGTACGCCGCTTCGACCAAGGTGATCGTCGCGCAGAGGATAAGCTCGGTCAAATCCGCCGACCTCATACTCGTTCTCGAAGACGGCGTGCCGATAGGCAAGGGTACGCACGAACAGCTGCTTGAAAGCTGCGGCGAGTACAGGATGATTTACACTTCGCAGATGGGGGAAGGCGTATGAGAGACCCGAATCTGAGCGATACCCGCTCCATAAAAAAGCGCAAGGTGGACAAAAAGTACGTTGCGAAGAACCTTTTAAAATATCTGAAACCCTTCATACCGCTGATGGCCGCCGTGTTCTTGTGCAATATAATCAGCACGGTTTTGACCCTGGCGGGACCGCGGCTCTGCGGGCTGGCGATAGACGAAATAAAGCCCGACGGCACCGATATGAAGGTAATAGGTCATTATGCCTTGATACTTGCGGGCGTGTATACCCTCTCGGCGATAATGCTGTATCTTTCCTCCGTGGGGATGGCGTATATCTCGCGGCAGATGATAAAGAGGATGCGCTGCGACGTCTTTGCGCGGCTTACCTCGCTGCCCGTAAGCTATTTCGACAGCCGTCAGACGGGCGATATTATCTCCGTTTTAAGCTATGATATCGACACTGTAGGCGAATCACTCGCCAACGACGTCATAATGATACTCAAAAGCTTTGTGCAGATATCGGGTTCGCTCGTAATGATGCTGATAATCGTCGTTCCTATGATAATAGCGTCGCCCGCCGTCGCTTCGCCCCTCTTGCTGATTTTCGTGGTAACTATCCCGCTCTCGGTGTTCGTTACGCGGTTCATAGTCCGCAAAGTCCAGCCGCTGTTCAGGAAACGTTCGGCAAAGCTCGGCGAGCTGAACGGCTTCGTCGAGGAGATGACCGCGGGGCAGAAGACCACGAAGGCGTACAACGGCGAACGGCAGCTTATCGCCGCCTTCGAGCAAAGGAACAGGGACGCGATAGACGCGTACTCCACGGCGGAGTATTACGGCACGATGTCGGGGCCGGGCGTTACCTTTATAAACAACATTTCTACAACCCTCGTAAGCGTGTTCGGCGGGCTCGTGCTGATGTTTGCGGCGGGCGCAAATACCGTGGGTCAGATATCTTCGTTCATTCTCTATACCCGTAAATTTTCAGGACCTATAAACGAAGTCGCCAACGTATTGGGCGATATACAGTCCGCCGTCGCCGCGGCGGAACGGGTATTCAGGGTGCTTGACGAACAGCCCGAGGCGCCTGACGCGGACGGGGCGGAAACGCTTTCGGACGTGCGCGGCGAAGTGGATATATCGCACCTTACGTTCGGATATATTGCGGACAAGCCGATAATCAAGGACTTCTCCCTGCACGCAGACAGCGGCGACGTCGTGGCGATAGTCGGGCATACGGGCGCGGGTAAAACCACGATAATAAATCTGCTTATGCGCTTCTACGACCCCGATTCGGGTACCATAAAGATAGACGGCAGGGATATAAGCAAGGTAACGCGAAAATCGCTCAGGCGGTCGTTCACAATGGTCTTGCAGGACGCCTGGCTGTTCGCGGGAACGGTGTACGAGAATATCGCCTACGGCAACGACAACGTAACGCGCGAGGACGTCGAGCGCGTGTGCAGGGCGGCGAAGATACATTCCTTCATAACGCACCTGCCGCAGGGCTACGACACCTGCCTTACCGACAACGCGGTCAACATCTCCAAGGGTCAGAAACAGCTTTTAACCATAGCAAGGGCTATGCTGCTGGATTCGCCTATGCTCATTCTCGACGAGGCGACTTCCAATGTGGACACGAGGACCGAACAGATCATACAGGAAGCAATGCGCAAGCTGATGGAGGGCAGAACGTGTTTCGTCATAGCGCACAGGCTTTCGACCGTAAAGAACGCGGATAAAATTTTGGTTATGAAGGAAGGGAACGTGGTCGAACAGGGCACGCACGACGAGCTGATGAGCGCGGGCGGATATTATTCCGAGCTTTACTATTCGCAATTCGAAAGCTATTGACGTCCAACAGCAGTTTCGGATAATTTAACCGCGCGCCTGACGAAAAAGCGAAATACAGGCGCCGCGCGGATTTAATCCGCGCGGCGCCTGTCTGGATTTGGAAATAATATTTTCAGCCAATTTGCATAATTTTGTCGAAAATCCTTTGTTTTATATTTTCGGTTATGATATAATATTGACTAACGTGTTAGAAAAATTGACTAACGTATCAGAAATCAGGAGTACACAATGGCACAAAATCTATTTGAGGGTACCCAGGAGCAGATGGACCGGCTTCTGGGCTGCATTGAAGCGCACCGCGGCGAACTCGGGGCGCTTATGCCCGTTCTGCACGAGGCGCAGGACATCTACGGCTATCTGCCGTCGGAAGTTCAGGCGACTATCGCGGAGGGGCTGAACATACCGCTTGCCGAAGTTTACGGGGTTGCGACGTTCTATTCGCAGTTCTCGCTCAATCCCAAGGGCAAGCACAAGATAAGCGTGTGCCTCGGCACCGCTTGCTACGTCAAGGGTTCCGACAAAGTGCTTGAAGCTATAGAGAAGGAGCTGAGAATATCCTGCGGCGAATGCACACCCGACAAGAAATTTTCAATCGACAGTTGCCGTTGCGTAGGCGCTTGCGGCCTTGCTCCCGTAATGATAGTGGACGGCGAAGTCTACGGCAGGTTGAAGCCTTCCGACGTCGCCGGAATACTCGACAGGTATTTAAAGGACTGAGGGGGAAAGAAAAATGACTTGCGAACAACTCAAAAAACTTGCGGCTGAAAAGGCCGACCTCATCAACGTCAGACGAATAATCCGCGAGCAGGCCGAAAAGCTCGCCGAAAACACCGGTTACAGAAAACAGGTGCTCGTATGCGGCGGAACGGGCTGTACCTCGTCCCACTCGCTTCAGGTCATAAAACAGCTTGAAAACAGTTTCAAGGAACTCGGCATAGACGACGTTCTCATCGTCAAGACGGGCTGTTTCGGGCTGTGCGCGCTCGGTCCCATAATGATAGTCTATCCCGAAGGCGCGTTCTATTCCCAAATGACCCCCGAACACGCAAAAACCGTTGCCGAAAAACATCTCGTAAAGGGCGGGGAGATAGTAAAGGAACTCCTCTACGCCGACACCGTACACGAGGACGGCAGCGTAATTCCCTTCGCCGAGATTCCTTTCTATAAACACCAGATGCGTATAGCTCTCCGCAACTGCGGCGTCATAGCGGCGGAAAGCATAGAGGAGGCGATAGCCGCAGGCGACTATAGCGCCCTCGCTAAAGTTCTGTTCGAGATGACCCCCGACGAGGTTATCTCGGAAATGAAAGCTTCGGGTCTGCGCGGTCGCGGCGGCGCGGGCTTCCCCACGGGTCTGAAATGGCAGTTCACAAAGGACGCCAAGGGCGACAAAAAATACGTCTGCTGTAACGCCGACGAGGGCGACCCCGGCGCGTTTATGGACCGTTCCGTGCTCGAAGGCGACCCGCACACCGTGCTGGAAGCTATGACCATTGCCGGCTATACCGTCGGCGCGCAGGAGGGATATATCTACGTCCGCGCGGAATACCCCATTGCCGTCGAAAGACTGAATATCGCGATAACCCAGTCCAGAAAGCTTGGGCTGCTCGGCAAAAATATATTGGGCAGCGGCTTTGACTTCGATATACACGTCCGTTTGGGCGCGGGCGCGTTCGTCTGCGGCGAAGAGACCGCGCTTATGGCGAGCATTGAAGGGCACAGGGGCGAACCCCGTCCCCGTCCTCCGTTTTCGGCGCAGTGCGGCGTGTTCAAAAAACCCACCGTCCTGAACAACGTCGAAACCTGGGCAAGCGTCGCGCCGATTATTCTGAACGGCTCGCAATGGTTCGCGTCTATAGGCACCGAAAAGAGCAAGGGCACCAAGGTCTTTGCAGTAGGCGGTAAGATACGCAACGTCGGACTCGTAGAAGTGCCTATGGGTACGACTTTAAGGACTATAATTTACGATATCGGCGGCGGAATCCCCGGCGGCAAGCAGTTTAAAGCGGCGCAGACCGGCGGACCGTCCGGCGGCTGTATTCCCGCCAAGTATATCGATATCGGAATGGATTTCGACAATCTCGTGGCTATCGGCTCGATGATGGGCTCGGGCGGACTTATCGTAATGGACGAAGACACCTGTATGGTGGATATCGCCAAATTCTACCTCGAATTTACCGCCGACGAAAGCTGCGGCAAGTGCGTTCCCTGCCGAATAGGCACCAAGCGCCTGCTCGAAACGCTCACAAAGATTACCGACGGCAACGGCGAACCCGAAGACCTCGTAAAGATCAGGGAAATCGCCGAGCATATGAAGAAGTCGTCGCTCTGCGCGCTCGGACAGTCGGCTCCCAACCCCGTTCTCTCGGCAATGGAGCATTTCGCCGACGAATACAGGGCGCATATCTTCGACAAGAAGTGCCCTGCCGGCGTGTGCAAATCCCTCCTCAATTACTATATAGAACCCGACAAGTGCCGAGGTTGTACCCTGTGCGCAAGAAATTGCCCCGTGGGCGCTATTTCGGGCGCCGTCAAGAGCGCGCACGAAATCGATACGAAGAAGTGTATCAAGTGCGGACAGTGTATGGCGCATTGCAGATTCAATGCGATCGTGAAGAAGTGAGGAGGAGAAAATGGTTAATTTAAAGATAAACGGGATCGCCGTCAGCGTTCCCGAAGGTTCTACGGTCTTACAGGCGGCGCGTCTCGCCAACATAAGGATACCCACCCTTTGCTATCTCAAAGACGTCCAGTGCGTCGGCTCCTGCCGTATGTGTCTGGTTGAAGCCACGGGCGCGAGGGGCTACGTCGCGGCGTGCGTGTATCCCGTTTCCGAGGGTATGGAAGTCAGAACGAACACCCCCGGCATCAGAAAATCGCGAAAGACCACGATAGAGCTCATCCTCTCCACGCACAAGAAAAAGTGTCTCAGCTGCGTTCGGTCAATGAATTGCGAATTGCAGAAGCTTGCGCTCGAATACAACGCGGAAGAGGACAGGTTCGGCACGGACCACGACGTAAAACCCATTGACGACCTCTCTTACTCGGTCGTCAGGGACAACAGCAAATGTATAATGTGCACGCGCTGCGTGGCCGCGTGCGAACAACAGACCATCAGCGCGATAGGTCCTAAAAACAGGGGATATGCCAAGGAAATCGGCTCTCCCTACGACGTATCTCTCGCGTTCACGCCCTGCGTAAACTGCGGTCAGTGCGTCGTTGCCTGTCCCGTAGGCGCGCTTTACGAAAAGAGCGCGGTTGCCGACGTTTGGGGCGCAATCGTAGACCCTACGAAACACGTAGTGTTCTACACCGCTCCGTCCGTCAGGGCTACTCTCGGCGAGGCGTTCGGCTTACCCGTCGGTACCAACGTCGAGGGCAAGATGGTAACCGCCATAAAACAGCTCGGCGACGTCAAGTGCTTCAATATGGACGTCACCGCCGACCTCACGATTATGGAGGAGGCGAACGAACTGCTTTCCAGGCTCGAAAACGGCGGAAAGATTCCTATGTTCACCAGTTGCTGTCCCGGCTGGATAAAGTTCGCGGAGCATTACTATCCCGAACTTCTCCCCAACATATCCTCGTGCAAGTCGCCGCAGGAAATGTTCTCGGCGGTATTAAAGACCTATTACTGTGAAAAGAACGGCATAAAGCCCGAAGATCTGTACATCGTTTCCGTCATTCCCTGCACGGCGAAGAAGTTCGAAGCCGCGCGCGAAGAGCTCGGCGGCTATACGGACGCGGCGCTCACCACGCGCGAGCTTGCCAAGATGATAAAGGAAGCGGGTATCGACTTTGTCAATCTCGAGGACGGCGTATTCGATTCGCCCTTCGGCGAAGCGAGCGGCGCGGGCGCGATATTCGGCGCGACGGGCGGCGTAATGGAAGCGGCCCTGCGTACTGCCGCTTACAAGTTGGGCGGAAGCGGCGCGCCTCTGGAATTCACCGAAGTCCGCGGCACGGAGGGAGTGAAGGAAGCGGAGTATACCGTCGGCGGCGCGTCTGTTAAAGTTGCGGTGGCAAACGGTCTCGGCAACGCGAGAAAGATAATCGAGGCGATTAAGCGCGGCGAAAAGGACTATACTTTCGTGGAGATAATGGCGTGCCCCGGCGGCTGTGTCAACGGCGGCGGTCAGCCTTACGTTCACGACGAGGTCCGCAACAGCGTCGACCTCAAAACCGTCCGTGCGCAGGCTCTCTACGACTATGACCGCGACAACGCTTTGCGCTGTTCTCACGACAATCCCGCAGTAGAACAGCTCTACAGGGATTATTTCGGCGAGCCCAATTCCCATAAGGCGCACGAGTTGTTGCATACCACATATCAGAAGAGAGAAAAATATTGATAAATTAAAAACAAGAGAGTATATGATATAGGCAATAAATCCCACCCCTCGCCGTCGGCGAGGGGTGGGATTTAT
>CAYLQK010000035.1:0-14830 GCA_964385865.1 uncultured Clostridia bacterium | reverse complement strand
CGGGCGACGGCGAAAACACGGGAGATACGACGAAATCCGTCGCTAATTTTGCCGACGACTTCACGGCCGATACCCAAAACGGTTCCTGGAAGTACGGATATGTAGACTACGTTTTTGGCGAAAGCGAATCCTTTACCTTCACACAGGCCGATACTTATTCGAATGAAACGTGGACGGTCAGCGGCGTAGAAGGCGTAGAAATAAAGAAGGGTTGGATCAATGCCGGAAATATGACCACGGTAGCGTATACGGTTACCGAGACTAAAACCGTAACGATTACCTTGACTTTCACCGGTAGTACCGACGACACGAGGCTTGCCCTCAGAGTCGGGGTTAAGGATAGCAGCGACGCTCTGTACTCAAAACCCACGTACAAAAATAATTCAGATAGCAACGTCCTCGAATACACAAGTACGACGACGTTGAATGCGGGCGATACCATATACTTTATTTTCTCTAATGAAAACAGCGGCAATGCAAGCGCATATCCCAACGGCGATCTCAGCATAATCATTACAGAACAATAAAAAGACAAGAAGTACGGTATATTTAAAACCGTGAATAAGCAGGAAGATAGAAATGACTTATAAGAATAAACTTAAAGCCGTTATACTGCTTGCGGCGGCAACGTTAGTTGCCGCCTTTGCGGTAGGCGGGCTTTTAAGCGGCGGCGCATCTGCCGACGTTAAAAACTTATATGCAGACGGCTATCGCAATCAGCTTGCATACTCCGCCGCGGAGGGGTGGAACAACGACCCCAATGGATTGTTGTATGTCAACGGCGTATACCATATGTATTACCAGTACACGTGGGACGGTTCCGGGACTCAAACGTACTGGGACCATATAAGTTGGGGACACGCAACCAGCGCCGACCTCGTACATTGGCAGGAACAGCCTGTTGCCATTCCCGCCTATCAGACGGGCGACGACGGCAACTACTACGCAATGATGTTTTCGGGCAGCGCTGTTTATGACGAATACAATACCAGCGGTTTGTTCGATACAGGTTCAAACGGTAAAGTGCTTGAAGGTCAGGGCATTGTCGCCATTCTGACCCAACCCCTTGACGAAGCAGGAGGACAGAGGCAGATACTTGCGTACAGTAAGGACGGCGGTCAAAGTTTTTCTATCAGACGCGAGGTAATCGGCGCCTCCGCAGACGGCGGTCTGGGCGACGGCGAATTCCGCGATCCCAAGGTCTTTTGGAACGATCGCCTCGGAAAGTGGTTGATGGCGGTCGGCGGCGGCTCTGTGCGTATGTATTCGTCGGAAAATCTGTTCGATTGGCAATATCTCGGCGAAACGGGGTACTATGGCGAATGTCCCGATATCTCCCGATTTGTAGTGAACGGCGAGGAGAAATACGTTCTCATTATCTCGCCTGAAGACAAGGCAGAGAGCTATGAATACAACAAAACAAACCGCGCCGATACGTATTACCCCGCAGAATACTACGTGGTGGGCGATCTTGATGAAAACGGCTTATTCGTTTCCACGGACGGCGCTCACAGACTCAGCGAGGGCATAGACAGCTACGCATTTCAATCGTTTAACAATTCCCCCGACGGAAAGGTCTACGGAATAAGCTGGGCTGCAAGCTGGAAGACCGTGGCAGAGTACGAGAGTTACAGGGGAACGTATAACGGCGGAATGACGGTAGCCTGTGAACTCAACTTGATTGAAGAGGACGGGGAATATGTTCTGACGAGGACTCCCGTAGAGGGCTATACAAGCTTGCGTACGGCCGAGCTGAAAAAATTCAGCGGAACGTTGCAGGCGGGCGAAAACGCGCTTGACGGAGCGGGTGCGGATATTGCGGATATAGAGGCGGAGTTGAATTTTGTCGGCGATACGGCTACGTACGCGCAAATCGAGTTGCGCGTTTCCGAAGTGGAGCGCATTGTGATAAGGTACGATAAAACCTCTCAAACGCTCACCTTAGACCGCTCTCAAAGCTCGCTTCTTGCGGCAGATTCGACTTATTACGCCGTTGAATATTCCAAAGTCGTGCGTCTTAAAGATAATAAATTGACGCTGAGGATACTCCTCGACCGCGCCTTTATAAGCGTGTTTGCCAACGACGGCGAAGCTTCGTTCTTCTCTGCGGTATTTCCCTCGGCAATTTCCAAGTCAATGCGGCTTATTTCAGACGGAGATTTATCTGTAGAAGCTGCGGTATACGCCGTTGAAGGCATATTCGGCGACGTCAAGACCAATGACGAATTGATATTGACTACCGATAAAATAGATACGGTAGTCGGCGCGAAAAATGCGGTGGTAGCCTCCTCGTACGCGAGCGGCTTCGATTATTCAAACGTAGTTTTCACCATAGAAGAGGGCGAAAAATATATAAGTCTTACCCGTTCTTCGGGCGGCGCAGCCTATATAACCGCGCTTGCAAAGGGCTATGCGCGCATAAGAGTAAGTTACGGCGGAATATCCAAAATTATAGATATCTATATCTATGACAACGGTTTTAACAGCGACGTGGAATATACCACGCGCGTCGGCGGTTTTTCACTGGTGAGGGAGGAAGGTCTGTTCTTTGCCGTCGGCACCCCGTCGGACGCCTTCTATTTCAGCAAAACGTACGGCGAAAGTATGATCTATTCCGCAACTTTCAGCAAATCCACCGACGCATCGCAGGCGGGCGGGCTGGTGTTTGGCGTAAGCGGCAATCTGTCAAACTACTTCGTCGCTACGGTCGATTTTAAAGATAACAAGGTCAAGCTATGGCAGGCGGGTGTGGGCGATTTGCGCACCGCCGATTACGATTTCGGTGGCTGCGACAGCGCAAAATTGACCCTTTGCGTAAGCGGGGAAAGGGTTGAAATATACGTTGACGACGACGTAAGCGCGGCCGTGATTTATGAGATTGACGGTTATATAGGCGGAACGATAGGCGTGAACGTATACAATGCCGAAATGTTAATTAACGACGTTGTCTTCGTGAACGTCAATGCGGGCGACGGCTTGTACTATTTCGGCGACAGTGAAATTATAAAGGTCGTAAACGTCAGCGACGGCAGTTACAGGCTCCAAAGCGGCGAATATATCCTGGCGGATGGCTATCTGACGTTCAGCGCGCAATATCTTGAGACCTTAGAGGCGGGACGGGAATATACCTTCCGTATTGTTACGAATCAGGGCGATTTTGAAATTACGCTAAGATGCGACTTTACGTCCGTAACGCTTATCACCGACGGCGACTCTTATCAGCGCGGCGATGAGATAGCTCTTACATTGAGCGATGTCGTTGAAGTGTATAAACTCGAACTTGACGGAAAGCAATGTGATTTCAGTTTGAGCGGCAATATTATTTATCTCTCTTCCGATGTGACCGCCGAATTAGTCAGCGGCGAACACACGTTGACTGCGTACACCTCGCAGGGCAGACCCACCGTTCAGATAACGATGGAAGGGCTGCCGGACAGCATATGGACCGAGATAGAGGAAATAAGCTACGTATTCTTTTTCATCGATATGTCGATATTCGGCGCGCTCATTCTCGCGTACGTAGCGTTTATTATAATAAAGAAAGTCAGAAAAAATCAAAAATAAGCATATGCACAAAATTTTATTGTACAGTATTTAGCAATGCACAAGATGAATTTGTGCGCTTGACTGACCGGACGAATTGCAATATGATTGAGAAAAGAAAATATCTTTGATAGAAAATTATATTTATGGATGTGGCTGATATGACTGAAAATAATAATGGCCTGGTCTGCGGCGTATCGTCGGCGGAGGAAAATGCCGAAATACTTGTGGACGAAGCTTACGAACAACTCGGCGGCGGGAGTGCGGAAGGGAAGAAACCTCACCCCAAGTGGGAAAAATGGAAGCAAAATTTTAAGAGCAGAGGTTGGATTCTCATATTCATTCTGCCGGCGTTCATTTACGTGCTGATCTTTTGTTATATTCCGATGTACGGCATACTCGTGGCGTTTCAGGACTATATGCCCGGCGACTCGATAATAGGTTCTACGACGGTTTGGGTCGGCTGGGCAAATTTTAAGACGTTCTTTTCCAATCCTAATTTCTGGAATTACTTTGTAAATACATTTTTACTCTGTATTTTCGGGTTTATAGTGGGATTTCCGTTGCCTATAATAGTGGCGCTGCTTTTAAACTCGCTGCGCTCGAAAAAAGTGAAGAAGGGATTGCAGATTTTGTACTATGCGCCTCACTTCATCTCGCTTGTGGTGCTCGTGGGTATGATGAAGCTGATTTTCGGTTCGGACGGATTGCTCGACCAGATAAGTATTAAGCTGGGCGGAGACGTAAACGGTCTGCAGTTATTTTTATCCCCCGAAGCGTTCAGGCCGCTATTCATATTCTCAGGCAATTGGCAGGATTTCGGCTGGTCGGCAATTATCTACCTCGCGGCGCTATCGGGCGTAGACCCCGCCCTGCACGAGGCGGCAAAGGTGGACGGAGCTTCGCGTTTCCGCAGGATATTCAGCGTGGATCTCCCCGCAATACTGCCCACGATAGTAATGCTGATGATATTATCCGTAGGCAACCTTATGAACTGCGGTTATGAAAAGGTATTGCTTATGCAGACGGGCGGAAATTTGGAAACAAGCGAAATTCTTTCTACTTACGTATACACGTTCGGACTCATCGGCGGAAATTACGGCGTAGGTACTGCGGCAGGGCTTTTCAATTCTGTAATAAACGTTGCGCTGTTAATCATAGCCAACTTCACGTCTAAAAAACTTGCCAACAGCAGTATGTGGTGATGTTATGGAAAATTCGGAATTAAAGACGGTAAAAAGAACAAGAAAACGTAACAGGATAAAGGGAAGCAAATCCGACTACGTCTATTATGCCTTTTGCGCCCTTATTTTGTTTTTATTGGCGGTAGTGGTAATATATCCCCTTTGGTATATAATTATCGCCTCCGTATCCGACCCCGACGCGGTAA
Organism: uncultured Clostridia bacterium; assembly: GCA_964385865.1. Lineage (GTDB taxonomy): Bacteria > Bacillota > Clostridia > Christensenellales > Borkfalkiaceae > Coproplasma. Next base: position 9,897 of record CAYLQK010000035.1, on the reverse strand, counting down.
TGACGGGCGACGTTTGGCTCTATCCCGTAAAGATGACCTTTTCGGGCTATAAAGCCCTGTTTGACCGCGAAGACGTGTGGAGAGGATATTTCTTTACGTTATTATATACCTTATTCGGAACGCTGTTCAATATCGTGCTCACAATTCCGGCGGGTTGGGCGCTTTCAAGAAAATACCTGCCTTTCCGCAAGTTGATAATGGTAATGCTGATAATAACGATGTTCTTCGGCGGCGGACTTGTACCATACATCATTTTGTGCCGTTCGCTGGGATTATATCAAAACCCTCTCATTCTCGTGATCGGCGGCGGAGTCAGCGTCTATAACGTATTTATGTGCAAATCGTTCTTCGAGTCGAACGTACCGTCGGAGGTGCTTGAAGCGGGAATGATAGACGGCGCGGGGGAGATACGCACGTTCTTTGATTTGGTTTTGCCCATTTCAAAATCGATTATAAGCGTAATGGTTCTCTTCTATGCCGTAGGGCATTGGAACAACTATATAGACGCCTATATCTTCAACATAGACAGCGAATTTTATCCTCTGCAAACGGTATTAAACGGCTTGCTCGACGCAACCAAGAGCGGAGAAGGCGAAGTCGTGCTTGAACAAATGCGCACGGCAACGCAGATTAAATTTACTTCTATCATAATAGCGACGTTACCTATTCTGATACTTTATCCTATGATAGAAAAGCATTTCGGTCAGGGCGTGCTTGTCGGTTCATTTAAATAAGGGGGCGGGGATGAAAAGAAAAATATGTGCGGCCGTTATCGCTGTGATAATTGTGTTATCGTCCGTTTTATCCCTGTCTGCGTGTAAATTCACAGACGACGATGACGATTACGATTTCACCATTCTCACCGTAAAAGAAGAGACGGTTAAGGACTACAACACGATGCCCGTGTTCAAATCGCTTGCAAAAGTAACGGGGTATGAAGTCTATTGGACTTATAACACCTCGACCCAATACGCGAACAACGCCGATCCGGTCGGTATTAAGGGTATCGACGCAATCTACCACGCCGGATTTTCCAATATGAAACTGTATAATTACGGCAAGCGCGGCAAAATAGTGGCCATAGATAATTATCTTAACTATATGCCGAATTTCAAGAAGATTTTAGAGGACAGACCCGACATTGCCGAAGCTCTTAAATCCCCCGACGGGCACATATATTCGCTGCCGAGAGTGGAAGAGATGGGGCTTAAAGCATATCCCAATTTTCTCTTTTTGAACAAAGCCTGGGTTGAAAAACTGATCGACGGCGGCAACCTGCCGTCCGAGGTAAAGTTGACTAAGGCGGACCTCGTTGACGGACTTAAACTTACGAGAAACGAGTTTAAAGCCATTTTACAGAAGTTCAACGACCTGGATATGGACGGCGACGGTGCGACCACGGACGAAGTTCCGCTTTCATTCGTAAGCGGGAATTGGCAGGGAAACGAATCGGATTTAATCTCATCCTTCGGCGTACCCGAAAACACCGAACACAAGACCATAATCGACGGCGAGGTCGTGTTCACAATTGAATACGAGCAATGGTTCAACGCCATCGTGGAACTAAACGATTGGTACAACAGGGGACTTATTCGTTCAACTGCATTCTCCCAGACGCAGGACGAATTCCTCGCCAGGGGACAGGACGGAAGATACGGCGCCTTCTATTGGTGGGAAAAGGAAACGGTCGTGGCAAGCAGTTTGCAGGATAATTACATTATGCTTGAACCGCTCGTCGACGACGCGACGGGCAAGCAATACGTCGGGTTAAGCAACGAACTCGAAGTAGAGAAGGGCGAATGTGTAATTCTGTCATCTTGCAAAAATATCAGCGGACTTTTGTCATACTTCGATAAATTTTTCGAGCCCGACTTCTCCGCTCAACTGAACTACGGTTCGATTGAATCGGGAGCGTTCTATTCCGAAAAGGTGGACGGCAAACTCATTCCGAACGACGACCACGGCAGTCAGAGCGCAGACGATTTCCGAATGAAAAACGCACCTTACGGCGTTGTGTATCTCACCGAAGAGGTTTGGGAGAATTACGTTGAGATGGAGTCGCGTGCGAAATTGAGGTTGGAAAGGCTGAATAACTGGGTTAAACCTTATACCTATGAGGGCGCGACCGCTATTCCGAACCTGAACTACACCGAAACCGAACTTGATACGCTCAACAGATATGAAGCATCGCTCGGCAATAATATAACGTCCTGGATGGTAAACAAAATCACGTCTAAGACTGCGCCAAAGTCTTCGGAATGGCAAAGTCTGTTAAGTACGAACCGCACCTCTATCGACGAGGTCAAGCGGATCAATCAGGCGGCGTACGACCGCTATCTTGCGGCTACTGCATAAATAAAGGGGGGAGCGCGGTGAAAGGCTTATACGCTTTCGGCGAATACGCGTTTGAATTTTTAATACTGACCGTACTTGTTGCGCTGTCCGCCGTGCTTGTGTTACCTTTTTCCACCGTTATAACGGGCGTTACGGGTTATTTCAAACTCGGTATGGGTGATAGGCGGTTAAAGGATATATTCGTAACCATAGGTCAGAATTGGAAGATTCTCATATTCTATACGCTGTTTCAGTTGATAATTCTTGTGTTCCCCATATTCAATATATATTTCTTCAATACCCACCCCGAAAATATAAACAACTTCGTGCTTGCGGTAAGCTATATCACGCTGATATTCGGCGTTATATACCTCGTTACTGCTCCCACGGTAATCGTAAATATGAACGTAACTTTCCGCCAGCTTCTGTACAACGGCTTTATGCTGATTTTCGGCGGGCTGTTGCGCAGCATACTGTCGGTTGCGTGCGTGGCAGGGGTCGTCGCTATGATACTGTATTTCCCCTATACGGTAGTCCTCACGTTTTATGCGGTGCCGTTGCTGGTGTCTAAGTTAATGGGCGAAAATATGTATGTTTTAAAAGCCAAGGCGCTTAAAACCAGCGTTTACGAGTTAAAAAAAGCGCAGAAAGCCGACGATTATCTCAATGAAAACGGCGAAATAAACCGACTTGACGAAACGGAGAATAAAAATGAAAAAGATTAAGGCTATCGCTGTGCCCGTGTTTGCCGCAATAACGTTGCTTTCGGGCTGCTCGATAAAGAAGGTAAATCAGACGCCCGAACTTACGGGCGTCGCCGATATAACCTGTATGACGGGCGCTACGGTGGATTTACTCGGCAGCGTTGCCGCGCTCGACAAAGAGGACGGCGATATAACTGCGGATATAGAAATCACGGTCATACCCTATACCGAAGTTATCGACGGCTATGCTGTGTTTGATCAGGCGGGGAAATACGAAATAATTTACGAGGTTACCGACAGCAACGATAATCTGTTCCGCTCTACTGCATACGCAACGGTAAGCGACCGTGAATTATACCGCGACGATATCCTTACAAACGGTTTTTCTCTTGAAACGGGCGGCGGCGTAACCGTATCAAAAGAAGGCCTTACGGGCGGGAAATACTGCTTTTCGCTCAGTGGCGGAGAGATATATGAGGACGTCAGACTCACCCGCGGGTACAACCTTGCAACGGGTGCGGAATATACGTTCAGTTATTACTTTAACAGCAATTTATCAGGCAAAATCAAGGCCGTGGCGAACGGAACGCCGGTTGCGGAAACGTACGTTAAACAAGGCGACAATACCTTTACTTTCAAATTTACTACCGCGTCTGCCAATACTACTGAAAAGGCGGTTGACGTAGAGCTTTGGCTGGGCGCGCTTGAAGGCAATCTTGAATTTTCGCTTACGGGCGCAAGGTCTGAAAGGGACGTCAACGGCAACACCTACACCGCCGTAGATAAATTCAACTTCGCGGGCAAGTACGAGGGCAGATTTGACCGGACCGAGGGATATGCTTCTCTTACGCAGGACGGTTTAGGCGTGTGCGTTGAAATCACTAAAGCTTCCGATGAAGTGTGGCGTGGCGGAGTGTTCGTCAATACGGGTATACCCCTTGTAAACGGTTCGGTATATAACGTGTCATTCGACGTTTACAGCGAGAAGGGCAATCCTTACGACGTTTGTTTGCAGAACAGGCAGTGGGACGAGGTCATTATTGAAACCGTGTCGCCGTCGGCTGACGGCAGATATACGGTTACGCTCGGTAACGTCAACGATTCTAATAACGGAACTCTCTGGCTGTATGTTCGTTCGGGCGACTATTTAAATAAGATAACGCTTTCCAATTTAACCGTGGTAGTTACCGAGAGCGGCGTCAGGGAAGAGAGCTATTATATAAATTCGTTCACAACCTCCAACTACAACGGAGGTGCGGGAAGCGTAAGCGTCGACTACGGCACGGTGGTCTACAATATACAGTCTTTCGGTACCGATTGGGGCAATAACGAGATAAACAGCCCCGTATTCGAGCTTTCGGGCGCTGCGGAAAACTATATAATTACTTTTAAAGCTTCGGCGACGTCGCCTGTAAGCTGCGTATTTGCGGCAAGCGTTGCCGGCGAGTGGAATACTTTCGTATGGGAAAACTTCACCATTCCCGCTGAAGAGACGCTTTTCTCGATGCGTTGCAATACCGCAAGCTTAGAGGGAATGTATAAATTCATATGGCAGTTCGGCTCTTCGCAGAACGCCAACTATTCAAACGTAACCATAAAAATAAGTGAAATAAAAATCTGTTATAAAAGCAATCTGGAAAACTGATATGACCTATCTTCAAACGGCGAACGAATATCTTGCAAACTCAAAACACACGGTGAACAGGCAGTTCCGACTGCAATACCATATGTCGCCGCCTGTCGGCTGGATGAACGACCCGAACGGTCTCATATGTTACGGCGGCAAATATCACCTTTTTTACCAATATAATCCTTACTCCACGACCGCGGGGGTGATGCACTGGGGGCACTTCATTTCAGACGATTTGATTTGTTTCAGAAACGCCGAAATTGCTATCGCGCCCGACGAGGAGGGTGAGAGTATATTTTCGGGAGGCGCCGTAGAAATTGCCGGAGATATAGCCGTCTACTATACGCGCCACTATGAGTCGGGCGGGGTCAAAAGCGAGGAAGTTTACCTTGCGCTCTCAACAGACGGCGTACACTTTAAAAAAATCGGCAGGGTATTTGACAACGCCGACTTGCCCGAAAATATAAGCAAGGTAGATTTCCGCGATCCCTGTCCTGTGTTAATCGACGGTAAATACTATGTTTTCGTCGGCGGCAAGGACGTCAACCTCAACGCCGGGTTGATCGTCGTCTTAGGCGGCGAGACTCCCGAAAAGCTGAACTATCTGTTTACGATAGGCCCCTTTTATGAATTGGGCGATATGGGCGAATGTCCCAGCTATTGCAAAGTTGACGGCAAGGACGTGATTTTAGCTTCGGGTTGTAACGTGCCTTTAAGGGGAAACGACTTCAAAAACGTCAATTCCAGCGTTTTCATCGTCGGAGAAATAGACTTTGAAAAGGGTGGAATGGAAGTGGATTTCATAAAAGAAATAGATAAGGGCGACACCTTTTACGCCCCGCAGGTAATACGCGGCGCGGGAAAACCCATAATAGTAGGCTGGCTTGAAATGTGGGGCAAACCCTATCCCACTAACGAATTAAAACACGGCTGGGTGGGCGCCTTCTCGATCCCGCGCGAACTAAAAATTAAGGACGGAGACGTGTTCCAGACCCCCGTAGCAAGTTTAAGCGGATACTGCAAGAATTGTTTAAACGTGCCGCGTTGCGCCGATATATCTTTCACCTTAGGCGGGTGCGGAAGCGTAACTTTTAAGGGCGACAACGGCTCTTTTACGGTTGGATCGGACGGCACGGTATACCTTGATACGTTGGACTCAAACAATATGAACGGCTGCGTGCGTACGACAAACCGTGAGTATCGCGGTTGCTCCGTGCGCGTTCTTCTCGACGTTTCAAGCGTGGAAGTGTTTGTGGACGGCGGCAGAGAGACGATAAGCAGCAGGATATATATAGACGGCAATTTCACTATGGTTACCGAAGGCGAAGTAGCCGATACCGAAATAAAAGAGATAGGAAGATATTGAGATGAAAAAGCGCTTTGCTTTAATCTGCGCCGCAATAACGTGCCTGTGCTTGGCGGCGGGTTGCGCGCAATACAAAAACTCTGTAGATCAAGGCGGTATGACTGTGTTCCCCGTTTCATCCTACGACGATTCGCTTGAAATTTATTTGGGCGACGTAATGCCGTTTTATGACGACGGAGTAATGAACGTCTATCACCTGCAAAACAGTACGGGTTCGCAAAGCATATTCTATCATCCTATATCGCGGCTGACGACGACTGACTTTGTGAATTACACCGACTGCGGTATTGCGATAAATTATGAGTCGGAGATAAATTCCCCCGACGCGGCGATAGGTACGGGCTCGTTTATAAAGGACAAAAACGGTAATTATCACTGTTTCTACACGGGGCACAACGACAACGGACAGGAAGAGGGGCTGAAATTTAACGAGGCTGTGCGCCACGCCGTGAGCTACGACAACCAGAATACTTGGGTAAAGGACGAGGATTTTTTGCTTTACGGCTATGAAAACGATTTTCGCGACCCCTACGTTTATTATGACGAGGACGACGAATTATACTATATGCTTGTTACAACCCAGCATTACGGTTGCGGCGTAATAAAGCAATACGCTTCGGCTACGCTCGACGCGTCCGCGGACGAGTGGGAGGACAGGGGAATATTCTTCACCAACGACGACGGAACTTACAATATGGAGTGCCCATCGTATATAGAGTGGAACGGGTTTTACTATCTTGTTTACAGCGAACAGGGCGAAAGCCGGGTTACGCATTATCGCTACAAGACCTCGAAAGACGGCGAGTGGGAAAAGTTCGGACGCGACAGCATAGACGCTACGGGCTTCTATGCGGGCAGACTTGAAAAGGCGGGCGACGAACTTTACGCCTTTGCCTGGTGCGCCAATCTGTCGGGCGGAAGCACGGGCGATTTCGATTGGGGCGGCAACTTGGTAGTTCATCAGATAGAGCAATTATCGAGCGGCGAGCTTTGCGCGGTAATGGTTTCATCCGTAAAGCAGGCGATATCCAATAAGATAACGTACAGACTGTGCGACGGAAGCAAACTCAATGACCTGACCTTTGACGGCGAAAATTTCAGCGCCGTCTGCCTTGAAAAACTCGGCAGAGGCATAACGCGGATGCACTTCGATTTTACGGTTGAAAGCTTAGACGGCGATTTCGGCATTACTTTCGGAATAGGCGGCGCATATCACAACCGTCTCGGTCAATCCCTTGTCTCGTTTGACGTAAAGGACAGCGAGCTATCCTGCTATAATGACGTTACAAGCGTACTGCGCTATGGCTCAGCGCTTGCTACCGTGCCGTTCACGTTTGCAAAGGGACGGACGTACGGTGTGGATATTCTCGTGCAGGGAGAGATAATCGCTGTATACCTCGACGATACGGTCAGCATTACGGCAAGGTTTACGGATATGGTAAGGCGCAACTTTGCGTTTTATTCCAACGGTGTTAAAGTGAAAATAGGAGGGATGGAGTTCTATGAGTAAGCTGTATTCCGTAGGCGAACTTCTCATCGACTTTCAATCGGTAGGCACGGAAAGCCTTAAAAACACGAAAGAATTTGTAAAAAACGCAGGCGGCGCGCCCGCAAACGTATGCGTGCAGGCCGTAAAATTGGGTCGGGATGCCGTCTACCTCACAAAAGTGGGCGACGACGGGTTCGGCGATTTCTTAATAGAAACGCTCAAAGACGAGGGTGTGGACACAACGTTTATATCGAAAAGCGCAGATTACGACACGTCTCTTGCGTTCGTCAGTTTTCAGGATAACGGAGAAAGGGAATTCAGTTTCTATCGCCGCGCGGCGGCCGATTTACACTTTACGCCAAATGATTTTGAAAGGGTTGAATTCAACGTGGGCGACGTGTTGGAATTCGGAAGCGTTGCACTCAAAACCGACGACGCAAAAGAGACGCACAAATACCTTATTGAAAAGGTTAAGCGTGCCGGCGGGTTGGTTTGCTTTGATCCCAATCTTCGGTTTAATCTTTGGGAAAATGCGGAGGAACTCCGCCGTACCGTACAGGAGTTTGCGGTATATGCCGATATTATCAAGGTCGGTAGGGACGAACTTGAATTTTTGACGGGCGGACCCGGCTTCGGCGGCATTGACCGTATGTTTACGGGCAATCTTAAAATTCTGCTTGTAACGGACGGCGGCAGGGGCGCAAAATTATATCTTTCAGACGGTAAAGTATTCGAATGCGGCGGATATAAAGTTAAGACCGTCGATACCACGGGCGCGGGCGATTCGTTTTTCGGCGGGTTCATCGCGCGGATAATGGAAAACGGCGGCATATCGGAGAATGCAGATTATGCGGAAATGCTCCGTTTCGCCTGCAAATGCGGCGCATATACCACTACGCACTACGGCGCGATTCCCGCAATGGGCGATAAATATACAATAGATAAGGCGGTGAAATAAATGGCTTCTGTTAAATTGGTAAACGTCAATAAGATTTACGACGGCGGTGTCCACGCCGTGCATAATTTCTCGATCGATATTCGGGATAAAGAATTTATCGTATTTGTAGGACCGTCCGGATGCGGCAAATCCACGACTTTGCGTATGATTGCGGGGTTGGAGGAAATTTCCTACGGCGAACTTTACATCGACGGCAAGCTTGTTAACTGCGCTGCGCCAAAGGACAGGGATATTGCTATGGTCTTTCAAAGCTATGCGCTCTATCCTCAGATGACCGTGTATAACAATATGGCTTACGCGCTTAAATTAAGAAAAATCCCCAAGGAAGAGATTGACAGAAGGGTCAAAGAGGCGGCTAAGATATTAAGGCTTACGCCGTATCTTGACAGAAAACCCCGCGCACTGTCCGGCGGTCAGCGCCAGAGGGTCGCGCTCGGCAGGTCGATTGTACGCAGACCGAAAGTGTTTTTGATGGACGAACCTCTTTCCAACCTCGACGCAAAATTGCGCGTCGCAATGCGCAGCGAAATCGTGCGTATTCATAAGGAAGTCGGGGAAACAACTATATACGTAACGCACGACCAGATAGAAGCGATGACAATGGCAACGCGCATAGTGGTTATGAAGGACGGCTATATCCAACAGATAGGCGAACCCAACGAAGTTTATCGCCATCCCGCAAATATGTTCGTCGCAGGATTCATTGGCACGCCTGCTATGAATTTTTTACACGGAAAGATAGAGAACAGTTACTTTATAGCGGACGGAGCTGAACAGAAAATTTTGCTTACGCGTGAACAATGCGATTTGCTTGCGGACTACGAGGGTAAACGGATAGTGTACGGCGTCCGTCCCGAAAATTTAATCTATGAGGAGGACGAACGCTTTAACAGACGCGCCGGCTATTCGTTTGAAATAAAAGTCGGTATGGTGGAAATGTTGGGCGATATCATCAATATTCACGGCAATTTCGGCGATAATAAAGTAATTTTAAAGGCGGGCAACAAATTTAATGTAAATAATAAAGAAAAGTTGCGCGCGGCGATTGAGACTGAGTACGTATGTTTCTTCAACGAGACGACGGCGAAAGCGATAACGCCGGAGTATTGCAAATTTGAAGAGGTTGAGGTAACTAAGTCGCTTGACGAGGACGACGTAGTCATTGTAGAACAGAAAAAGAAGGGGCTGTTATCAAGCGGTTTTGCTAAGCTTAAAAGCCTTTTAGGTAAGGACAAGAAAAAGGGTGAATAGTTGACGAGGGTAGTCAATTAGTGGCAACTTCTTTTGTGAGGCATATAATTTTATTTTAGATTTGTTATAGGCATTCCACGATTTGCGGAATGCCTATAAGTTGAAAAAAGCGTGCGTTATTGTATTATAGAATTTAAAACCGGTTCGGCAGATTATCATCCCCCC
>CAYLQK010000034.1:0-15079 GCA_964385865.1 uncultured Clostridia bacterium | reverse complement strand
AAAGTGACTGACTATAATTTGATTTTAAAGTTGATTAGGACGGGTTCTCATTCCGACTTGTTTTGAAATCTTGCTTCCCATAAATAAGTTGCGCTTGTTTACAAGTCAAATAAAACGCGCAAATTTTGAGTTCGGGTCGTGTACGTTTGATAACGTAATCTACGCATTTTTACATTCTTGATTAATCCGGACCGATAATATTATGAATAAATATTTTTCATTCGAACTTCAACACATAGACAAATACACCGGCGCGCGCGCAGGTGTATTTCATACTCCGCACGGCGATATATTGACGCCTGTATATATGCCCGTGGGTACGCAGGCGACTGTAAAGGGCGTATATCCCCGGGATCTGAAAGAAGCAGGCGCAAGCATAATACTCTCTAATACTTACCACTTATATATCCGTCCCGGCGACGAGCTGGTTAAAAAGGCGGGCGGATTGCATAAGTTTATGAATTGGGATGGTCCTATCCTCACCGACAGCGGCGGATTTCAGGTATTTTCCCTCACCAAACTGAATAAAATCAATGATGAAGGGGTATACTTCAACTCGCACGTTGACGGCTCCAAACACCTGTTCACGCCAGAAAAAGTTATAAGCATAGAGGAAAACCTCGGCGCGGATATCATAATGCAACTGGATCAGTGCAGCGAATACGGCTTCACCCATCCCCAGGCGGAAGCGGCTATGAACAGGACAAGCAGCTGGCTTGTGCGCTGTCTAAAAGCAAAGTCGCGCGACGATCAGGCGCTATTTCCAATCGTGCAGGGCAATTTATACGACGACCTGCGCCTTGAAAGTCTCAAACGTGCAAAGCCGTTTGCAACCGAAGGTATCGCAATAGGCGGTCTCTCCGTGGGCGAGCCTAAGAACCGAATGTACGAGATACTCGATTTGATTCGCCCCGAGCTTCCGGAGTGCGTGCCCCGTTATCTGATGGGCGTAGGCAGTCCCGACTGCCTTATCGAGGGCGTAAGGCGAGGTATAGATATGTTCGACTGCGTTTTAGCCACCCGCGTGGCTCGCAACGGCACGGCGTTCACTTCCAAGGGAAAGGTCGTGGCTCGCAACGGCGCTTACCGCGAAGATTTTTCAACTCTGGACGAAAAGTGCGGCTGTTACTGCTGTAAAAACTATACCAAAGCATACTTACGGCACCTGATAAACGTAAACGAGATGCTCGCTTCGATGCTTTTGAGCCTTCACAACATAACTTTCCTCGAAAAACTTATGAGCGATATGCGCGCCGCCATATTCGCCGACAGCCTCAACGACTTCGCCGCGCAGTTCTATGAAAACTATGCCGATTATAAAAATTGAGTGAAAGTTTGGTGCAATCGTCGTTTCGCTCTTAAAAACGCTTGCCAAAAAAAGGTAATTCGTTTATATTTAATATGTAAATAAATTTTGGAGATTAAAAAATGTTCAATTCTCTACTTATAGAAAGCAGCCAAATCTATACCTACGTCATTCTCGGCGTACTCATTGTGGCAATCATAGTGATGTTCGTATTCTCTTCACGCAAGCGTAAAAAGCAGGAGCAGGACGCCCAGAACCTTATCAACGCCGTAAAACCCGGCAACAAGGTAAAGACGATAGGCGGTATCTGCGGTATAGTCGTCGAAGTTGACGACGAAGAAAATACGTTCGTACTCGAAACGGGCACCGAACAGTCGGGCAAATGTTTCGTCAAGTTCGACAGACAAGCTATTTATCAGACGGACGCGGTCGTTGAAAAGACGACTAAAGAAACAAAGGCGGAAGAGACAATTGAAGATGTCAAGCCCGAAGACGCAGCGCCCGAGGCGGCGCCCGAAACCATCGCCGAACAAAATCCCGAAGAAAACAAATAAACTTCAAACAATAATAAATCGCATAATCTCCGCATAAGTTAAAGCGGAGGTTTTTATATGCGTAAAAATATTTTTCAGATAGTCAAGGCGGCAGCGGCGGCGGTAATAATTTCGCTATTGTTCGTACTTATCTTCACGCTGATTATTCAGCTGTTTTCACTCTCCGCGGGCGCGGTCAAGCCCGTCAACCAGGTATTTAAAATCCTGTCTATAGCCGCGGGCGGACTGATATTCATACGCGGTGACAAGGGATTGATAAAGGGCGCGGTCTACGGATTGATAGCCGTAATTATAACCTATTTCCTCTATGCGATCATCGCGCAATCCTTGTCCGTAAGCTGGAAATTCGCGCTTGAAATTTTACTCGGCATAGCCGCGGGCGCAATTTCGGGCGTTATAGCCGTCAATATAAAAAAGGGAGCATAAAATCACTTGATTTTTTTCTCTGCATATTTTATAATAACTTTGAATTACGTCAAAGGAGATTATTAAAATGATTAAGACCATTGCAAAACCCCAGGAAAGGAAAGTAACGGGTTGCGGAGAATGCAGAAGCACCTGCCAGTCAGCCTGCAAGACAAGTTGCACCGTAGGTAACCAAAGCTGCGAAAGAATTACAAGAGAACAGAATCCCGAAAAAATCAAGTAATACCGATTAATAATAAAGTAAGGAGCAGAAAATTCTCTGCTCCTTTTCGTCGCTATGATACACGTCTTTAATTATAAAAGCAAAAACTACATATACGATTCCGGCAGCGGCAGTCTGCACGAGTGCGATAAAGAGACGGCGGACTATCTCAAGGCGAAATACGAGGGCGGCGAAACGCCCTGCCTCACTCCCGAAAAGATAGCGGAAATCGAGACCGATATCGCGGATCTAAAAAAGAGCGGACTCCTTTTCAAGGAAGAAATAAAGGCATACCCCGTAAAGTCGTCCGAGGTCAAGGCGCTCTGCCTTCATATCTGCCACGACTGCAATCTGAGGTGCCGATACTGTTTCGCCGACGAGGGCGCTTACCATTCCGAACGCGAATTTATGAGCGAAAGCACCGCAAAGGCTGCAATAGACTTTCTTATCGCCAACAGCGGCAAGCGCAGGGTGCTGGAAGTGGATTTCTTCGGCGGCGAACCGCTTATGTGTCTCGGCACAATCAAGAACGTAGTCGCATACGCCCGTGCGGAGGGTGAAAAGGCGGGCAAGAAATTCCTCTTCACGACCACGACAAACGCTTTGCTGCTTGACGACGACGCGATCGACTTTTTCAACCGCGAAATGGAGAACGTCGTTTTGAGCCTTGACGGCAGAAAGGAAGTCCACGACGCAATCCGCAAGACTAAAAACGGCAAGGGCAGCTTCGATTACGTCATAGGAAACGTCAAAAAATTTGTGCGTTCGCGCGGCGATAAAAGCTATTATGTGCGCGGCACGTTCACGGCTAAGAACCTCGATTTCTCCAAGGACGTAATATTCCTTGCGGAAAACGGTTTCGACAGTATCTCTATGGAGCCTGTAGTAACGGAAATCGACGACCTTGCTATAAAGGAAGAGCATATTCCCGCAATACTCGACGAATACGAAAACCTCTGCGACAAGTACATAGAAAAGCGCAAGAGCGGAGAGGGCTTCAACTTTTTCCACTTCAACGTGGATCTCGAGGGGGGCGTATGCCTCCAAAAGAAGGTATCCGCCTGCGGCGCCGGCAACGAGTACTTTTCCGTCGTGCCAAACGGAGACGTATATCCCTGTCACCAGTTTGCGGGGGATAAAAACTTTTTGATGGGCAACGTATTCGAGGGAAAACTCGACGCCGAAATCAGGGGGAAATTCGCCTCCAACTGTCTGTTCACGCGCAGCGAATGCGAAAAATGCTTTGCAAAATTCATTTGCAGCGGCGGATGCAGCGCAAACAACTATCATTTCACAGGCGATATGAACACGCCCTATCCGATAACCTGCGATATGATGAAAAAGCGAATAGAATGCGGAATGCACGTTCTCGCGCTAAAAAAAGCCGGGGAAATTTAAAAAAGGCGTTTAAAATCCCGTAAAATTTTTTTAAGGCAAGCATATTTAATTGACTGCCGCAGGATTTTTTTATATAATATAGAGGTTGAAAAACAGCCTTATGGCAACAGCGGCAGGCCGCTGCACTTAAGAAATTTTTTCTAAACAAAAAATAGGAGTTTATTGATGGGCAAAATCAAATCGGCGATAATAACGGCGATACTCGTTGCCGCAATCGTGATTCTTGCGCTGTTCTCGGTCATATCCTGCACGGTTCCCGGCAGTAACGGCGTAAAGAGATATAATTCGTTTATCAGCAGTATTCATCTGGGAAGCGATTTCACGGGCGAAGCCTATACGGTTCTTTATCCCGAAGGCGTGCTTTCCGCCGCCGACTATACTTTCGGTATACCCGACGACGAGGACAAGCGTGAAGAGTATACTGAAAATTACGTTCAGCGCGGCAGCGTATACCTCGGTAAGGAGCTTATCGAGGACGAGCAGGCGTTTAAAGAAAGCGTACTTTCCGACGCGGAAGTACTCGCTAAGCGTTTGGGCGAAAAGGGCTATACCGGCTATTCTGTATCCGTTCAGGACGACTACACCATAAAGGTTTCCGTTCCCACGAACTTTACTTATTCCGCTTACACGCAAAGGGACACGACGTCCAGATCTACTGAAACGAGCGCTATCACGCAGACGTTGCAGTATCTTACCTTGGACGGCGAACTTTCCCTCAGGAATACCGAGGTGGGCAAGGCAAATCTCGACTATATCGTAACCCCGATAACGGCGGATCTGACGACCTATTTCAGCAGCATAACCAAGTATGCCAGAGCGGGAGCTTACGCAGTCAAAGTAAACCTTACCCAGACCGGCAAAGCGCAGTTCAAAGAGATTTCCAACAAAATTCTCGACGCGACGAGCGACACGGCAATAGGTTTCTATATCGGCGATACGCAGCTGCTTTCCCTCACCGTATCCGACGTCATCGACAGCAGCTTCTATATAAGCGTAACGAGCGAATCGGTTGCCGAAGACTACGCGATAGTGCTCGCGTCCGTGGCAAACGGCGAAATGCTTGCCAACGACTACAACACTGACACCGACTTGCAGTTGTATTACGCAACGTCCGCGCTCGGCGAAAACGCGGGTGTATATCTTGCGGTTGCCGTTCTCCTTATACTTGTCGCGGCTATCGTCTACTCGGTCGTAAGGTATAAAAAGCTTGGCCTTGTAAACGCGCTTATGATTGCCGTATACGCATTGGTAATAGTTATATCTTCAATGCTTTTGGAAATACAGCTCACCCTCGCGGGAGTATTTACGGCGGTTCTCGGGCTCGCGCTTCTCTGCGGATCCAATTTCGTTCTCTTCGAATCCGTCCGTAAGGAAACAAAGAAGGGCAAGACGATTCAGTCCGCGGTCAAATCCGGATATAAAAACGTTCTTACGACGATACTCGACCTGCACATTATCCTCGTAGTCGCCGCACTGTTGCTTGCGCTTGTCTGCGCGGGAGAAATCGCCGCTTGCGGTCTGATATTCTTCATCGCAACGATAGCTTCGTACGTTCTGTATTGGTTTACAAGATTTATGTGGTACGTAATATCCTCGCCTGTAAAGGATAAATTCGGATTCTGCGGATTTACAAGGGAGGTACCTATCGATGACTAATTTAAAACTTTCGTCCAAGATGCACGTAATGATTATAGTATCCGTTGCGATAGTGGCAATAGGGCTGGCTGTAGGTCTTATCTGCCAATTTGTAGCGGGCGGTTACTTCAATTACGGCAGTGAATATAAAAGCTATAAAAGCGTAGTCGTTTCGTACGACATCGTAAATTTTACAGAAGACTCCGTAAAGGAAATCTGCGAAGACGAATTCAAAAGCGCGGGCGTCAGCTATTACGCGTTCACTTCGGCTGAAACCGATATGGGAGGGGAGTTTGTCTACAAATTTTCCGCCGGTACCGACGAAGCGAAATTACAGTCCGCCGCGGAATCCATCAACGGCACGTTAAACGTTTACGAGCTCAGCAATGCCTACTACCACGAAGCGGGAACCCTGCTCGGCGGCGGGAAAGTGCTTTCACTCGGCGCAATTGCTCTTGCCTCGGCCGTCGTGTTCCAGTTCCTGTATTTCCTTATAAGGTACAAATTGACTATGGCTCTTTCGGCGCTCCTTGCCGACGTCCATAACTTCGCTATATTCGTTTCGCTGCTTGCTATAACCCGTATTCCCGTCGGGAACGCCGTCCTCGCTTTCGGCGCGCTCACCGTGATTATGACAATGATAGGGTGCTGTTATCTGCACGACAGAATGCGGAAAAATCTCAAAGACGAAGCGTTTGCAAAACTCGGTGCGGACGAACAGTCGGATATCTGTGCAAGGGAAAGTCTTGTTCCCGTCAGCGCGGCTGCCGTGGCGTTTGCCGTTACTGCGGTAATACTGTTCGTACTTCTTTCAATAAGCGCGCTTTCGGTTGCCGGCGTCATTTCCGCAGTATTGAGCGCTCTGTTTGCCGCGGTTGCTACGGTATACGGAACGGCGTTCTTCACACCGTCGATATATTCGCGGTTCAAGCGTATCGGAGATGAATACAAGGCAACGCATACGAAAAAGACCTCAAAGAAGTCCTAAAAAAGCGTCTAAGGCGGGCAGGTCCCGCCTTTTATCTTTATTATTATGAAAAGAATAGTGCCTGAATACGAGTATTCGGAAAGACAACTCAATATCATACGAAATCTTGCCTCCGAATGCGGTCTGTTGGAGGACACTGTGAAAATCCTGTACGGCAGGGGCTTTGACGACAGGCAGAAGATAGATGGCTTCATTCACCCTTCGCGCAGCCGGTTCATTTCCCCGTTCAAAATGCAGGGAATGAACGAGGCGGTAGAGCTGATCACGCTCGCCCGTGCCGAGGGTTGGGTTGTAGCCGTCTACGGCGATTACGACGCCGACGGCGTATGCGCCGCAACCATAATGTACAGGGCGCTCAAGGATTTCGGCATAGAACCCGTAGTGTACATACCCGAGCGCCGCGAGGGTTACGGACTGAACCGTGCGGCGATAGACGAAATTTTCGATGAATATTTTCCCCAGCTGTTCATTACCGTTGACTGCGGTATCTCGGGTGCGGACGAGGTGGATTACATTAAAGAACAGGGCGCGGAGGTCATCGTAACCGACCATCACGAACTTTCCGGCCGCATTCCCGACTGTATCTGTATCAATCCGAAATTCAACGACGGTTACGTCTACGATAATCTGTGCGGAGCGGGAGTGGCTCTGAAAGTAGGCTGTGCGCTGAACGGCGACGACGCCTTAAAATATCTCGATTTTGCGGCGATAGCCACCGTAGCGGACAGCGTTCCGCTCACTGGCGAAAACAGGGATATCGTCTACGAAGGTCTCAAACTCATAAACAACAGCCCGAGGAATTGTTATTCTTATTTCCTTGCGAAAAACGAATCGGCGGTAACCTCTCAGACGCTTGCGTTTTCAGTCGCGCCGAAGATAAACGCGGCGGGAAGAATGGGCGACGCGCATTCCGCACTCGTTCTGTTTAACGAAACTGACGAAAGCGCAATATTCGACCTCGCCGCCAAACTCACTTCATACAATCAGGAACGCCAGAAGTTCTGCGACGAGTTGTATCTGAGCGCAAAGCGGAAACTCAAAGACCGCGGCGCGTACGGAAGGGTTATAATGCTCTCGGACGACAGCTGGAATTCCGGCTTTGTCGGCATAGTTGCCGCCCGCCTGGCGGACGAGTATTCTCGTCCAGCGCTGCTTTTCGTGCGGCACGGTGATATGCTGAAAGGCTCTGCACGTTCGGTTGAAAACGTGAACATCTTCGAGGCGTTAAAGGCTTGCGAAGATTTGATAGACGAATTCGGCGGACACGCGCAGGCGGCGGGCATAAATATCAAGGCTGAAAATTTCGACAAACTCGAAGAGGCGCTTAACGGCTACTTGCTGTCCAATTACACTGCCGAAGACTTCGAACCTACTCTGTATATAAGCGGCAAACTCACCGCGCCGTATTCCGCAAGATTCGCGAAGGAACTCGAGCTTCTCGAACCCTTCGGCGTCGGCAACCGCCGCCCGTTGTTCGAAACGGAGGAGGGCGCGCTCGAAGTCCGTCCCGTTAAACCTCTTTCGCCGCATATATCGGTAAAAAGTGCAAATATAGAACTTATGTATTTCGGCGGCGGCAGGTATTCGTACCTTATGCAGAGCCACGCGCCAAAGAGATACGTTTTCGAATATAATGTTTCAAAATTCCGCGGCAGGGAATACGTAAAGGGCTTTATCCGCGACGTCGTCATAGACCGCAACGCCGCCCAATCCGCGGAAGAGGAAATCGCGGTCAACAACGTCCTCAATCTCGCACATCCCGCCATAGATTGCGAAATTCTGCGTAAATCGAGCGGCGAAATCGACGAAATAATGTCCGGGGGCGCTGGCTACGGCACCGTTTACATAGCGCACGAATACGACACGCTGTCGCGCTATAAAAACGCGGGCGGCTTCCCCGTCGAGCTCTTCGTTCTCTCGTCGGGCAATCTTGCCGACTGTATTCTCGTGTCGCCTGTCTATAACGCGGACCTCAGCGGATTCAAGCGCGTCGTTTTCCTTGACGCTCCGCCGTCCGGCGTCCGCATTGCGTCGCTTGCCGCAAAAGAAGCGGTTATATGTACCGACGTATGCGGTTATAATTTCTTAAAACAATTACCCTGCGGCAGGGAGGAATTGCTTAAAATATTCTCCGAGCTTTCCGCAAAGGCCCCCAGCCTGAACGGCGCTGACAGCGGCGAGATCGCGTTGAAAAACGAGTTCTCCCTGGCGCCCCGAAATATCGCGTTTGCGCTTGAAGTGTTCAGACAGCTCTCTCTCATCTCGTACGACGGCGGAAAAATCGTTGTGTACAGGGGAGTAAGAACCGACTTGAAGAATTCCGAACTCTATAACATCGTCTCAAATCTCAACGGATAAATTATGAAAAGTTTAATGGATAAAATATACGATAATTACTCGACGGACGACAGGGAATTGCTCATTTCCGCCTACCGCTATGCCGAGCTTATGCACGAAGGGCAGAAGCGCGCTTCCGGCGAGCCGTATTTTACCCATCCGTGCGCGGTCGCGGAAATTCTTATCGACCTCGGTATGGACACGCCGTCCGTCGCCGCGGCTTTTCTTCACGACGTAATAGAGGACACTCCTGCGACGGCTGAGGATATCCGCAGCCGTTTCGGCGACGAGATACTGACGTTGGTAGACGGCGTTACAAAACTCGACAAAATCCGCTATCAGACCCACGAGGAGGAAGACGCCGAAAATTTCCGCAAGATATTCGTCGCTATGGCGAACGACGTGCGCGTAATAATAATAAAACTTGCCGACAGACTGCACAATATGCGTTCTTTAAACTTTCTTTCCAACGAGCGCCAGCAGCGTATCGCCAAAGAAACTCTCGAAATATTCACGCCGCTTGCCGGCAGACTGGGCATCTCGCAGATCAAGTGCGAGCTCGAGGACTTGTGCCTCAAATATCTTGACCCCGAAGCATACGAATATCTCGTTACAAATATCCACCAAAAATTGCAGGAAAGGCGCAGTTTCGTGGATTTCGTCGTGTCGCAGCTCAAAGACATTTTGGACGAAAGCGGGATAAAGGGCGAAGTTTTCGGCAGACCCAAGCACTTTTATTCCATCTATAAAAAAATGAAAAACCAGGGTAAGTCCCTAGATCAGATCTACGACTTGTCCGCGGTTCGCGTGATAGTGGCGACGATCGACGAATGTTATGAAGTCCTCGGCAAGATCCACAAGCAGTGGAAACCCGTCCCCGGGCGAATTAAGGACTATATCGCCACCCCCAAACGCAATATGTACCAGTCGTTGCATACTACCGTCGTAACTAATTTCGGTCAGTTCTTCGAAATTCAGATCCGCACGCAGGAAATGCATAAAATGGCGGAATACGGTATCGCCGCGCACTGGCGTTATAAGGAACAGAAATCCTCCGAAACGGGCTTTGACCAGCGTCTGTCCTGGATACGTGACGTAATGGACTGGCAGGGCAGCTTAAACGATTCCAAAGAATTCGTCGACAGCCTGAAAAACGACCTGTATTCCAACGAACTGCTCGTGTTCACCCCGCACGGCAAAGTAATCTCCCTGCCGCCCGAATCCACCCCCGTGGATTTTGCATATGCCATTCATTCCGAAGTCGGCAACAAGTGCGTGGGCGCAAAGGTAAATTCAAGGATAGTCCCGCTTAATTCCACTCTCCAGCTCGGCGACGTAGTGGAAATTCTCACTTCCCCCAACGCCAAAGGCCCGTCGTGGGATTGGCTGAAATTCGTCAAATCCGGCTCGGCACGCGCAAAGATCAGGCAATTTTTCAAGCGCGAAATGAAGGAAGAGAATATCAAGACGGGGAAAGCTATGCTCGAAGCCGAGGCAAAGCGCAAGGGCTATAATCTCGGCGATATTCTTACCGAGGAATCCTTCAAAAAGCTCTCCAACAAGCTGATTTTCTCCTCCGTAAACGAGATGATGGCGTCAGTCGGGTACGGCGCCGTGGGCGTTTCGCAGGTCATATTCAAATTAATTGACTATTACAAAAAGGAAGTTCCCAAGCCCCCCGAAATTCTCGACGATGAAAAACTGAGAAACAAGCCCTCGGGCAGCGTAACCGTAAAGGGTATGAGCGGACTGCTCGTCAGGTTCGCCCATTGCTGCAACCCCGTGCCGGGCGACGAAATCGTGGGCTTTATTTCCCGCGGCAGGGGCGTAATCGTCCACAGAAAGGACTGCCCCAACCTCAAAGGCGAGGACTCCGCGCGCCTTCAACCGGCGCAATGGACTGCGGACGTAGATACAGACTTCATTGCGGGTATCAAGATACTTGCCGAGGACGACAGCGGACTGACAGCGTTCATAGTCGCGGAAATTTCCGCTATGCATCTGTATATGACGCAGATAAACGGCAGGGTCAACAAGGAAAAACAGGCGGAGTTCGATATCAAAGTCAAACTCAATAAGCGCTCAGACATAGACCTTCTCGTGAACCGTATAAAGAAGGATAAGCGCGTCATAGACGTATACAGGACCACCAACTAAATGAAAGTTATAAAAATCCCTCCGCAGGGCTGGGCAAGCAATTCGTATATAATAACCGCCGACGGGGAATATGCCGTCGTAATAGACTGCGCCCAGCCGCGCGTGTTGTCAAAATGCGAAGAGGCCGGTCTTATACCCGTCGCCGTGCTGCTCACCCACGGGCACTACGACCACGTAGGCGGTTGCGCGGCGTTCTCTGAAAGGGGCGTGCCCATATACTGCGGCGAATATGAAAAACCTCTCGTTTTCTCGGAGGAATATCTCGCTCTCGGCGGCGCTCCCGTGCCTCGTTTTGAAATTTTTGGCACGTTTAAAGACGGCGAAAAGTTTGAGACCTGCGGATTGACAATTACCGTCCTGCACACTGCGGGGCATTCCGCGGGCGGAGTATGCTATCTTGCGGGAGATTGCCTGTTTACGGGCGATACCCTTTTCCGCGGCAGCGTAGGCAGGTATGATCTGCCCACGGGCAACGCGGAACAGCTTGTAAACAGCGTCAAAAGACTGTACTCGCTCGACGGCGATTATAGGGTTTATTGCGGGCACGACGCCGACACAACTTTAGAGCGCGAACGCAATTTCAATATGTATGTAAGGAAAGATTGATGCTTACCACCAACAGCGAATATTTACGCCCCGAAATAATGGACGTCCTGCGCGCATTCGGTTGCGAGGAAGAGGACTTTACCCATTATTTTTCTTTTTCGCGCGGCAAATTCTTCAATTCAATCGAGTATCTCGGCGAATTTCACGACTTCGAAGACAGTTTCGAGGCCGAAGACGAGCTGACTTTCAGGCGCTATGCCAAACGCTTTACAAAACTTGCCTTTTATAGACTGATTTCCGGGGTAAAGGGAATAAAATTGCCGTGGGGCGCGTTGACGGGCATACGCCCTACAAAGCTTGCCTATGCCGAGCTTTCCGCGAACCGCGCCTTTAAGCCTCTGTTCGACCTTATGGGAGTCAGCGAACAAAACGCAAAGCTCGTCGAAGAGGTTATCGATTCGCAGAAAAAAGTTTATTCCGACGGCGGAGGGCAGGACCTGTTTATCAGTATCCCGTTCTGCCCGACGAAATGCGAATACTGTTCGTTCATAACTGCGCCCTTAGCCGCGACCCGCGCCTACGTCGAAGATTATATCGACTGCCTTGTCCGTGAGATATACTCGGTTAAACACATAGTAAAAAAACTTAAAAGCGTGTATATCGGGGGCGGTACGCCGTTCGTGCTTGAATATGAACAGCTAAAACGCATATATACGGCAGTGAGCGAAACTTTTCCCTCCATACCCGAGTACACGGTAGAGGCGGGCAGACCCGACGTGTTTTCGGACGAAAAGCTGCAACTTTCGCGCAGTTTCGGCGTAACGCGCATTTGCGTAAACCCGCAGTCTTTCAACGACGCTACGCTCGAAGCGATAGGCAGAAAACACACCTCCGCGCAGACGATAGTCGCCTATAAGGCGGCGGAAAAGTACGGGTTCGATATCAATCTCGATTTAATCGCAGGGCTTGCCGACGAAACAATCGAAGATTTCGGAAAGTCGCTCGATATAGCGATTTCTCTCGACCCCGCAAATATCACCGTTCACACCCTTTCTCTCAAATCCGGCGCGAGATTAAAGGAAAATACAAAACGCCTGAATATAAGCGGAATAAACGAAATGGTTTCGCTCTCCCGCGAACGGCTTTCGCGGTCGGGCTATCGGCCGTACTATCTGTACCGTCAGAAATATCAAGCCGGCGGCTGTGAAAACGTGGGCTGGTGCAAAGACGGCAAGGTCTGCGTGTATAACGTCGACGTTATGGAGGAGATCGCCGATAACGTCGCGGTCGGCGCAAACGCCATCTCCAAGCGCCTGTTCGGGGAGGGCGCAAGGATAGAACGATACGCTTCGCCGAAGGATATCCCGACTTATATCTCAAAGACGGATAAAATTATAAACGAGCGCAACAAGCTATTCGGAATGTAGCCTTTACAACCCGTTTCACGTTTTTTGATAATTTTCCGCGCGTATTTTTGCGTTTTTTTCGGCAATTTATTTTAAAACACGTTCAAATCGTTTGCTATTTCTATGCGGATATGCTAAAATAAACTCGTTGTGTACGGCTACAAAGCGCTATCGAATACTCAACGTTCCGCTTTGTTTCCGCAAATATTTCCATAGGAGGATAAATTAAATGGAAAAGTCCGAAATCATTGCAAAATATGCTTTAAAGGAAGGCGACACAGGTTCGCCCGAAGTACAGATCGCTCTTCTTACCGAAAGAATCAATCACTTAAACGAGCATCTTAAAGAGCATATTCACGACAATCATTCGCGCCGCGGTCTTCTCAAAATGGTCGGTCGCAGACGCGGTCTTTTGGATTATTTGAAGAGCAAGGACATCGAAAGATATCGTGCCATTGTTGCTGCTTTGAATTTGAGAAAGTAAACTGAAAAAACGGGGCGGGCTTTTATAAACTCGCTCTTTTTTCATATGTAAACCGTCGTTCGCCGGTGCGAACAGGTATTGACGCGGCGTTTTACAAAAAACCGTCTGCGGCGGGCGCCGTAGGCACAAGAACAGAAAAGGAGAAAGGTATGACAAATTTCAAACAATTCACACTCACTATCGGAGGAAGAGAAGTTACGATCGAAACGGGCAAATACGCCGAACAGACCAACGGTTCCTGTCTGGTACGCTGCGGCGACACGGTAGTCCTCGTATCGGTATGTATGTCCGCTTCCCCCCGCGACGGAATGGATTTCTTCCCCCTTCAGGTTGACTACGAAGAGAAGATGTATTCGGTCGGAAAGATTCCCGGCGGCTTCAAAAAGCGCGAGGGCAGGGCAAGCGATAAAGCTATTTTAACGGCAAGACTTATCGACCGTCCTCTTCGCCCCCTGTTTCCCAAGGGACTTTTCAACGACGTAGTAGTAACGGCGCAGGCTCTCTCCGTTGAACCCGACGTTTCCCCCGAGCCCCTTGCAATGATAGGCTCGTCGGTGGCTATCGCAATATCCGATATTCCCTGGGCAGGCCCCACCGGTTCGGTAGTCGTAGGTCTCGTCGACGGCAAGTACGTCATCAATCCCGACTTCGCTCAGCGCACGAAGAGCAGGATCCACCTCAATCTGGCAGGTACTAAGGACGCCATTTTGATGATAGAAGCCGGCGCGGACGAAGTTACCAACGACGAAATGGTCGGCGCGATAATGTACGGACACGAAGAGATCAAGAAAATCTGCGCTTTCATAGAGGACGAAATCGTTCCCGCAGTCGGCAAACCTAAGCTCGAAATCGAACTCTATCATATCCCCGAAGAGCTTGACGCTACCGTCAGGGAATATGCGGCGGAGAAGATCGATTGGGCAATCGACACGTTTGACAGGCAGGAAAGGGAGAGAAGACAAGCCGAGGTTGAAACGGCGGTTCTCGAACATTTTGCCGAAATCTATCCCGAAAACAAGCGCGAAATCAAGGACAGCCTCTACTATCTCACGAAGGAAAAGGTCCGCGCAAAGATATTTGATAAGGGTATCCGCCCCGACGGCAGAGGACTCAAAGACGTCCGTCCCATTTGGTGCGAAAGCGGAGTGCTTCCCAGAGTACACGGCTCGGCGGTGTTTACGAGAGGACAGACTCAGACTCTCACCAGCTGTACGCTCGGAATGCTCGGCGAGGCGCAGAAGCTTGAAGGACTCGACGAGGAAACATCGAAGAGATATATGCACCAGTACAATTTTCCCGGCTACTGCACGGGCGAAGCAAAGGCTCTCCGTTCTCCCGGCAGGCGTGAAATAGGGCACGGCGCCCTCGCAGAGCGCGCGCTCATTCCCGTAATTCCCGACGAGGAGTCATTCCCCTATGCGATAAGAGTGGTAAACGACATTATGTCGTCCAACGGCTCGTCGTCAATGGCGTCGGTGTGCGGCTCCACAATGGCGCTTATGAACGCAGGCGTTCCTATCAAGGCGCCCGTCGCCGGCGTAGCTATGGGTCTTATAAAGAACCAGGAGACGGGCGAATTCAAAGTCCTTACCGATATACAGGGTCTTGAAGATTTCCTCGGCGATATGGACTTCAAGGTT
>CAYLQK010000033.1:0-15133 GCA_964385865.1 uncultured Clostridia bacterium | reverse complement strand
CTGCCCTTTCTGATATCGCCTGCTAAAATTGATGCCATATGAATATTTCTCCTTGTTAAATTGACAATATTATAAAATTATAAGTTTTTTATCCGAATCGGTAAGACTTACTACTTTACCTTCGTCCAAAGTTACGGTATCCTCTATCCTTATTCCGTACCGCCCCTCGAGATATACCCCCGGTTCGTCGGAAAAGACCATCCCGTTTAAAAGCACGTCAGGGCTCTTTACGGAGAGATAGGGAAATTCGTGGATATTGATACCTATGCCGTGCCCGAGAGAGTGCGTAAAGTACTTGTCGAGCCCGTATTTTGCGAGGCAGTTCCTTGCATATGCGTCCGCCTCCCTGCCCGTCGTTCCGCAGGTAACCTGCTCCTTGACGGTCATATGCGCTTCGAGTACGCGTCCGTACGCCTCTTTGAATTCTTCGTGATTTTTGTCGTCCCCGAAGAGGAAAGTACGCGTACAGTCGGAACAGTAACCGCCGTATTTACAGCCGAAATCTATGAGAATTATATCGCCGAATTTCAGTTTGCGCGAGCCCGTCTCGTGATGGGGAACGCTTGAATTTTCGCCGAAGCCGACGATCGTATCGAAGCTTGTGCCGCTTGCGCCGAATTTACGCATAAGGAATTCGAGCGTGGCAGCGACTCCGTTTTCAGTCATACCCTCCTTGATACTGTCCAGAAGAGTCGTGAAAGCCCTGTCGGTTATCGCGCAAGCCCGTTCTATACAGGCAAGTTCGCAGTCCTCTTTGACGGACATTGCCGAAGTGAACGCAGGCGTGCTGTCTATGATTTTCAGGCCGAAAGCTCTGAGCCGTTCGTATTCGGGATAGAGCGTTCTGCCGAGAGGTATTGCGATCTCCTTATATTTTTTTAAAAGATCTTCAAGCGGGGGAGCGAAAAGTTTTACTTCTATTTCACTGCCTTTAAGGTTAGTTTTTGCCGCTTCGAGATAGCGCATATCGGTATAGAACGTCGAGCCGTCGGCGTCGGAGATAACGTAGCCGAAAGAGGTTGACATTCCCGTCAAATATTTACGAAGGTCGGCGTCCGCGGTCAAAACCGCTTCCGCACCGACAAGATTATATATTTTACCCGCGTTTGTCGATATCATATTTTTTTACCTACAATATTTTACCAGATTTTTCAGCGTATGTCAACTTTTCCGTATATACGTTTCATTTCCAAAGCGTCTTCAGCCTGCGTGCCCGCCGATTCGCTTACAACGTAAGGTTCAAGCTTAAGCTGTTTCAGCGCGATTGCAAGAGGCTCGAATTCGGGACCGTAGACGTCGTCCGCGAACGTGAGATGCTTTATTTCGCCCTTTGCGCCGTACATTATCTTTGAAAAATGGACGTGGAAATGTTTTACGCGCTCGTAGCCGAGTTCGGAAATCATATATTCGAGACGGGTTTTATAGTCCTCGACCGTCTTTAAACTTCCGCCCTCGCGCGCGTTGACGTGTCCGAAGTCTATCGTCGGAAGAAAGATTTTATCTATCTTGCAGAAATTTACTATTTCCTCAAGCGTGCCGATCTGCGCCAGCTTGCCCATTGTTTCAGGGCAGTAATACAAGTCGTCAAGCCCGTTGAGATAGACGTAATCGCGTAAAATTTTCAATCTGTCCGCGGTGAGACTTACAGCCGCTTCGCGCGTCGCCTTGCCCTGTGCAGCGGGGTGAAACACGAGCCTTTTTCCGCCGAAAAGTTTTAAAAATTTCGCGCTTGCGAGCACGTAATCGTATGATTTTTGTGCGGCTTCGTCGTCGGGATTGGCGAAATTTATGAAGTAAGGCGCGTGAACGCTTATCTCTATTCCCTCTTTGCCAAAAGCTCGTCCTATCGTCCCGGCTTTGCCCTCCGAGAGGAGTATTCCCCTGCCGAAAGAATATTCGTAACAGTCGAGACCGAGTTTTTTACAGAACTCAGCCGCCTGCTCGGTATGTTTATAGCCTGCGGCGTAAAAGCTTTCGCAATTGCCGCTTGGTCCGAATTTAATCATTGTATCTGCCTTGCCGTCTTTAAATCGATGCCGAGTTGAGCCGTCAGCTCTTCCGCGGACCCGAATTTAACTATTTCCCTTAAAAATCTTATGAATTCCACGGTAACGTTTTTACCGTAGAGCGTACCCGAAAAGCCGTCGAGATAAACTTCGAGCACGGCGTTCTGTTCGTTGAACGTTGGGCGCGCGCCATAATTGGCTATACCCGGATACTTGTCGTCGCCGACCAAACAATTCACCTTGTAGACGCCCTTCTTTACTTCTATTTTGTCGGAGGGATAGCGGATGTTGACCGTTGGATAACCGACCACGCTTTTGCCGCGGTTTGCCCCCTCTACTACCCTGCCCGAGACCGAAAAATTTCTGCCTAAAAGCGCGTTCGCCTTGACCGTATTGCCCTGTTCGAGACAGTTTTTAATGAGCGTGGTGCTAACCTTTTCACCGACGTACGTTACGTCCTTGACCGCCATATACCAAACGCCGTTTTCATCGTCGTCGGCATACGCCTTCAAGGTAGACGACCTGCCCTTCGCGCCTGCGCCGAAGCGGAAATCCCTTCCGCTCATATACGCCTTTATGTTCAATTTATTCTCGATCGTGGAAAGAAATTGTTCGGCGGTTATCTTTTTGAATTCTTCGTTATAATCCACCGACAGCACGAATTTTACGCCGTACTGTTCGAGTATTTTAAGCCTCTCTTCAAACGTAAACACCTGCCGTCCGCCCTTGCCGGCATTAAACATCATTATGCCGAAGTCGAGCCCGTTTATCTTCGACTGCAGTTTTGCCTTTTTGAGAAGTTCGCTGTGTCCTATGTGCAATCCGTCGAAACATCCGAGAACGAGCAGGCAGGGAAACGCGTACTCGTCTTCGCCGTATCTGATGATTTCTAACATAACTTAGTCCTAACCTTTAATATGCCGCAATTTACTTCGGCAAGTCCGTAAAACGACGCGTCCGAGCGGTAAATTTTATAGGTTCCGTCCGGATATCCGCATTTGACGGCAAGTCCGTTGAATAATTTTTTGTCGTCCGCATCCGACGGATATATGCTTTCGAACGGCAGAACGCCGTCCGTCGGGATCACGTAGCCGCCGATATTTTCCTCTGTTAGAATATCCGTCCGCACTGCGCTATCGAGAGTAAAAATTCCGCTCTTCGTCCTTGTCAGCGCGCTCATAACCGCGCAGGTGCCAAGCATCTTGCCGAGGTCCCCGGCAATGGATCGGATATACGTTCCGCCTCCACACTCTATTTCAAACGAAAAGGAATCGCCTGAGACGCGGTTCAATAGTTTTACCGAATAGATTTTGACGCGTTTAGGGGGCAATTCGAATTCGACCCCTTCCCTCGCAAGCTGATAGCCGCGTTTACCGTTGACGTTTTTTGCGCTGTAACGGGGCGGTATCTGCATAACTTCGCCGCAGAGTGCGGGAAGCGAGCCGATAATTTCCGCTTCGGTAGGCACCTTGCCGCCCCTTTTTGTTATGTTTCCCGTCGTATCCAAAGTGTCGCTGTCCGTGCCGAATTCGAAAGTGGCAACGTACGTTTTGCGTTTTTCGGAAAAATAGCCGAAAAGCCGCGCGGCATTGCCTATAGCCACGGGAAGAACTCCGCTTGCCATAGGGTCAAGCGTGCCCATATGACCGCAGGGGGTCTTTGTCAGCTTTTTTATTCTGTTGACTTCGTTCGCAGAGCTGACGTTTTGCGCCTTATCTATTACAATAAAACCCGTCATAAATTCTGATATACGGCATAGGTAAGCTTTTCTATCACTTCTTCAAGCTCGCCGAAAAGCATACAGCCGCTTGCAAGCACGTGTCCCCCGCCGCCGAAAGTCGCGGCAACGGCGTTCACGTTTACCTTTTCTTTACTTCTTAAAGATACTTTGTACTGGCACTTTTTTACTTCCATAAGCGAAACGGAAACTTCCACGCCGTCTATCGTCAGGGGAAAGTCCACAAACCCCTCCGTCACGCTCTTGTCCGATCCCGTCTCTTTCAGGTCGTCGAGAGTGATAACAATGAACGTCAGCTTGTCGTCGAGCGCAAAGCGGATATTGTTCATCACTCTACCGTACAGGATAGCCCTGCACTTCGGCTGGCGTGAATACATCTCGTAATTTATAGCGTTTACGTCGGCGCCCTTAGCGCGGAGCAGAGCCGCGGTTCTGAAGGTGTTTTCGCTTACGTCGAGATGGGTGAAATTGCCGCTGTCGGTTATCAGACCGAGCATCAGTAAATCGGCGATTTCGCGCGTTATCCCAAAGCCCGCCGCGAGGAAAATTTCCGTAAGCACCTCGCAGCTTGCGGGACATTCGCATATGTAATTGTATTTACCGTAACAGGTATTGGATATATGGTGGTCGATATTTATCGTCGTGCCTGCAAATTTGGAGTAAGCTTCGGAAAACACGCCCATACGGGACACGTCCGCGCAGTCGACGCTTATAAAGGTGTCGTACTGCACCTTGGTGGGAAGACCGCGCCTTACCTCGGACATTGCGGGCAGAAAGGCGAATTTTTCAGGCGGAAGATCTTCACAGCACATAATTGCCGACTTGCCCGCGCCGCGAAGGGCGAGACAAAGCGCCAGACCTCCGCCGAGCGCGTCGCCGTCGGGACGGCAATGGCAGAAAACCGCCACGCTTTCCGCTTTATTTAGTTTTTCTACGATTTCCGCAAGGCTGTTATTCGTCATCTTTTCCCATATCGATTCCGCTGAGTATTTTATCTATTTTTGAACCGTACTCCATACTTCCGTCCTGAATGAAGCGGAGTTCGGGCACGGTTCTTATATGCATAACCTGCGCAAGCTCGTGCCGTATGAAACCCGCGTTGCCCTTTATTATTCCGAAACTCTCTTCACGTTTTGCCGCGTCGGTATCGTAAACGCTGACGTAAATTTTAGCGCTCTTTAAATCGGGGGCGACGTCCGCGGCGGTAACGCTTATTATTGCGCTCAACTGCGGATATTTATTCCTCAATTTGTGAGATATTACCGATGATATTTCCTTTTGAAATTCGCCGGAAAGACGT
This sequence comes from uncultured Clostridia bacterium, assembly GCA_964385865.1. GTDB lineage: Bacteria > Bacillota > Clostridia > Christensenellales > Borkfalkiaceae > Coproplasma. The sequence goes on along the minus strand of CAYLQK010000033.1, from coordinate 10,089 downwards.
TCTCCGCGACCTTTCATATATTCTCCTTAACCTGCCGCTATCTGTTCAACCATATAGCACTCTATTATATCGCCTATTTTAATATCGTTGAAACCCTCTATAGCACAGCCGCATTCGAAGCCGAAAGCGACTTCCTTTACGTCGTCCTTGAAACGCTTGAGCTGTTGAACGTTGCCCTCGACGACAAGAACGTTGTCCCTGTAAATGCGGAGTTTTCCGCCGCGGATGATCTTGCCTTCCTGTACGTAACAGCCCGCGATATTGCCGACGCCCGTAATTTTAAAGGTCTGTCTGACTTCGCACTTGCCGAGATAGACTTCGTGGTATTTGGGCGCAAGCATTCCTTTAAGCGCCGCTTCCATATCGTCCAGCAAGTCGTAAATTATTCTGTAAGATCTCACGTCCACATTGCTTCTTTCGGCAAGCGCTTTCGCCTTGGCGTCGGGACGGACGTTGAATCCGAGTATTATGGCGTTCGAAGAGTCCGCGAGCATTACGTCGGTTTCGGTAACCGCGCCTGCGCCGCTGTGGATAACTTTGACCTGTACCTCTTCGTTCGAAAGCTTGGTAACGGACTGTTTTACAGCCTCTACCGAGCCCTGTACGTCACCCTTTATTATGAGGTTTAACGTCTTCATATTGCCTTCGGCAATCTTTCCGAACACTTCGTCGAGAGAAATTTTAGAAGCCGCCTTGACCATCGCGTCGCTCTCCTTTCTCTTCCTCTCGTCCATAACCTGTTTCATAAGGTTCTGCGAGACCGCAAAGATCGAATCGCCCGAGTCGGGCACTTCTTCGAGTCCGAGAACGTTGACCGCCATCGAGGGACCAGCCTCTTTGACCGTTCTGCCCGCGTCGTCTATCATTGCGCGCACTCTGCCCGTTACGGTGCCGGATATTATGTTGTCGCCCGTGTGGAGAGTTCCGTTCTGGACGAGCACCGTCGCAACGGGACCCTTGCCCTTGTCGAGCCGCGCCTCGATGACGACGCCGCGCGCTTCCCTTTCGGGATTGGCGAGCAGTTCTTTCATTTCCGCGACGAGCAATAAGTTTTCAAGTAAATTGTCGATTCCTTCGCCCGTCTTGCAGGATATGGGACAAACTATCGTATCGCCGCCCCATTCCTCGGGAACAAGACCGTAGTTGGTCAAATCCTGCTTGACCTTGTCGGGATTGGCGCCCGCTTTGTCTATCTTATTGACCGCGACGATTATGGTAACGTTTGCCGCCTTGGCGTGGTTAATCGCCTCGATCGTCTGCGGCATTATGCCGTCGTCGGCGGCAACTACGAGGACTACTATATCCGTAACCTGCGCGCCGCGGGCACGCATTGCCGTGAACGCTTCGTGTCCCGGGGTGTCTATAAACGTAATGCCCTTGCCGTTGACCTTTACCGTGTACGCGCCTATGTGCTGGGTGATTCCGCCCGCTTCTCCTGCGGCGGCATTGCTCTTTCTGATATAGTCAAGAAGCGAAGTCTTACCGTGGTCGACGTGGCCCATAACCGTAACGACGGGCGCACGGGGAACAAGGCGTTCTATCTCTTCGACGGTGTCCGCCTGTTTTTCGAACAGCACTTCCTCGGCGGTCTTTTCAGGCTTGTATTCAAGCTCTATACCGAGACCGGCCGCAATCAGAGCCGCCGTATCGTAGTCGACGGACTCGTTTACCGTCTTCATTATACCCTCTTTGAAGAGGCGTTTGGTTATTTCGACTGCGGAAATACCTATCTTTTCCGAGAGAACTTTGAGAGGGATTTCGTTCGTGGTTACGACGGCGCGCTCGATTTTGATTGCCTGCGAATTCTGCTGGCGCTTATCCTTCTTTAATCTGAGCTTCCTGTAACCGCTCTTATTCTCGTCAAAATCTTCTATGCTTGCGCCCTGCTGTTTCTGAAGCGTGCGCTTGGAGACGCTGCGCCTTTCCTTTTCGACGTACGTCTTGTCGAAGCCCTGCTTCTTTTTATCGGGTCCGAAATTTTTGTTCTTTGCGGGCTGTTCCGCAGGAGCCGCCGCACCGTTGAATCTGCCTGTCTGAGGCTTATTTTGGGGGCGCGCTGCATTTACGGGCGAATTTGCGCGGGGAGTCCGGGCGCCCTGTCTGTCGTCGCGGTTTATGAACGTCTTGTTCGCAGCAGGAGCAGGACGTGCAGGTCGCGCGGGACGCCTGTTTTCGGCGTCTTTTCTTTCCTGTCCGGGTTTTTCGGCTGGCGGAGCTGCCTTAACTTCGGTCTTAGGAGGCTTTTCCGCAGGCGTCTCCGTATTTTTTACGGAGGGTTCCGTCTTTTCTGTTTCCGTTTGCCGGGGCGCCTCCTCTTCGGCGGCTTTGACTTCGGCTTTCATAGCTTCGGCGGCCTTCAAAGCTTCCTCTTCCGCGCGCCTTGCCGCCTCTTCCGCGGCAAGCTTTTCCATAGCCAGTCTCTCTTCTTCGATGCGCTTTGCCTGCTTAGCGCTCTCTAAATCGGATAATTTTTTCAGAATATCGGCAGCTTTCTTCTCCGCGCCGCCGATTTTCTTGGAAAGCTCGGCAACCGCGCCGCCGGAAATCAACTTCCCTATATTTTCAATATTCTCATATCTTTTAGCCATATTCTAACTATTGCCTCCGGTATATAATTCGTAGTTAATATCACCGCTGTTCAATATCGCTTCGGCAAGACTTGCGTCACGTATCGCCGCCAGCTTACAATTCTGTTTGTTCACGACTTCTTCGAAATTCTCTTTACACACAAGTAACGGGCAAGAAAATTTTCGTCTGTATTTCAAGGCGTACCGCAACGAGTTTTTCGCCGCGGCGGAATCGAGTATCAGGAGATAAACTCCGCCTCTTAAAGTCGCGATGGCGTTGGAACCGAGCGTTATCTTTCTCGCCTTTATACAAAAGCCTATATAAGTACGCACCTTACTTTGCGCCAAAATATTCCTCCTCGATAGCCGCGTAGATCTTCTCGTCCACTTCGCAGGAAAACACCTTGTTCAGAAGGCGCTGTTTTTTAAGTTTTTTCACGCATTCCGGATTGTCGCAGACGTATGCGCCGCGCCCCGAAGCTTTGGAGGAAAAGTCGAGGAATATGTTTCCTTCGCCGTTCTTCACAACCCTCAGCATCGAGCGCTTCTCTTTCAGTTCCCTGCACGCTATGCACATCCTGAGCGGTATTTTCTTTTGTTTAGGCATCAGTCGTTTCCGTCGCTCTCTCCGCTTTTTTCCTCTTTCTGTACGCCTAAACCGAGCTTAGCCGCGGCGGATTCGCTCTTTACGTCGATCTTCCAGCCCGTAAGCCTTACGGCAAGGCGGGCGTTTTGTCCGTCCTTACCTATGGCAAGCGAAAGCTTGTCGTCGGGGACGACCGCCATAGCCGAATTTTCGCCGTCAAGCTGGGTTACGAAAATAACCTTGGCAGGGGAAAGCGCCTTTGCTATGAATTCGAGAGGGTTCTCCGACCAGGGGATTATATCGATCTTTTCGCCCTTTAATTCCTCTACGATCGCGTTGACCCTTGCACCCTTGTTGCCCACGCAGGCGCCTATCGCGTCTACCCTCGGGTCTTCGGAATGTATTGCTATTTTAGTCCTTGCGCCCGGCTCGCGGCTGACCTCTTTGATAACGACGGTGCCCTGTTTGATTTCGGGTACCTCTTCTTCAAACAGCTTTCTTACCAGCCCGGGAGCGGCACGGCTGACGAGCACCTGCGCGCCGCGGAAACCGTTTTTTACCTTCTTTACGAAAACTTTTATCTTGTCGTTTACGTTATATTTTTCGCCGGGAACCTGATCGGAGGGAAGCATAAGCCCCTCTATCTGACCCTTGCCGATTTCAACGTAGACGTTCTTTGCGTCGATTTTGCGGACAACGCCGACGAGGAGTTCGCCCTCTTTATCGGTGAACTCGTTGAGCGCGGCGTCCCTCTCGGTTTCGTGAAGTTTTTGAAGTATGACCTGTTTTGCGGTCTGCGCGGCGATACGGCTGAAATCCTTGGGTACGAATTTTTCGACCACTCTGTCGCCGACCTTGTAGCTCTTTTTAATTTCCTGAGCTTCGGCTACGGAAATTTCGCTTTCCCTGTCTACAACTTCCTCAACCACGTTTTTAACGGTGAAAAACTCTATCGTTCCACGTTCGGGATTGAGCTTTATCTCGACGGCGCCCGCCGCACCGGCATACTGTTTTTTGCAGGCTGAAACGAGCGCGTTTTCAAGCGCGTCCAAAAACACCTGTTGGGGTATACCTTTCTCCTTTTCCAAATCTGCAAGCGCCGCAAAAAAATCTTTATTGGTCATAATCTTTCTCCTGACATTATATATGGTCGTAAAACATTTTTGATTTTCAGTCAAATTTGATTGCCTTGTTTATTTTTGCTATTCTATTGAGGCTGATTTTTAACTCTTCCTCAGCCGTCTTTACCGTTACCGAATTGTCGTCGAACGCTAAAAGTACTCCTTCGATATACTTTTTACCCTTCAACGGCGCGAACAGCTTTAGCTCTATCTCCCCGTTGAGGTTCCGCTCGAAATCGCGCCTGGTCTTGAACGGCCTGTCAAGCCCGGGACTGGATACGTTGAGCGTGTAGGGCGCGCCGTACGACGGGTCGAGCTCGTCGATTGGTTCCATAATGGCGTTGTGGAATTTTTCGCAGGTGTCGAGGTCGACGCCCTGCTCGGTCTCGATGAACGCGGTCAGCGTTTCGGAACGTTTATCGTATTCTACGTCGACTATTTCTATTCCCATCGGCCGTGCGATTTTTTCGAGAAATTCGCGAATCTCTTCAATAGGTTTAAACTGCATAACTATCCCTTATAAGAGGATTGAGTGCCTATGCAAGGCACTCAATCATAACTTACGATTAAGATTGATAATATTGTAACACATTAAATTGAGGATTGCAAGCTTTATTGCAGCTCAGGCAAAGATTTTTTTATTTTTATGAGCTCTATAAAAATCTTACCCGTAACGAGCGCGTCGTCTATCGCCCTGTGGTGATTAAAAGTTATCCCGAAATGGTCGGCTACGGTGTTGAGTTTGTAATTGGACAAAAACAGCAGTTCCTGCGACAGCGGGATAGTATCTATAAGCTTTCTGTCCAGCATATAGCCGAGCTTTGCGCAGTAATAATCAACGAACTTAAAGTCGAATCCCACAAGATTATGTCCGACGAGCGTACAGCCGTTGCAGAATTTGAAGAAATCGGGCATAACCTGTTCGTACGTGGGGGCGTTCGCCACCATTTCTTCCGTAATTCCCGTCAGGTTAATTATCTCTTCGGACAGCTTTCGTTCGGGATTTACGAACGTAGTAAAGCTTTCCGAAATGACGCCGTCGATTATCTTATATGCGCCGATCTCGATAATTTTATCCATATTCCCCGACGACGGCGAGGAGTTGAGTCCCGTGGTTTCCAGATCGAATACGACGAACGTCCTGCCTTTAAGACACTCGGGGACGGAAGTGTCGGAGAACATATCGGTCTGGGAAATATCGGCAAACGGGCGCGGGGTTACCACGCCGTAATACCGTGGAACGGGCTTGGATTTTCGCTTTTCGGGGACAAATCCCTCGGGCGTACTGCCGTAGTCTATGAAATTTGCCGTATAGCGCAGAAAACCGTTGTACAGTTCGGTCTTCCCCGTACACACTATGCTGTCGCCGACCTTTAAAGCGCGTATCTTATCGACGCTCTTCTGACGAATAAAGTATGTAACCCGAAGCATTGCCGTCGTGTCGGTTATAGTAAAGGAGTAATAGACCTTCTCCTGATTTTTTTTGTTTACATAATTGCGCTCGCTGATATCCTCTATCCTGCCGCAGACGACTACCTTTTCGCTTTCGAAATTGACGTCGCTGAGATAGATTGCGGAAGTCTGCCTTTCGGTACCTTCGAGGAAAGCGAAATTTTCTATCGTGAATTTGCGGATGGGGATCTCGAACTCGACGTTCTCGCGCTCTTCTTCGGTCTCTAATTCCTGTGCGAGTTTTTCACTGCGTACAATTCTGCCGTCGAATTCGCCGCAAAAGCATTTTTTAAGATATGCGGTAATCTTTTCGCATATGCCCGCGTCCGCAAGCGAGGACATAACGCTAACGGTATACCCGAAACCGCTTGCCGTCTTTTTAACTTCTATATCTCCGTCGCCGAGCGTAACCGATACAGCCTTAAAATTGAGCTCTATCGCCTCGGCTATCCTGCGCTTTACCATTTCGCAGTCGGGCGTGAGCTTGGAAATTTCGAGTTCGCAGCCGAACGCCTCGGGCACGAATTTCCTCACCGTTTTCAGCGCGGACTGTCTGTCCGGTTCAGTGTACGCCTTATCCGTTACTATTCCTACAACCACCTTCATAAGCGAACGGTCGAGCACAACGGAACTGATAATCGCGCTGTCAAAACTGCCGACTGAGCGTATCTCTTCTAAAAATTTTTCAGCCATTTAAAATACCGTCAATCTCCTTGAAAAATTCCTCTTCCGCGTCGGCCGCAGCAATGCGCCTTATCACTTCGCCGTTTTTGAATATGACGCAGTAATCCTCAGCCCCCGCAATGCCCAGATCGCAGTCTTTGGCCTCGCCCGGACCGTTGACCACGCAACCCATAACGGCGACGCGTAAGGGCTTGGAGAACCGTTCGACGTAAGCCGCGACTTTTTTGGCAAGCTCCATAGAGTTCCATCTGCACCGACCGCAGGTAGGGCAGGAAACGACGTCTACGTAGTTTTTGTCGAGCCCGACGGCGCGCAGTATGCGTTTTGCCGCGTAAATCTCTTCGACCGGGTCGTCGGTAATCGATACGCGCAAGGTATCGCCGATGCCGTTCATCAGCAGCGCGCCGAGCGCGGCGCTCGATTTGACGACCGCCATTTCCCCGGTTCCCGCCTCCGTAACGCCGATATGCAGGGGGTAATCCGTCTTTTCAGAGAGCAGCGTGTATGCCTTTACCGTCATAGGCGCGTCGGACGCCTTGACGGAAATCACGATATCGCCCACGCCGTATTTTTCAAGCAGAGAAACGCTGTTTAAAGCGCTTTCGACGAGGGAACGCTCGCTTCTGCCGTATTTTGCGAGAATTTCCCTCTCTATACTGCCCGTATTCGAGCCGACGCGCACGGCGATCTTGTGCGCCTTTATGCAGTCGGCGACAGCTTTAACCGCGGATTCGCCGCCTATATTGCCTGGATTTATGCGCACCTTGTCGCAGCCGTTTTCTATCGCGGCAATCGCAAGCCTGTACGAGAAATGGATATCCGCGACTAACGGGATATGTATCTTGTCCTTTATTTTGCGTATTGCTATCGCGTCGGCCTCGTCCAGTACGGAAACGCGGATTATATCGCAGCCCGCCTTTTCGAGAGCCGCTATCTGATTTACGGTGGAGACGGTATCGGAAGTCTTTGTGGTGCACATAGACTGTATCTTTACCCTCTCGCCGCCGCCGACTAAGACGCCGCCGACGCTTACTTTCTTTGTTGCCATCTCTTACATAAATTCAGGCAGTAATGCTTTTACTGCCTGTTGCCCTTATTTTTTATTTTCCATAAGCTTTTTGAGTTCCTCCATAAAGCTCGTTATGTCCTTAAAGGAGCGGTAAACGCTTGCATACCGCACGTAGGCGACTTCGTCGTGCTTTTTAAGCTCTTCCATAACGAGTTCGCCTATGGCTTTGGAGGAAATTTCCTGTTCCATAGAATTGTATATCTGCTTCGTTACGGCGTTCACTATGTCGTCGATTTCAGTCATAGAGACCGAACGCTTTTCGCAGGATTTGATTATACCGTTCTTTATCTTCTGCGTGTCGAAGGTCTGACGCGTTCCGTTGGACTTGACGACGAGTACGGGAGTGTCCTCTATCGTTTCATAGGTAGTGAACCTCCTGCCGCACTTTATACATTCGCGCCTTCTTCTTATCGTTCTGCCCTCGTCGGCGGAACGGCTGTCGATAACTTTGCTGTCGTCATAACCGCAGAATAAGCATTTCATTAGACTATACCTCTTACATTTTATTTATTATATCACAAAAAAAGTCATTTGTAAAGGGCTAATTTTTAAACTCATCCGAAATACTTTACTCCGCTTTCGAATATGCGCATATCGAAGTTGCCATCGCAGTTCTTGTAAAGATTTTCGCCAATCCTTTCGCTGTGTCCCATCTTTCCGAACACCCTGCCGTCGGGCGAGGTTATTCCCTCTATCGCCCACATACTGCCGTTGGGATTGAAAGGACTTACCATTGTGGGAACGCCGTCAAGGTCTACGTACTGGGTCGCGATCTGTCCGTTAGCTTTCATCTTTTCGAGCTCGGCTACGGGAGCGACTATCTTGCCTTCGCCGTGGGACACGGGGACCGTGTACACGTCGCCGACGCCGCACGCCGAAAGCCAAGGGCTCAACGTGGAAGCGACGCGGATATTGACGAGCGTAGATACGTGGCGCGCGATATTGTTATAGGTGAGCGTGGGGGACTGTGCGGTGAGGGGCGTTACCTTGCCGTACGGCACAAGCCCGAGCTTGATGAGCGCCTGAAAGCCGTTGCAAATGCCGAGTACGAGTCCGTCGCGCTCGTTCAACAGCTTCATTATCCTCTCAGATACGGCGGGGTTCATAAACGTCGTGGCGATAAATTTGCCCGAACCGTCGGGCTCGTCGCCGCCGGAAAATCCGCCTGGGAACGCGATGATATTCGCCCTGTCTATCGCCTTGATTATTGCCTTTACGCTGTCCTCGATATCCGCCGCCGAGCGGTTTTTTATGACGAGAATTTCCGGCTCCGCTCCGGCAAGACGGAACGCGCGCGCCGTGTCGAGCTCGCAGTTGGTTCCGGGGAATGCGGGTATAAATACCCTCGGCGCGGATATACCCTTCAAAGCCGACGCCTTACCCGCTTTGACCTTACAGTCGCAATCGGGGACGGTACCTACGGCAGGCGCGGTTACGGGAAAAACGCCTTCAAGTTTGGACGTGTACGCTTTCAGCGCGTCGCCTAAGCTTACGGTTGCGCCGCCGAGAGAGAAGCCGCCGCAGACGGACGAGCCGAGATATATGCCGTCGAGTTCGGCAAGTATACTTTCATCGTCCGTGGAGATTATGATATCGCCGTAACGCTCTTCAAACAGAGTTTCGGCAGGGGCGGAAAAGTCGAAGCCGAAACCGTTGCCGAAACAGCTCTTTGCGACGGCAGCCGCCGCGCCGCCCTTTTCGATTACGGTGGCAAAGCGTATTTTGCCTTCCGCAATATAGCTATTGACCGTAGAATACAGCTTTTTCAGATATCCGAAGTCCGGGATAAAATATTCGTCTTTGCGCATCGGAAGGAGATAAAGTTTTTCTCCGCTGCGGGTTATTACGTTGGTTATGAGCCTTGAAGCCTTAGCGGGAGCGAGCGCGAAAGAGATCAGCGTGGGCGGGACGTCGATATCCTCGAAAGTGCCGCTCATCGAGTCCTTGCCGCCGATCGCGCCGAGACCGAGATTGATCTGCGCGTACAGCGCGCCGAGGAGCGCGGAGAGGGGTACGCCCCACCTCTTCCTGTCCTCCCTGAGGCGCATAAAGAATTCCTGCAAAGTCAGACGGACGTCAAGATAGTTCGCGCCTGCCGCAACCACTTTGGATACGGACGCAACTATCGAGTAAACCGCGCCCGTGAACGGAGACGTGGAAGTGAGTTCGGGATTGTAGCCGTATGCCGAAACCGTACAGTCGTCCGTTTCGCCCCCGACGAATTTAGCCGCCATTGCGATTACGGGGGTAAGCTGATTTTTGCCGCCGAAAGGCATATATACGGATTTTGCGCCGATAGTCGAGTCGAACATCTCGGCAAGCCCCTTCTTCGAGCAGACGTTAAATTGGGAAAGAGTATTCAAGAGCGCCGAAGAAAAATCGACGGATTGCGGCTTGTCGAAGAACGCCGTTACGTTGTCGTTGATTTCCGCGTCCGTTATCTGCTTGACGCCGTTCGTATCGAGAAATTCGCGTGAAATATCGACGATCGGTCTGCCGCGGTGATACATCTTCATCCGTCCGTCGTCGGTAACCTGCGCTACGGCCGTAGCGGAAAGGTTTTCCACGGCGGCGAGTTCTATAAATTTCTGCACGTCTTCAGCCGCGACG
>CAYLQK010000032.1:0-15311 GCA_964385865.1 uncultured Clostridia bacterium | reverse complement strand
AGGAGGACAATAAACTTAAAGCGGTAGCTTCCATTACGATTGATGATTGTTTCGTTGTACACGATATCAAAATAATCGAAGCCGCCGACGGACCGTTTATTGCGATGCCAAGCAGAAAAACCAATGATGGCGAATTTAAGGATATTGCACATCCGCTTAACACCGAGACCCGTGAACTTATTAAAAAAGCAATCCTTACGGCTTACTATGATGAACTTAACAATTAAGACACATTATTTGTTTTCCGTTAGTTAAATTAATACTGACTTTGTAAAGAAAAAAGCGTACGTTTTTAGCGTGCGCTTTTTTCTTGTTTTTATGCAAAATTAATCGTCGCCACGTCTTTTACCGAGATTCCTCAGCATCTGAGCGAATTTCGGTACGTTCTTTTCATTGGGGCGTTCGATACTTCCCTCATTCGAGGGTTGACGGGCGGGCTGTACGGGCTGTACGGGCTGTACAGGTTGCTGTATCGGCTGAACGGGCTGCTGCTGGATAGACTGAGCCTGGCGCGTATAATAGGGCTCCGTTACGGACATTCTGTCGGGAGTCTGGGAAACGTAAGCCGAACGGTCGTTCAATCTTATATTCTGAAAACCTCTCTGCGATACTTCTTCTTCGCGCTTGTTGTCGAATCCGGGGAAACCCGTAGCGATTACCGTAATTTCAACCTCGTCTCTTACGTCGGGGTCGATTCTTGCACCGAATATAATATTTGCCGAAGCGTCCACTACGCTTCTGACAAGTTCTGCCGCGTCGGCAACCTCGTCGAACGTAAGGTCGTCTCCGCCAACGACGTTCAGAATTACGCCGCGCGCGCCTTCGATCGTGGTTTCAAGCAGGGGACAATTGACCGCCACCCTTACAGCCTCGATAATTCTGTTGTCGCCCTTTGCTACGCCTACGCCGAGATGCGCGATACCCTTGTCTTTCAATATCGCCCTGACGTCCGCAAAGTCGAGATTGATAAGCGAAGGGTTGACGATGAGTTCCGCTATGCCCTTGATACCCTGTTTCAGTATTTCGTCTGCGACGCGAAGCGCCTCTCTCATCGGGGTATTTTTTGCAACTACCGTCTTTATCTTATCGTTGGGGATAATGATGAGAGTGTCAACGAATTTCTTTAAGTTTTCAAGTCCCTTTACGGTATTCTCCATACGCTTTTTGCCTTCGAAGCCGAAAGGTTCGGTAACGACGGCGACCGTAAGGATTTTCATATCGCGCGCTATCTTCGCTATTACGGGAGCGGCGCCCGTACCCGTTCCGCCGCCCATACCTGCTGTAATGAACAGCAAGTCCGTACCTTTGATAGCTTCGGTAAGTTCTTCCTTACTCTCTTCTGCTGCCGCCCTGCCTATTTCGGGGTCTGCGCCTGCGCCGAGTCCCTTTGTGAGCGCGCTGCCTATCTGAACTTTATTTTCACAGGGCGATAATGCGAGAATCTGGCTATCCGTGTTTACCACATAATATTCCGCGCAATTTATACCTGCATCTATCATTCTGTTGACGGCGTTGTTGCCCGCGCCGCCTACGCCTATTACTTTAATCCTTGCTCTGCCGGAAATATTAGTACTTCCCGCATTTCCAGCCAAATCGTTAAACATATTTTAACCCTCCGTTAATTCTTTAATAATTTTTTTATAAATGAAGTTGAATCATAATCTTTTAACGCCATATCCATCAGACTCAAAAGCGAACTGAAATGAGGCTTATCGTAGAACGGTATTTTAGGGGAAACCGGTTCCACGCTGCGGACGAGCCTGTTGGAAAAATGGTCTATCGCGCCTCTTACAGTTTTAACGCCCTCGCCCGTGATATAGATAGGCTTGTTGCTCACATTCTTGCCCGAATAGCCCTGACCGCACTCTTCAAGCGCTTCGCAGACGCCGTCAAGACCTTCGCGTATGATATCGCGCAAAGTAACGGTAGAAAATCTGTACATCTTCCCCTCGTGCACGTATTCCTCAAACGTGCCGGGCTTTTCTTTTGCGTTAAGATTGACCGTAGAGAGAAATGCCGACGCGACTTCGAAAGGAATTTCAAGCTCCGTCATAAGATAAACGGCAATATGACCGATGCCTATCGAAAACGACTCGCTGTAAGCAAGTCCGTTTCCGCAAATGACGCTGTAAGAAGATGAAATATAGCCGAAATCAACCAATACCGAGTACTCGTCGCGCTTTTCGGGTTCTATAAGATACAGAGCTTCCGCATAGACCGTAGGAATAAGTTTTATATCGCTTAAACCGCCGAATTTTCTGAACGCTTCAAGCAGAATATCGATAAAAGACCTACGGCACCGGTAAAAGCAAAACCTGCCTTGAAGGCTGTCGCTCACCGCGCCTATGGGACTTATTACCTTACGCTTGTCCGACAAGACGTAATAAAGGCAACTGTGTCTTATCGTCTTATATTCCTCGGTGTCCGCAGGGGCGGAAATCTCCGCGAGATAATCGCAATCGGAGTAGGTTATCTTCCTCGCGGACTGGAAGCTTATGACCTTATCACAGTTGACCACTTTAATAAATTCGCCCGGAACGCCCACATAAAAAGTTTTGATATTCCCGAATGCCGATACCGTACTTTTCAGAACGCTGCCGACGGCAGAAACAAAGCTGTCTATATCAAGAAACTCGCCTTCGGCATAGCCGTCGTAAGAACTTGTATATTTGCTTTTGATTATAAACGTATTGTTGACCCCTCTTTCGCTTACGACCGCCGTAACCTCGGAGGAGCGGATATCCAATACGGCCACGCTTTTACTGCGCATATCAAATCCGCCGCCTTATCGCAAAATTATATCTACTCAATTATATAATAAAACCGTAATTAATGTCAACTAAAACGCAACAAAAAAGCGGATCCCGGGAACCGCTTTTTTGTGATTTATTAAGTTATCATATCGCCGAATAATCGGAACGGATTTCACCGTCCGCCCCGCCGTAAACGTAACTCCTCAAAGTCCCGCCGAGTTTTTGTCGGTCGGTCAGCGTGAGAAATTTTTCATATGCGGCTTTTATCTTCTCGTCTATGCGACGAGAAAAGTCGTCGATCTCTATTTTGAGCCCGCACCTCAGATTGAAGTACAGTTTTTCCGTATAGAGTTCGATATCGGGATTGGTATCAATCTCGATACCGACTACGGTCGAACGAAGCGTGCTGAATTCGGCTTTAAAAACCGACGCGATCTGCGCGACATCCCCTATCTCCTCAACAGCTATACCCGTAACTTCAACGTTCGGCGAGCCGTCTTTCTTATTGACGTTCTCGTAGGCCGTTCTGAGATATTTGCCGTCGCTGTCGTACATCGAATATTGACCGCCCACCGACACGGCAAAAGTCTCTATCCGCTCCTTCAAGGTTACGTTTACCGTACAAGGATATATCTTACGACAGGCGGTTACGGTATAGTCGCTGTCCTCGACGGCCGCAACAATCTGTTCGTCGCTGACGAAAAGAATACTTTCGCCCTTGAATACGCCGAGAGTTTCTTTTAATTGCTCATAACTTTCCGTATAGTCTTCTTCGTAAGTCAAAAGAGTAATGTTTATATTCTTGACCGCAAAAATCATTCCCACGCAAATGACGGCAGAGATAAAAAATATTATTCCTATCATCATCGCAATGAATTTTCTTAAGTACTTCATAATAGTTTAAACGGTAACTCTTACAATATCCGCGCCGAGATTCCTCAGTTTATATTCGAAAGAACCATACCCCCTGTCGATGTGGGAAACGTCCATAATCTCGCTTCTGCCGTCGGCGGCAAGCCCTGCAAGGACTAGAGCCGCCCCGCCGCGCAAATCGTGCGCTATCACGGTGGCGCCCTTGAACCTGTCTACACCGCGCACGAACGCGTTTCTGTCGATGACGGTTATATCCGCGCCCATTTTACGCAATTCGGGCACGTGTTTGAACCTCGTCTCAAACAGATTTTCGGTTACGATCGAATGCCCGTCGCATATGCTGCACAGCGCCGTGAACGGAGCCTGTAAATCGGTAGGAAACCCGGGATAAGGCTGAGTTTCGATCGTTTTCACCGAAGCGAGTCTTCTGTGATTTTCCAATACTATTTTATCACTGTTTATGTGGATTTTGCAACCGTTTTCTCTAAGTTTATGTATCAACGAGCTGATGTTTTCGGGACAAACCCCTTCGGTACAGACTTCGCCGCCGCACATCGCCGCCGCTATGAGATATGTTCCCGCCTCTATTCTGTCGGATATAGGCTGAAATTCACAGCCTTTCAGCTCGGAAACCCCCTCTATCACGATAGTTCCGCTTCCTGCGCCGTTGATTTTTGCGCCTATTCCGTTGAGAAATCTCTGAAGGTCCTCTATCTCGGGCTCACGCGCGGCGTTCTTGATCACCGTCGTCCCCTCCGCTTTGACGGCCGCAAGTATTATATTTTCCGTCGCCCCCACGCTGGGACAATCCAGCATTATCTCGTTTCCGCAGAGCTTATCGCACTTGCAAAGGATATAGCCGTTTCTTTCCGTAATTTTTACGCCCAGCCGTTTGAGCCCCGTAAGGTGCAAGTCTACCGGTCTCAACCCTATATCGCACCCGCCGGGATAGGCGATTTTTGCCATCCTGAAACGCGAAATTACGGAACCGAGCAAAAACACGGACGAACGCAACTCGTGTGCAAGCGCGCTTGGTATTTCGTAACAGTCCGCCGTGGAACTGTCTATTATTATATCGTCCTTATCGTATACCGCTTTACAGCCGAGACAAGAAAGAATCTTTACCATATTCTTCACGTCGGAAATATGCGGTACGTTCAACAGCTTCACTTTCCCGTCGGTAAGAACCGTCGCGGCAAGTATGGGAAGCACAGAATTTTTCGCAGTCTGTATCCTGACGCTTCCGTATAGCTTGTTTCCTCCGTTTATAATGTATTTTTCCATATTAACTCCGAGTATGTAAATATACTCCATTATATGGATTTTCGGGATTTTTATGTTAATCCCCTCTTGAAATATTAAACAATACCCCCATCGACGCCATAGTTATGATAAGGGACGTATTTCCGCTGCTTATCAGAGGTAAAGGCAAACCCGTCGGCGGAATCGTTCCGCTCACCACGAGGGCGTTAACCGCCACCTGTATTCCGTAGACCAACGTAAATCCCGAAGCGAGCAGATATCCGAATCTGTTTTTACAGTTACCCGCTATTCTGATTCCCCTGTATATTATGAAACCGCAGCATAAAAAGAACACTAAAAGCCCGACAAAGCCGAGTTCTTCGCCCATAATCGAGAGAATGAAATCGCTTTCGGCAAAGGGAAGAAATCTGTATTTCTGGGTGGAATTGAACAGTCCCGTTCCGAAAAGCCCGCCGTTGCCGAGGGCGTAGAGCGACTGGATAAGCTGGTACCCCTCGTCTTTCGGGGACGCCCACGGATCCAAAAACGCGCTGAGCCGCTGTAATCTGTATGGTTCCAAAATAATCAGAACGGGTATCGCGACCACAAACGGTATCAGGATTATAAGGAAAGTCTTTAATTTGGTGCCGCTGAGAAAGACAAGCCCGAGCATAAGCAGCCCGACGCACATCGTTATGGACATATTGGGCTCTATGATTATCAGACCGCAGAACCCGACGCCCACGCCGAGAACGGGCAGAACGCCCTTGACCGTCTTGACTTTTTCGTTATGTTTGGCGAAATAGGCGGCGACAAACAGCGCGTAGGCGTATTTAGCAAGTTCGGAAGGTTGAACGGTCACGCCGCCGAACCCTATCCAGCGAGTGGCGCCATAGTTTGTTATTCCTATCCCCGGCACAAACACAAGCACAAGCAGTATCGCCGCGACGATAATGGCGACGTAACGGAATTTCTGCAATTTTTTATAAGGAAGAAAGCAAAATCCTATCATCGCCGCCGTGCCGAGGACTACGCCGACGAGTTGTTTCTTCACGAAAAACAGGCTGTCCCCGTATTGGACCTGCGCTATGTACGAGCTTGCCGAATATATCATCAGACAGCCGAAGCACGCCATCAGAAAGACGCATATTAAAAGCGGGATATCTCCCGCTTTTCTTTTACTGTTCAAAAGTTTCATTTATACCTTCCACAATTCTTTTGAACGCCTCTCCGCGCTCCTCGTAGTTGGAAAAGCTGTCGAAACTCGAACTTGCGGGGCTTAACAGCACTGACTGCCCCGGTTTCGCTATAAACTGCGCAAGCCGCACGGCTGTGTCGAATTCGGCGCATAGAGAGAAACTGACGAATCCCGATTTAATGGCGGCGTTAAGCAGTTTGAACCTGTTTTCGCCGTACATAACCGCGTGAACGACTTTACTCTCTTTGAGAGCCTGGAAAAGCGGCGTATAGTCGTACCCCTTATCCTTGCCGCCCAAAAGAATAACGGTGGGCTCGGACATTGTTCTCGCCGCCTTGACGGACGCGTCCACGTTAGTGCCCTTACTGTCGTCCACGTAAGTTACTCCGTTTACGCGCCTGACCGTCTCGATACGGTGTCTTATTCCCTTGAAGTCGCAGATAGCCGAAGCCGTCTTTTCCTTATCCAAACCGAGTATATGCGCTGCGGCAACGCACGCCAATGCGTTATAGACGTTATGTATACCCTTTAAATTCATATCTTCGGCGTCGAAAATTTTTTCACCGTCGAAACAGATACTTCCGTCCTCAAGATACGCCCCTTCCACTCTGCCGCGGGCGGAGAAGAATACGCACTTTGATTTTAACGTCGCCGCAAATCCCCTTACCGTGTCGTCGTCGTAATTTAAAACCGCGTATTCGCTCTCGCGTAAGTTGCGGAGTAGTTTGCTCTTCAGAAAAATATAGTTTTCCATATTGTAATGCCTGTTGAGGTGATCTTCAGTGATATTCGTTATAATTGCAATATGGGGGCGCAGGCTTGAAAGCGTTTCAAGCTGAAAAGACGAAACCTCTATAACGGCAAAGTCGTCAAACCCGAGATTCTCCACTTCCCCTATCAGCGGGTTGCCGATATTCCCGCACGCGGAACTGCGCTTCCCATTGCTTTCGAGCACCGAGTTCAGCATAGATACGGTTGTAGTTTTACCGTTAGTACCCGTTACGGCGATTGCCGTTGCCCTGAGATAGAGCGAGCCGAGCTCTTCTTCGCCAATGATCGACTTACCCTGCTTTCTGAAAGCGACGGGCAGCGCATTGTCTATGGGTATACCGGGACTCAACACGAGGATATCGCAGGCGGAAGTTGCCTCGAATAGCGTTTCCGCAGTAACGATAATCGCGCCAAGCGAAGACAGTTCGTTCATCAAAGAGGTTATTTTTTCACTGACGAAATCGTCGTAAACGTAAACTTCGGCGCCGCGCCCGAGCAGAAAACGAGCGCTGCTTTCTCCGGATTTCGACATTCCGGCAATCAAAAATTTTTGGTTTTTAAAATACATTATCCCTCACACAAACAACAGACATATCGTTCCGATAACCGCGGTTATAAGTCCGTACACGTAGGAGATTTTACACTCCGTATAACCTTTCATCTGGAAATGATGATGCAGCGGCGCCATTAAAAATATCCTGCGCCTTGTCCGTTTATAATATATTACCTGAATGATGACGGATATTCCCGAAATTACAAACATTATGCCTAAAATCGGGATATAGAGAGAATTGCCGGAAAAGACCGATACCCCCGCAATGAATCCGCCGAGCGCAAGGGAGCCCGTATCGCCCATAAAGATTGCGGCCTTATTGACGTTAAAGAGCAAAAACGCCGCCAACGCCCCCACGGCGACAAAGCAGAGCCGGGCGGATTTGTTTGACTGTAAATAGAGCATTATTCCGAAAACAAACAAATAAGCGCAGCTTGTCCCGCCCGCGAGCCCGTCAAGTCCGTCGGTGAGGTTTACGCAATTGACCGTAGCTATGAATATGAACACCACAAGCGGTATTATTCCCCAACCGATATAGACGCTGATACCGCCGCCGAACGGGATATTGAGATAGCCGAGATCGTTGAAAAAGCAATATACGGCGGCAATACAGGCGATGGCAAACTGGAAGAGAATTTTCTGATATGGTTTCAGACCGCCGTTGTCTTTACGGTAGATTTTCAGAAAATCGTCTAAAAAACCCACCACGGCAAAACCGCCAGTTACGGCGAGCGTAAGATTGATTCTGCCGTCCTTTATGCCGAGCAGACAAAGTCCTACGCCTATTATCGCCGAGATAAAGGCAAGTCCGCCCATAGTTGGCGTACCGCCCTTATCTTTATGCTCCTTTACGTAGCCGAGGATATACTGCCCCGCCTTTAATTTTCTTAAAAGCGGCAACAAAATCATTGATAAAAACAGCGTCGCAACAAATGCGGCAAGCATACCTGTGAGTAAATCTTTCATATTAAATCAGCCGATTATTCTCTTTATTACGGCGTTATCGTTATAGCTGTGTTTTATTCCCATAATTTCCTGATAATATTCACCGCCCTTGCCCGCAACAAGAAGAATATCCCCCTTTTCAAGCAGTTTGACTGCATATTCCGTAGCAGTTTCCCTGTCGGTTACGGTAACGTATTTTTTGCCCGTAGCTTTAATTCCCGACTCGATTTCGGATATTATGTCGTAAGGGTCCTCATACCGCGGATTATCTGAAGTTATTATACAAAAATCCGCGTACTCCGCCGCTATTGCGCCCATAAGGGGGCGTTTGGTTTTGTCCCTGTTTCCGCCGCAGCCGAACAGACAATACAGATTACCCGAACACAGCTTTTTCAAGGCTTTCAACGACTTTTCAAGTCCGTCAGGCGTATGGGCGAAGTCGACGAAAATATCCGCGCCCTTGTACCGCGCAACGCGTTCAAGCCTGCCCGTTACCTTTTTTAAATCGTTGAGCCCCCTCGCGATTTTGTCCGTCGCAATGCCGAGTATTTTGGCGCAGGCAGCCGCCGCCATTGCGTTGTAGACGTTGTGCAGCGCGGGGATATTGAGATTTATTTCGTAGAGTTCGTCAAACAGATTGATGACGAAAGACGTTCCGTTGATTTTCTCGGAGATATCCACGGCAAATACGTCGGCAGGATTTTTAAGGCCGTAGCTGATTATATTTTCCGCCGTTCCGATTATTTGCTGTCCCGTTTTATCGTCGGAATTGACGACCGAAAATTTGCATCTCCCGTCCCTGAAAAGCGTCTTTTTGCATTCGGCATAGTCGCGCATATTCCCGAAAAAGTCCAGATGGTCCCGGGTGCAGTTGGTAAAGATGCCGACTTCATACTTTAACCCCGCTATCTTATTGAAGTATAGCGCGTGCGCCGAAACCTCCATAAATACGTATTCCACGCCACAATTTACCATATCCGCGAAGATGGAATGAAGAAATATGGGGTCGGGGGTCGTCAGCTCGGGGGAGACAAATTTCCCCGCGTAGCTGATACCGAGAGTTCCTATCACGGCGGCAGATTTACCCGCAGTGCGGAAAATACTGTCAAGCATATATGTAGTCGTAGTCTTGCCGTTCGTACCCGTTATCGCCGCAAGCTTTAACTTTTTATCCGCAAAACCGTAGAATGCACGCGCGGCAACAGCCACTTGTTTCCTGCCGTCTTCTACTATGATCTGCGGTATTCGGCAGTCGCATTTCCGCTCGCATATGATTGCCGCCGCTCCTGACTTTTCGGCTTCTGGAATGAACTCGTGGGAGTCGAATTTTTCTCCTTCATAGCAGAAAAACAGATCGCCCCTCTTTACCTTTTGGCTGTCCGTACAAAGTCCCGTAATTTCCGTTTCCGTACTGCCGAAGATTTCTTTATAGTCCAAGTTGCTCAATAGTTCGCCAAGTTTCATAATTCCTCCCCGTTATACGAACGGCTGAATATTCTTAATGGAAATTATATCTTCGAAAATTTCCTTTGCGACGGGAGCCGCGACCGCACTGCCGTAATACGTGCCCTGCGGTTCGTCGATAATTATCAGGGCGAGATACTGCGGGTTGTCGGCGGGGAAAAAGCCGACGAACGACGAAACGTACTTACCTGCGGCAACGTGCCCGTCCTCGTACTTTTGGGCTGTACCCGTCTTACCGCCCACCTTGTAGCCCTCGATATAAGCCTTCTGTCCGCTGCCCTCGGTAACGACGCCTTCAAGCATAGCCGCAAGTATAGACGACGCCTCTTCGCTTATGGGCTTATATTTCAATACAGGCGTGTATTCCTCAACTTTTCCGTTGGATAAAACCACCGATTTTAACAGATGAGGATTGTAATAATTGCCGCCGTTGACCGCCGCGGCGACCGCACAGGCGAGCTGAATACCCGTTACCGCAACAGTCTGACCAAAGCCTATTCTCGCAAGATCGCAACCACGAACCAAAGACTGCGGCACAAGCATACCGAGCGCCTCGCCGTTAAAATCCAAACCCGTTACGTTACCGAACCCGAAAGCGGTCAGGTAATTATAAAATGTGTCCTTCCCGAGCGCCAGCGCGATATCGGTAAAACAGGGGTTGCAGCTGTTGTTCAGCGCGTCGGCAAGCGTTTGGTTAGTGTGCTTTCCGTTTGCGTGCGCCGACCAGCATTTTATGGTTGTGCCGTCGACGGTACGCGTACGGCTGCTGTTGAACACATAAGACGTTGAAAACGCGTTCTTGTTGCCGGTGAGATATTCCTCTATATCCGCCGCCGCGGTTATTACCTTGAAGGTTGAGCCGGGCTCGTATATATCGCACACGACGCTGTTTCTCGAAAGCTCGTTCAACAACTCGGTATCATCCCTCGGCACTTCGTTTAAGTCATATGACGGATAATTTACCATCGCAAGAATATCGAAATTCTGAGGATTGAGCACAATACAGGATACGGATTTAGCACCGCTTGTTGAATAGGCTCTCTTCATAGCCTCTTCTGCGGCAATCTGTATATCGACGTCGATCGTCAGTCTGATTTCGTCCCCTGCCGTGGCTTCGGTGTAAATAATAACGGAATTTTCCGTTTCAACGCCCACTATGTCGGTAGAATAACTTATCTCGCCGTCAGTTCCGCTCAATATGTAATCGTAATACTTTTCAATACCGGACAGCCCCGACCCGTCGTTGGAGGTAAATCCGAGCACCTGACACAGCGCGTCGTCATAGGTGTATTGCCGAGTGTTGTCGCGGGAATAATAGACCCCCGCCAAGTCGTAGGAGACAAGTTTTTCCACATTTTCCTTGGAGACCTGACGTACCACGGTTATTTCGGAAACTTTCCCGCCCTGAATATTTTCAAGCAGCGCCGCAGGGTCGAGAGAAAAGATACCGCTAAGTATAGTTGCGGTGTACTCCGCGTTCTGTACGGCGTTAGGGCGCAGAAAGATGCTGTAAGTTGTCTTGTTACCCGCAAGTATCTCACCGTTGCGGTCGGAGATGACGCCTCTGCTTGCGATTACGGGAATTTCCCTGTTCCACTGGTCGGAGGCTCTTAATTGCAGCTCTGCGCCCCAAATGACCTGAACGTAAAAGAGGCGCGCAAAAATAATGAAAAAAATAAAGGCTATTGCCAAACCCATTGACAATAACCTCTTTTGTAAAACCGTAATTGAAAATCCCGATTTAATAATTTTTTTTATTTTCCCGTCTCCTTATTTGAGCCCCATTCCGTTACTTACTGCAAATTCGGCTACCGTATCGGACAGGTTTGTTAAATATTCCTGTATTTCGTCGCTTATACTAGAATACGCCGCCTTTGCAGAAGTTAGCGAAGATTGAAGGGAGCTCAGATCATTATTGATATTGGAAATAATAGCCGAATTAACGATTATAAGAACAAACAGCGCGATCACGGCGCAGACGATTGCGGCGATAATTACTTTATCTTTACCCGAAATACCGGATTTGCGCGCAGTCGAATGAATTTCGATTTTGCCCTCGTCGGCCGTTTTTACTCCGGCAGTCTTGTATTGGATAGTCGTTTGGGTGGGACGGAGATCTTCGTTTTCCTCTTCGTCCGATTCCGTTTCCATAGCCACGGGAGTCTCCGCTTCAGCCACCCTTCTGTTAATGATACTGTCCGCACGGAATATTTCCGCGTCAGCGCGTGCGTTTTCAACAAGATAAGGTCCTTGAGTATATATCTCGCGTGCGGGCGCTTCGTAAAGCTCATCATAATTGCTTTCATCCGTATCTCTTGTAATTATATCGTTGAGAGAGCATTCGGGATTGATAAGTTTTGCATAATTAGAGCTTATCTGAGAATTATGAACCTCCTCATCGGACATAGCCGGACCGCGGAAAGAATCGCTTCTGTATCCGCTTTCGCTTCTCGTATTGATTTTTCTCTCCAAAACAGGTGATGATACTGACATATCCGTTTCTCCTAATCACAAGTTATATCTTTTCCGCTATCCTTAGTTTTGCGCATTTGGAACGCGAATTTACCGCCATTTCCCTCACGCTTGCACAGACGGGTTTTTTTGTGATAATTTCAATTTCTTTTCTCTTGCCGCACACGCATACGGGCAAGCTTTTGTCGCAGACGCAGTCGCATTCAAGCATTCTGAACGCCTGCTTAACTATTCTGTCTTCAAGCGAATGAAAAGTGAGTATCGCTATCCTTCCGCCCTTTTTTAATCTTCTCGTCAGATTGAGAATGCATTCGTACAGCCCTTCGAGTTCGCCGTTCACGGCAATCCGTATAGCCTGAAAACTTTTTCTTGCGCACGGACCGTTCTGCCTAAATTTTGCGGGAATGCTGTTTTCGATTATTTCAACGAGCTCTCCGCTGGTTTTAAGCGGTTTTACCGCCCTTGCCGCCGCTATGTTCGCGGCAATTCTGGAGGCGAACTTTTCCTCGCCGTAATCTCTGAGTATTCTCGTCAGCTCTTGCTGCGAATAGGTGTTGACTATCTTTTCCGCCGTAAGCGGGGCCGTCTTGTCGAGCCGCATATCGAGAGGCGAGTCGGGTTTCATATATGAGAACCCCCTCTCCTCGTTGTCAAGCTGATAGCTCGACACGCCGAAATCGAGTATTGCCCCGTCAAGGCTGTCTATCTCCGCAAGGTTTAAAACCCTGTCAAAATCTTTATAGTCCGACTTGTAAATTTCGAATCTTCCGTCAAACTCTGAAAGCCTTTGCCTTGCCGCGGCTATCGCGTCCCCGTCAAGATCGGTAGCGATCAGTCTCCCGTCGGGAGCGGTACGCTTTAAAATTTCGTACGAATGTCCGCCGCCGCCCACCGTGCCGTCGAAGTAAGTACCTCCGGCTTTCAGATTAAGGCCGTCCATACATTCATCGAGCATAACAGGAATATGAACAAAATCTTTCATAATCAGATATCCAGATAACTGATGTTCTCGTCATAGTTCTCGTCGTCGTCGGCAAAGTACGTGTCATATACTTCCTTCGACCAAATTTCTATTCTCGAACCCGCTCCGCAGATTTTGATGTCTTTGGTAATCTTGCCGTAGATTTTAAGCTCGGGCGGAATAACAAGTCTGCCCTGATTGTCCATCTCGACAAGTTTTAGCGACTTTGTGAACGCCCTCATACCCTTCTGCTTATCCGTATCGGAAATCTTTATTTCTTCCAGTTTTTCGAGTTTTTCCTTAACGGCGGCTTCATAGAACACGAAAATACAGCCGTTTGTACCTTTGGAGAAATAGAGTTTTTCCTCATTCCCCTTAAGCTTGGCAGGTATTCTTATTCTGTTTTTCGAGTCGATCTGATGATCGTATTCGCCGGTTAGAAAAAACATTAAAATTAACCTTTTTAATAGACTGACTATATAATAACACCAAAAATGACCACTGTCAACCACTTTAAGTAAAAAAGTTCAAAAAATTTCTAAAAAATCCGTGATTAAAACTTGATTTTAGGGATTAATTTCCATTCCGCCTCTAATTAAATCGTGAAATATAGTGCGGTTTTTAGCTATATCTCCACTTTTAAAACTTACTTTTTGGGCCCTTGGAACGCGGTGGTCAAAAATCCCTAAAATTTCAGCCAAATGGTCGGCGGTTCCCGAAATCCCGTCGAATACGGGGCAATTATAGAAATTTTTTATTATATCTTTCGCAAATACGTAGTGCGTACAGCCGAGTACTACGCTATCGGCTTTGATTTTGGGGAGATGACGGATTATATCTTCATCGGTAAGACAGGATATATGATTTTCAATAAAGGCAGCGAGATCGGGACAGGGCGCTATAACCGTTCTTCCCTTGCCGTATTTTTCTTTTAGAAGATTGAATGAGGAGCTTTCCGCAGTCGACGGCGTTGCCAGCACGAGGCAGTTACCCGCAACCGCCGTCGCGGGTTTTATCGCAGGCTGGATACCTATTATCTGAAATGGATACTTTTTTCTCAGAAAATCTATGCAGTGCGCCGTAACGGTATTGCACGCAACCACTACTGCCGCAGGTTCCTCTTCGCTAATGCGTATAAATATTTTGTCCGCGGTTTCAATCAGTTCGCTATGTGTGAGCCTGCCGTAGGGCACCCTTTCATTGTCGGAAAAGTATGTAAAATCAACGCAGGGCAATCTGCGCACGCATTCATATAAAAGATTGAGCCCGCCTATTCCGCTGTCGAAAACACAGACGGACTTATTTTCATTCTCTGATTCCATACTATACTATTAATATTAATGGTAAGAAAAATATATTAAAAATTTTATTAAAAGGAGATTAAAAACAGTTTACAACCTCTGATTTTTATGATAGAATTACACAAGAAATTAAGTAAATACGTTCCCAAAGGAGATAGTAAATGCCTAACATAAAGTCAGCGAAAAAGCGCGTTCTTGTAATCGATAAAAAAACGGAGAGAAATAAGGCTATTAAATCCGAAGTAAAGACTGAAATTAAAAAATTCCTTGCTTTGGTCAATGCGGGCGACAAGACTGCCGCAACCGAAAAGTTCCCTTACACCTGCTCCGTTATCGACGGCGCAGTTTCTAAGGGCGTTCTCAAAAAGAATACCGCCGCTAACAAGAAATCGGGACTTGCAAAAAAGCTTAACGCAATGGCGTGATTATTTATACGGCAAGCTAAAAGCGAGCGTTTCCGCTCGCTTTTTAAATGCCCGATCGGGTATTGAGCTTTTAGCAAGCATTACAGCCGTAGCATAAAACGCTTCCGTAGTTAAATGGATATAACAGACCCCTCCTAAGGGTCAGTTTTGGGTTCGATTCCCAGCGGGAGTACCACACACACGGTCGGTGAATGTATTCACCGACCGTGTTGTTATTCCCGACGCGGAAACGCTCCCACGTTCGCGCGAGGCGCTTGCCGCCGATACTTTCCCGAAAAAGTAGAAATTTTATAAAAAATCTAATGCAAAAACGTTGAAATTTTTCCAATGACAAGATATAATTTATTTAATTT
>CAYLQK010000031.1:0-15536 GCA_964385865.1 uncultured Clostridia bacterium | reverse complement strand
ATTTTCGCCGAGTATCTCCCTAACCCAATCGTACTGCGGGAAAATAGTGCAGACAATCGTCTTTTTACCGCTGCCGACGGGGCTGCACCCCGCGGCGACAAAGAGGGTCAGGCTCATTATAAAAGCGCAAATCAACGCTATTGTTTTTTTCATTTTTATTTCCTTATAATTTAATAATTTTTTCCCTCAAAAAGGGATATAAATGCGCCGAAACGGGTAAATGCGCCGCATTATGCACTGCGGCGCGAGTTTTCCGGCGCGCTTAAATTGTAAGGATATCGCAGCGCGAAACGGGTGAATCCGCAGCGCAGGAGACGTCTTTTGCGCAGTCGTCAAGCGTATTTACGGGCGCGAACCGCACGGTCGTTTGCGTCTGCAAAACTTCCGTTCCGCCGCCCCCGCAGACGGCGTCCGCGACCTGCAACTCGGCGCAGATCTGACAGACCTCGCCGCAACAGTCGTGTTCCGCCATAGCGGCAGTAAAACTGAGGGAAAGCGCTAGCGCCAGCATAAAAAATACCGCGAAAAGCAGCGTAAATAATACTTTCGTTCTTTTCATCGCGTCCCTCCTTTTATGATTTTTACCGCGCAGATATGGCTGTATAAAAAATAATGCCGATTTATCGGCATACATATATTACAAAATAGCGCAAGAAATGTCAAGCCAAATAGTTGATTTGAGCGAAATTTTACCTCTTCCACATTTTTCAAAATTCACCCGCATAGAAAGGGACGTATATAGGCGGATATTTTGCGGTAAAGCTAAAAACGTCGGCTTTTGCAAAATTTAAGGGCGAAGCTATAGACTCCGCCCTTAAATTTCAGTTTGTTTTTTGTAGATTTCAGTTTGTTTTCCGTCTCAATACGGCTATCCTAATTCTGCCGTCCGCCGACGACGGTCTGAGAGATTTCAGATACGCTTCCGCGCAGGGATAGGGCGCAGATTTGTCGCAGTAGGCGCAGAACGGTGCGTAAGACGGGCACAAGTCGTAACCGCACTCGCTGCTTTTGAGATATTTATCGACGTCTATAGCGCCTTGAATTTCGGCGGCGCCGCTTCCCTTGAGACTTTCGGGTAAACCGCAACTTACCTTTATTTCTTCACTCATTCTAAACTCCGCAAAATCAGAACTCTTCCACGGTCAGACCGGCAAGAATTTCTTCGTATTTTTCCTTTTTGAAGGATATGCTGTCGGGCAAAGTTACCGCGGCGGTGCCCGCCGCGACGCCGCAGCGCAGTATATCTTTCATAGAACCGCCCTTTAAAAGGGCGTTCGTTGCCGCCGCGACCATTCCGTCGCCTGCGCCTATGGTTGAATTCATTGCGACGTTTACGCTTTTGCAGCAGTAACTGCGGTTGCCGTCGTAGATCA
Organism: uncultured Clostridia bacterium; assembly: GCA_964385865.1. Lineage (GTDB taxonomy): Bacteria > Bacillota > Clostridia > Christensenellales > Borkfalkiaceae > Coproplasma. Next base: position 14,163 of record CAYLQK010000031.1, on the reverse strand, counting down.
GCGCGCCGCGTTTTCCGAGGGATAGAAGGACGTATTCCGCGCCCTTATCCAAAATTTCACGACAGCCCGAAAGCATATCTTCCCTCGTTTTAAGCGGTCTGCGGAGAGTGTTTTCCAACTCTTCCAAATTGGGTTTTACGAGTTTGACGCCGCACTTTAACGATTCGATCAGCCTTTCGCCCTCGGTGTCGACGATTTTCATCACGCGGGAAGGAACGGCGTTCAGTATTTTAGCGTAGAAATTCGCGCCCATACCCTTTGCAAGCCCGCCCGAAACCACGATAGCGTCGCATTTTTGAGAGAGCTCGGCAACGAGCGAAATCAGTTCGTCCTGTTTCTCCGGGCCTATCTCCGGGCTCACGTCGTCCACTTCGGTGAGCATCGATTTGCGGTCGATGAACTTATAATTTTCGCGCACCCTGCCCTTGTTCCAGACGAACCTGTAAGGAACGCCTTCGCGGTGGAGTTCGTGCTCGAACATAGTGCCGTTTTCCTCGTACATAAAGCCCGTGGCAAAGACGTCCGCCTTGAGTCTTGCAAGGCCTATCGCCACGTTTAGCGCCTTGCCCGTGCAAAACACCCTTTTGCTTATGATTTTGTTGGTCATTCCCACGCTTAGAGAGTCGACTTCCATATTTACGTCTATGCAAGGACTGGGACAAACCGCAAGTATCATTTAAAAATCCCCCTTATAAACCGATACCTCCCGCATTGAAAAAGCCGCTAAGATACAGCGGCTTTGGTATTTTTACATTGAAATCATCTGAAGAGTTTCGTAAAGTTCATAATTGAACTTTTTCTTCATACTTACTGCCTCGATAATATCCATATCAATGATTTCGTTTTTACGGATACCTACAACCCTGTTGCCGATGCCTTCGTTGAGAAGTCTTACCGCTTTGTTTCCGAACTGCGCCGCAAGCATTCTGTCCGCCATAGAGGGCGAACCGCCGCGCTGAATGTGCCCGATCGTCGTGGGACGCACGGAATAAGTGGTTACGGACTGCAACTGTTTGGCAAATTCGTCGGCCGTGCACACGCCTTCGGCAACTACTATTATGTTGGAGTGCTTGCCGTTTGCGCGCGAACGGTTTATTCTCATAACTATGTCGTCGAGATCGAACACGACTTCGGGAACGACGATTATTTCCGCTCCGCTCGCTATGCCTGCAAACAGCGCTATGTCGCCGCAGCGCCTGCCCATAACCTCGACTACAGATATTCTTTCGTGCGAAGTCATAGTGTCGCGCAGTTTATTTATTACGTCGATACAGGTGTTTACCGCCGTATCGAAGCCGAGAGTGTAGTCGGTATATTCGAGGTCGTTATCTATCGTTCCGGGAATACCTATCGTGGGTATGCCGTACTCTTCGGAAAGGCATTTGGCGCCCCTGAAAGAGCCGTCTCCGCCGATGACTACAAGTCCCTCTATTCCCCTCGCTTCGAGGGTCTGAACAGCCTTTTTCTGCCCCGCTTTGGTGAGCATTTCAAGACATCTCGCCGTCATAAGTTTCGTACCGCCCCTCTGGACGATATCGGACACCGAACGCATTTCCATTGGAACCATCTCGTCGTCGATGAGTCCCTGATAACCGCGTTCTATTCCGTAGACCTCCATCCCGTAATAGAGTGCGGTGCGCACGACCGCCCTTATACAAGCATTCATACCGGGAGCGTCACCGCCGCTTGTGAGCAAGCCTATTCTTTTCATACTATCCTCCGATTGAGTCTTCCGTTCTTGCTGAGCCCCCTCGCCGCACAGAACTGCATTTCATCATTTCCGAGACTGATTATATCATACCGTTTATAAAAACACAACAATTTTTAAAAAATTATTTGCGCCCGCAATTTTTGTCAGGTTTTATCGACGTATTTTATATCTTCACTGTCTATGAACGCCGAAAGCTCGGCTATAAGCCCCCTGCAATAGTTTATGCCCGCAGGCAACAGGTAGCGCTTATTGCCGCGCACAATCTTACAGACTGTTTCGCCCGTGTAATTTCCAAGCATAGCGACGAATTCGTCGAACAGCTCGTCGCTGAGTTTGCCCGCGTTCAGCCAGAGTACTTTCGTCTTTGGCTCTTCCTGCTGCCGCACCGTTTCGGCAGTCTCTTCAACCTCGACGGCGGCGAGGTCGTCTATCAACAGAGAAACGCCCCTTTCCGCGTCGACGTCGAGTTTTCCCTTGACCTTTACGATCCTGTCGTTTGAAATTTCACCCTTGAACTTCTCGTAAGCGGCGGGAAAACACACGCAGTCGATGCTGCCGTACACGTCTTCGAGCGTGATGAACGCCATAAACGCACCTCCGCGCCTCGTGGTAGTGCGCCTGAACGAGGAGATAATGCCCGCCATAGACACGCGCATACCGTCAGTTATGCGGTTGTAAGTGCGCAAGCCGTCCTCGTCTTCAACGTAGTCATCGAGGAAAGAACAGTCGAAAGTGCAGTCGGGGAAGGCGTGCGCGTACTTTTCGAACGGGTGTCCGCTGACGTAGACGCCGAGCACCTGCTTCTCCTTGGAAAGCTTTTCGTTCAGCTCGTATTCGGGGAGCGGGGGATACTCGACTTCGAGTTTCTCCTCCTCGATAATATCCCCGAACAGGCTCATCTGCGCGCTATTGTGCTGTTTATTGATGGCTTTCGCCCTGTTGCACAGCTCTTCGTAGACCGCCGCAAGGCGCGAACGGCAGACGCCGAGCTCGTCGAAGGCGCCCGAGAATATCAGTCCTTCCACTACCCTTGAATTGAGCACGCCGATACAGCGCGAAATGAAGTCGGGAAAATCGGTAAAGGAGCCGTTTTTCGTCCTCTCGTCTATTATACAGTCGATGACCGCCTGGCCCACGCCCTTGAGAGCAGAAAGTCCGAACCTCACGCCGTTGCCCTCGACGGAGAAAGCGGTCTTGCTTTTATTTATGTCGGGCGGCAGAACTTTGTAGCCATTTTCCTTTAAATAGAGGACGTATTTGGTTATTTCGTCGATCTTATTGAGTCTGTTATTTAACAGGGCGCAGATAAATTCTTTGCAGTAATACTTTTTCAGCCACGCCGTCTGATAGGCGAGAACCGCGTACGCCGCGGCGTGAGATTTGTTGAACGCATAGGAAGCGAAGCCCTCCATATCGCCGAATATCTTATTGGCAACCTCCGCGGAGATACCGTTGTTCACGCAGCCCTTGATTTCGCTGCCGTTAGTGTCGCTTATGCCGCCGTTGATGAACTTCTCTTTCTGCGCCATCAGGGTCTTTTTGTCCTTCTTGCCCATTGCGCGCCTGACGAGGTCGGCCTCGCCGAGGGAGAACCCTGCAAGGTACTGGAAAATCTGCATAACCTGTTCCTGATAGACGGGTATGCCGTAAGTAACCTTCAATATCTTCTCTTCCGCCTCGCAGTCGTAGGAAATCTGCTCGACGCCGTGTTTTCTGTTGCAGAACGAGTCTATGAACCGCATAGGACCGGGGCGGTAGAGCGCAACGCCCGCGATGAGGTCTTCGAGACAGTCGGGTTTGAGCGTCTTCATAAACCTCTTCATTCCGCCGGCTTCGAGCTGGAACACGCCGTCGGTATCGCCGTCGGAGACGAGAGCGTACGCGCCCGCGTCGTTATAGCCTATCTTGTTGAAATCCACTTCCACGCCGTAATCTTCCCTGATGTAGTCAAGGCATTTTTTGATGTCGGTCAAAGTTACGAGCGCGAGGAAGTCCATTTTGAGCATTCCGAGCGACTCTATTTCCTTAGCGACGTACTGAGTGGTGATATCCTCGCCGTTTCTCGAAAGGGGAACGTTGTCGGCAATACGCTTCTGACAGATAACGACGCCCGCGGCGTGCATACCCGTCTGACGCGGCATTCCCTCTATCTTTAACGACATATCGATTACGCGGTGTAGGGTGTCGTCTGTTTCGTAAATCTCGCAGAACTCGCCGTTCCTTGCCGCTTTCAGCTCGTTCAGCTTGCTCTCTAACTCGGCTTTTTTGTCCTCGTCGGTTTCCTCCTCGTACTTTTTACGCGTGCCTTCTATCCTTCTGCCGAGAAGGTCGCCGATAGACGTCTTGCCGTCCATTATCTTGGTAAGTCTGTCCGTTTCGGAATACGGCACGCGCATTACCCTGCCGACGTCCTTTATCGAGTTTTTAGCCGCCATCGTGCCGAAAGTTATTATCTGGCACACGTTTTCCCGTCCGTATTTGCGGCGGACGTATTCTATGGTTTCCTCTCTGCGGTCCGTACAGAAGTCAATATCGAAGTCCGGCATCGACACGCGGTCGGGATTCAAGAAACGCTCGAAGAGCAGGTCGTATTGAAGGGGCTCGACGTCGGTTATCCCTATCGAGTATGCGACGATGGAACTTACGCCCGAACCGCGCCCGGGACCTACGGGTATGCCCTGTTCCTTGGACCAGTTTATGAAGTCCCACACGACGAGATAGTAGTCCGCATAGCCCATACTGCATATGATATTCAGCTCGTAATCAGCCCTGTCGAGTTCGCGCTTGGTCGGGGCGCCGTAGCGCCTTACAAGTCCGTCGGCGGTGAGCTTTCTGAGGTACTGTTCCGAGGTGCTTCCGTCGGGCGGCGTATAGGTAGGTATTAAGGTCATATCCTTTTCGGGATAGCCCTTTTTGTTCAGATTGAAGGCGGGCTCGACCACTTTGTCGGCGATGACGCGCGTATTAGATATCGCCCGCGGCAGGTTGGGGAAGAGCGCCGCCATTTCGTCCCCCGTCTTGAAGTAAAACTCGTCGGTGGAGAATTTCATCCGCTTGGGGTCGTCAAGCTGCTTTTTCATCTGAATGCACATCAGAACGTCCTGCATCTCCGCGTCAGACTTTATGAGGTAGTGCACGTCGTTGGTTGCGACTATCTCCGCGCCTATCTCCGAGGCAAGCTTTACAAGCAGCGGCAGAACCCGCAGCTCCTCTTCAAGACCGTGGTTTTGGACCTCGATATAGAAATCGTCGCCGAAAATCTCTTGAAGATACAGCGCAAGCTGTTTCGCCCCGTCGTAATCGCCGTTCAAAAGCCGCCTCGGTATACCGCCCGCTATGCACGCGGAGAGACAGATGACCCCCTCGGAGTGTTCCTTTAAAACCTTGTAGTCTATCTTGGGTTTATAGTAGAATCCGTCCACGAACGCCATCGAATCCAGCTGGACGAGGTTGATATATCCCTTCCTGTTTTTGGCGAGCAGAATGAGATGTTCGGCGGTGTTGGACGACTTGTCGGTCATATCCTTGGTAACGTAAAATTCACAGCCGATTATGTATTTCAGACCCGCCTGCGCCGCCTTTTCCGCGAACTGAAGGGTACCGTACATATTGCCGTGATCGGTTATGCATACGGTGTCTATTCCGTTAGTTTTGCAATGCTCAATTAAATTGTCTATCTTGCACGCGCCGTCCAACAGGGAATATTCGGTGTGCAGATGAAGATGTACAAAATCGGTCATTTAACTTTCCTCAGTCCCCGCCGAGCGAATCCGCAATTTCGAGGATCCTTCTCATTCTGTGGTTTAAACAGCTTTTTGTTATTTCAAGCCTTTCGGCAAGCTCCTGCATAGACGCGTTTTTATCCGCAAGACGGGCTTCCGCGACGTCGAAAAGCATCTTGTCGAGGCTCTGCAATCCGACGGTGCCGCCGATTATCTCTATCGCCCTGACCTGCTTTACAGACGCGGTTACCGTCTTGTCTATGTTCGAAACGGAGCAGTTGTTCACTCTGTTTTCGTTGTTAGTCCTGTCTTTCAGCTCGACTATCTTGTTGAGCTTTTCAAGGCAGGAGTCGGCGTTCATAACGTGGAGAATGTCGGATATGACCTCTTTGCTCTTCACGTATACGACGGCGGCGTCCTTGCGCGATACGAGCTTGGCGAGAATTTCGAACGAACACAGAAGTTCGCAGAAATCGCTTGCCGTAACCTTGTTCGAGAACACTATTTCGAAGTGATAGCCGGTCCTGCTGTAAGTGCCCTCGTTTGGAATGGTGCAGCTGCCGCCGCCGAGAAACGCGCCCCTGAGATACGCCGCTTTGCTTTCTTCGGTCGCGACGAGTTTTTCGTCTATGCCGAGATTGAGAAATTTCCCCTCGCCGTCCTCGCCGAGTATGCCGAGTTCTAAAAGTAAGTTTTCCGCCGCTTCGCCCACGCATTCGAAAGTGAGCTTGTCCCTGCCGCTCATCACGTCGAACCTGGCGCCCGAAACGGTCAGATGCAACCTGAACGAGTCCTCAAGCATATCGGAGATATATTCCGCGGTGCTCTCGTTCCCGGTGATTATCTCGAAGCCGTAAACGCCCTGCCGCGATATGACGCTGCCGCTGGTGCGTATGAACGCGGAAAGCTCGGCAAGCCGGGTATCTCTATCGCCCCGCCGTAACGCTATTTCGTTTTTGATTTCTTCGGTAAAATTAAGCATATTATAATTTTTCCGCCTTGTACGCGGCGAACCTGAATTTAGGCAATCTGCCGTCTATATTGTCTATCCTGTCGAGGGGGATGCCGGCTTCGGCAAGCAATTCCTCGGCGATTTTCGTATCCCCGACCCTGTCCGCCGAGTGCGCGTCGGAGTCGATCACGAACCTTACGCCCGTCGCCGCCATTTTATTCAGTTCTCCAGCCGAGACGTGGCGCTTTTTGGTGTTGATTTCAATGTAAGTGCCGTAATCCGCGCAGCATTTGGCAACCTCTTCAAGGTCGCAGTAACACTTGTAGTTGACGTGTGTGATTATATCTATCGGGTTGTTCTTTACTGCGTTTATATACGCCGCCGTGGTGTCCCTGACGACCTTGTCCGACGGCTTTTTACCGCACTTGTACGCGGCGTAATTCTTTATCATAAGGCTGTACATATCCGAAAAGCTCTTATATTTGAGCACTTCGTGCAAACCGCAAAGATAGATATCGAAATATTGCAGATCGCTCTCCCGCATATCCGTTTCGCCGTCGATGGATATAAGGTTGCTCTCCATTCCCATCAGCACTTTCAGCCCCGTCAGTTTTTCCGCTTCGTCTATTTCGGCGCGCAGAGCCGAAAGCTTTTTTCGCTTTAAACCGAATATCAGGTGATTGAAGCCGTGATCCGTGATGGCAATCTCTTTCAACCCCTTTGCTTTTGCCGCAAGAGCGTTCTCGAGCACGGTGTTTTTGCCGTGGGAATATGGCGTATGCGTATGGTAATCAGCCGAAAGAATCATTGAAATCTCCTATGTAAACCACCTCTTCTTCGAGGACTATGCCCGTCTTTTCCGAAACGGCGCGCTTCACCTCTTTGATGAGCGCGAACACGTCGGAGGAAGAGGTTCCCGTGTTGATTATAAAATTGGCGTGCTTTTCGCTGACGAACGCGCCGCCCACCGAAAGACCTTTGAGCCCGGCTTCGTCGATAATCCTGCCCGCGCTTGTGCCGCCGGCGTTTTTAAAGACGCAGCCGCAGTTTCTGCCCGACGGCTGTCCCGCCCTCGCGGCGAGACGTTCGGCAATTTTTGCACGGATATTTTCAGGGCTGTCGGGCGTGAAAGAGAGCTCCGCTCCGAATATGACGCAGTCCTTATCGCGCATTACACTGTATTTTTGACCGAATCGGCAACTTTTATTTGAGAGTCTGCGGAATTTGCCGTCGTAAATTTTTACGCCGACGGTGTTTTCGCCCACATACTTACCCCCTGCGCCGCCGTTCATAAGGACGAGTCCGCCGCAGGTCGCGGGTATGCCCGCGAGGTATTCAAGTCCGCCGAAACCGTTGCCGGCGCAATATTTCAGCAATGCCGCTACTTTTGTGCCCGCGCGGCAGAACAGCGTGTTTGCGCCCGTGCGGTAAATGCCTTTAAGGTCTATCGTGGATATCACCGCGCCGTCGAAATCTCTGTCCGAAGCAAGGACGTTCGTGCCGTTGCCGAGGGTTACGAATTTTATTTCGTTGAATAGGAGAAAGTCGTATACCGCGGCAAGCTGTCTTGCGCCGGCGGGAAAATATGCGACTTTTGCGTTTCCGCCGCAGCCGTACGCGGTGTTTTTTGCAAAGCTGAAGCCGTATTCCGTACGCACGCTTTCGGGCACGTAGGGCAATTTACGGTTTTTGCGCATATGCCACCTCTTTAATGATATCATCTTTTTTTGCGTTTTTCAATTATTTGAGCAGATTTTTCAACATATTTATATCCGCGGAAGATACGGCGCTTTCAAGCTCGTTTCTCGCGTCCTTGCTCACGGGGGTCGTCAGCGTATAATCGTAGGTCAAGCCCTGCATTTCGCGCATTTCGTCCTCGTAAACCGCTCCGTTTGCGAGCAGACCGAGCGCGGACACCTCGTTAGCGCGGCTTGAAAGATAATCTATAAAACGGCCGGTCAAAGCCGCGCGTTCTCCCTGAGCCGTAACGGAAATATTCTGGTACAGGTCGTTGAACGCGGTTACCGGCTTTATTGAAAAGGAGACCCGACGGGTCTTTAATCTGTATATATCGCGCTGGGTGCCGAGCAGATATTTATACCCGCCGCCTATGAGACTGACGTACGCGGTTGTGGATTTTTCAAGCGGAGCGTTCTGAAGTCCGCAAAACAGCGCCGCCGCACCGACGAGATTTTCCTTGCCTGCGTTGATTACCGTGTTTTCCGCGTTCGCGTCCGAAAAGTCCGCGTTGGCGTCGAGGGACAAGAGGCAGTAACCGCCGTAGCACCAGGTCGTATACGACGTGATGAAACTTTCCAGACCGTACACGCCGGCGCCGTAGGAGATAGCGTCGGGTATGACGCCCGCGGCAAGATTGTCCCGCGCCGCCTCCGCCGAGAGCGAGACGACCGTTACGTAACAGCCGCTTATTTGTGAATAATCCCCGCCGATACCGACGAGAAAATCGGCGCGGGAACCCTTGCCGCCCTCGAAACTGTCAATCTGCCAAATTTTAAGAACGATTTTTTCTTCATCCGCCTGCGCGCCGCCGCTTTTTACGAAGACCATACAAGCAGCCGCAACGCAGACGGCTACGGAGAGAATAAGGCAGATCGAAAACCTGATTTTAGCCGCTTTACACATAATATATATTACGACGGAACGCGCGTAAAAATTCATAGGGGAGTATCCCGAATACGGATACTCCCCTGCTCTTCCGCAAAAACGGCGTACGCGCCGCTTTAAAGGAAGAGCTATATAATAAAGCGTAACGCCTGTAAAGATAATTTGGGTAAGTTTAATTCTTTTATGCAATCCGAGCGCATTTAAAAATCGATCATTGAGCTGAACTCAAGATACAGTTAATTTTTTCAAGCGCCGCATAACTTTTGAAATCTTCGAAAATGCTATTCGTTTCATCGTACAGTCTGTCGTGCAGATCAGCTATTTGCCTGTCCGTCACTTGCTCGGGCGAAGCCGCCTGCCCCTTTGATGCTATGTAGCGCCTATAAATTTCCTCGGCAACGCGGTTCATATTTTCATAGACCGCGCGGTTGACGTTGCCGTCAACAACGAGCATTCCCAAATATACGCATTGCGCAAGGCATTTTAAGTTTTCTTCCTTAGTTAACATTTAAATTCTCCTTTTTATTTTTTAGATAGGCATAAACCCAAACCGCATAACATACCATTATGTTAACCATACACTTTTAGTTAACATATGCCGCAATAAAATGAGCTATCCTGTTTTTGTTAACTTAGATTGCATAACAAACATTCGGCTCATACATATAATAACATTTTTAACGTCGGTTGTTAAGTGTTGTTTGGCGTATTTTTTTGTCGTAAAAGGGGAGATTTTGTAGAAATATGTCGAAAAATCCTGAGGACAGCATAAACGTTTCAGCCGCCTTTCAGCAACGGGTGATTGACTTGATTGCGGACGAGGACTGCAAAGGCGGTAAGTGCAGCAACAGCGAATTTGCGGAACGGGTAGGTTTAAGCAAAAACGTTATTTCAAACATAACGAATTACGGTATCGTTCCGAGCGTGCGGTCGCTGATAAAAATTGCGGATTATCTGAAAGTTTCCATCGATTATCTCTTGGGGGAAACAGACAACCGCTCGTTTGAAATGGCAACAGACCCCGACACGTTCCATAACAGACTTATACATTTGCAGAGGGAAAACGGACTGAAAATTGCCGATATCACTAACAGCGGTAGTTATTCGCGCAATTCTATTCACGTATGGCTGAAACGCAACAATCTGCCCTCTTTGGAGTATCTCAAACAAATCGCGGATTTTTTCAACGTTTCGGCGGACTACCTTTTGGGACGGACTGACTATAAAAACTGATTTCGGATATGGATTGTAAGCGCGGCGTGCTTTGACAAAAGCACGCCGCGCTTATAAAATTTATCGTCCTTAAAAAGGGATTTATTCCCAAAATTTATGACCCGCGCATATTCTCCGCATCCGGTTAATCCTCTTCCTCTTCTTCGGGCAGCTCTACGTTGTGGTAAACGTCCTGCACGTCGTCGAGCTCTTCGAGCTTGTCGAGCATCTTTTTAAACGTTTCGAGCTTGTCCGCGTCGAGAGTGATGTAGTTTTGGGGAACCATTTTTATAGCCGCTTCGAGGAAAGTCAAGTTCTTGCTTTCAAAATACTTTCTCACTTCCGAGAACTTTTCGGGCGTTGTATAGATTTCATATGCGTCGTCTTCCGCCGTGAAATCGTCCGCCTCCGCTTCGAGACAGTACTCCATCATCGTATCCTCGTCGAGAGCGACCGTACGCTCGATAACGATTACGCCCTTATTGTCGAACATATACGAAACGCAGCCGTTGTTGCCCATCTGCCCGCCGTTTTTGCCCATCGTGGAACGGATATCGCCCGCGGTACGGTTTACGTTGTCGGTAAGGGTCTTGACTATTACTGCGGAACCGCCCACGCCGTAGCCCTCGTACGTCAGCTCCTTATAGTCCTTATCGCCGAGTTCGCCTGCGGCTTTGGCTATCGAACGCTTGATATTTTCGTTGGGCATATTTGCGGCTTTCGCCTTTGCGATGACGTCGGCAAGCTTGGAGTTGGTTTCGGGGTTGGGGTTATTTTTTGCCGCAACCGCAAGCTCCCTGCCTATCTTGGTGAAAATCGCGCCGCGCACCGCGTCGGTTTTGCCCTTTTTTGCCTGTATATTGTGCCATTTTGAATGTCCTGACATTTTTTGACCTCTCTTTATAACTTTATATTGTTGCTGAGCGCATACATTACTATACCTGCGGATACCGCCGCGTTCAGGCTTTCGCAGGTTTTGCGCATAGGTATCCTGACCGTATACGCCGCCCTGCTTTTAACTTGTTCGCTTATCCCGCCGCCTTCGTTGCCTATGCAAAGACAAAAATTTTTCGGCGGAACAAAGTCGAATACGTTTTCCCCGTCCATATCCGCACAGATGAGCGGAACGCCTTCAAGCGCTTCGAGCACACGTTCGCGCGTGCCGCTGTGTATGTTTACGAAGAAAATACCGCTCATACTTGCGCGCACGGCTTTTGGTGAATACGGGTCGGTACAGTTTACGAGATATATATCGCCGTAACCCGCCGCGTTTGCCGTTCTTATCACGGTTCCGAGATTGCCAGGGTCCTGAAGGCAGTCCAAAAGCAGACTTCTCCCCTCGGGCGGCGCGTCCTTTTCGCGCGGAATCTTCACTACCGCCATTACGCCCTGCGGCGTTACTTCGGCGGAAACGCTTTTAAAAACCGACTCGCTGACGACTGTCGCACCCGCAAATTCGCGCTCGTGCGCTTCGGTACAGATTATGCGTTCTATCTCCGATCCGGCAAAGATACATTCCCTGACGGGTTTTAACCCCTCCACGAGATAGAGACCGAGCTGTTTTCTGAATTTTTTATCCGCCAGCGAGCTTACAGTCTTTATCAGCGGATTTGATTTTGACGTAATAACCACTTTCCCACTATAAAATATTGAGCCTTTAATTTAAAGGCTCAATCTGTTTTATAAAGCTTGTTTAGCCTTTGCAGCAAGCTCGGCAAAAGCCTTTGAATCATTTACGGCAAGATCGGCAAGCACCTTTCTGTTGAGATTGATGCCCGCGGTTTTGAGACCGTGCATAAATTTGGAATAGGAAAGTCCGTTGATACGGGCCGCCGCGTTGATACGCGCGATCCACAGGCTGCGCATATCGCGCTTTCTCAGCCTTCTGCCGATATAAGCGTAATTGAGCGACTTCATAACCGCTTCGCTGGCGATTCTGTACGACTTGGATTTGTTGCCGAAATAGCCTTTGGAAAGGCGGAATATCTTTCTACGCTTTTTCAAAGCGTTTACACTTCTCTTAATACGCATAATTCAGTCCTCCTTTAATCTTTATAGGGAATCATCGCTTTTACGTTGGATTCCTGTGTAGACGAAACAAGCGTATTCTGACGCAAATTTCTCTTTCTCTTTCTGTTTTTGGTTTCAGCCTTGTGGTTCTTGCCGCCGTGAGGTCTTTTAACCTTGCCGGTCGAAGTGAGCCAGAAACGCTTTTTTGTGCCGCTGTGCGACTTCTGCTTAGGCATATTTTTATCCTCCAATGAAATATTTACGAATTTTAGTTAAGCTTTTACGGGTGAGAGCATCATTATGATATTTCTTCCCTCGGTAGTGGGCTTTTTGTCCTGAACCGCCTTGCCGCCGAGACCTTCGAAGAAGTCCTGCATAACTTTTACGCCCTGATACGAACGGGCGTTTTCACGGCCCTTCATTCTGATGGAAACCTTTACCTTGTTGCCCGATTCGAGAAATTTGAGACACTGCTTTGTCTTTACCGCAATGTCGCCTACGTCTATCGTCATAGAGAGACGAATCTCCTTAATTTCCACTACGGTCTGATTTTTGCGGTTTTCTTTTTCTTTCTTCGCCTGCTCGTACTTAAACTTGGAGTAGTCCATAATTTTACATACGGGCGGAACGGCGTTGGGAGAAATTTTTACCAGATCGAGCTCCGCTTCGTCGGCAAGTCGCTGGGCGTCGCGGCTGCTCATTACGCCTATCATTGCGCCGTCGCTGCCGATGACCCTGACTTCCCTGTCGCGGATTGCTTCGTTGACGGAATATAAGTCCTTTATAATCATATACCTCTCAAAAATTTTGCCCGAAAAAAATCGGGTTGCAAGCAACCCGACATAATGCGAATAAGCAGTTTTATACCGCTGAAAATACATTATCTGCCAGACGGAATTTCCGTAAGGCGAAAGGGGTTGCCTTTGCTTAACGATAATATATTACGCTTAACCCGATTAAATGTCAATCGTTTTTCAGCCGTGTTTTTCAGAAAATTATCTTTTTTGCGTTTTCTTCGGCGACTTTTTCAACGAACGCTTCGACCGGCAAGGTCTCCTTTTCCTCTACGCCGCGCTTGTTGACGTTGACCGTTCCTTCCTCCGCTTCCTTGTCGCCGACGACGAGGATATAGGGGATTCTGTCCATTCTCGCTTCGCGTATCTTATAGCCTATCTTTTCGTTGCGCTTATCCACCGAGCAGCGTATGCCCGCCGCCTTCAACGCCTTTTCAACGCTTTCGGCGTAACCGAGAGTTCTGTCGGTTATGGGCAAAACCTTTACCTGCACGGGCGCGAGCCATACGGGGAATTTACCCGCAAAATGCTCGATAAGAATGCCTATGAACCTCTCGATAGAACCGAAGATTGCGCGGTGAATCATTATGGGGCGGTGTTTGAGACCGTCCTCGCCGGTATATTCGAGGTCGAAACGCTGCGGCATCTGGAAATCGAGCTGTATCGTACCGCACTGCCAGGTTCTGCCTATGCTGTCCTCGAGATGGAAATCTATCTTGGGTCCGTAGAACGCGCCGTCGCCCTCGTTTATCTCGTATTCGAGCCCGAGCTCGTCAAGCGCCTTTCTGAGCGCGTCGGTAGCGAGGTTCCATTCCTCTTCCGTTCCCATACTGTTTTCGGGGCGGGTGGAAAGTTCCACCTTGTACTTGAAGCCGAACTGTCTGTAAATCTCGTCGGTCAGGCGCACGACGCCCTTGATCTCGTCGGTGATCTGTTCGGGCAGCATAAAGATGTGCGCGTCGTCCTGGGTAAAACAGCGTACGCGGAACAGTCCGTGGAGCTGGCCGCTCTTTTCGTGGCGGTGTACGAGACCCATTTCAGCCATACGCAGGGGGAAATCCTTGTAGCTGTGGGGCGAAAGCTTATACACAAGCATACCGCCGGGGCAGTTCATAGGCTTGACGGCGCAGTCCTCGT